>NZ_LAJE02000370.1 GCF_000970465.2 Devosia insulae DS-56
GAAGCAGGATTACCTGAGCTATCTCGACGGCAAGCGTGCCGAGATCGACGAGCAGCAGGAGGCGCGGCGCTATTATCATGGCGCGCACTGGACGGCGAAGCAGATCAAGACGCTGAACCAGCGGAAGCAACCCGTCGTCACCTACAACCGCATGGCGCGGAAGATCAACGCCGTGGTCGGCCTGCTCGAGCGGCAGCGCCAGGACCCCAAGGGCTATGCCCGCACGCCCAAGCATGAGGATGGCGCGGAGGTGGCGACCGCGGTGCTGCGCTATGTGCTCGACGAGCAGCGCTGGCAGGAAAAATCGCCGATCGCCGGGCTTAACGGCGCGGTCGACGGCATTGGCGGGCTCGAGCTGACGCTGGAAGCCGGCGACAAGGGCGATACCGAAATCGGCTTCGAAGTGGTCGAGCCCGCAGGGTTCTTTTACGACCCGACCTCGACCCGCGCCGATTTCTCCGATGCCGGCTATATGGGGATCGGCAAATGGGCCGATGCGGCGGAACTCCTCGCCGCCTTCCCCGACAAAGAGCGCGAGATCGGGGCTTCGGTGGACGTGGGCTCCGAGCTCACCAGCAACCCCGACAGCGACGATAACTGGGTGATGGGCGACGAACACCACCGCAGGGTGCGGGTGATCGACCACTGGTACAAGCGCGGCAACCAGTGGTGCTTTGCCATCTATACCGGCGCCGCCATCCTCGCCGAGGGCGAGAGTTATCTGCGCGACGAGAAGCGCCGGACGCTCTGCAAATACGTGATGTTTTCGGCCAATGTCGACCATGACGGCGACCGTTACGGCTTCTTCCGCAACATGAAATCGGCCCAGGACGAGATCAACCAGCGCCGCTCCAAGGGACTGCACACCAGCCAGTCACGCCGCATCGTCATCCGCGATGGCCAGGGGCTGGAGCCTGAAAAGATCCGCGCCGAGCTCGCCCGCCCCGATGGCGTGGTGGTGGTGCCGGTGGGCGCCGAGCTGCCGCAATTCGACGATGCGGCGCGCGGCGCCGAGCTGAACGCCAATCTCGGTTTCCTCGAGGAGGCGAAGCAAGAGATCGAGAATTACGGCTTCAACCCGGCGCTGATGGGCTCGGGCATCCAGGATATGAGCGGCCGCGCCATCGCGCTGCAGCAGCAGGCGGGGATTGCGGAGCTCGGCCCGTATCTGCTCGGCTATCGCGGCTGGAAACAGCGGGTCTATCGCGCCATCTGGAACGCAGTGCAGAGCCTCTGGACCGCCGAGCGCTGGATCCGCGTCACCGATGACGAGGGGCTGGGCAACTGGCTTTCGGTCAACCGGCTGGCGATCGACCCGGCGACGGGCATCCCCACCATCACCAATGCGCTCGGTTCGCTCGATGTCGACATCATCCTCGATGAGGGGCCCGACACCGTGACCATGCAGGCCGACACCAACGAGTCGGTGCGCCAGGCGCTGCAGGCGGTCGGCCCGCTGCTGCAGCCGGCAGTCGCCGCGGCGGCGCTGGAAGTGCTGATCGAAACCTCGTCGATGCCGGCTTCCGCCAAGAAGAAATTCCGCGATGCGACCCGGCAGCGGCCGCAACCGCCCGACCCCAGGGAACAGCAGGCCGCCATGCTGCAGCAGCAGGCGGCGATGCTGGAGCTGCAGGGCAAGGCGCTGGGCAACCGGAAGACCGAGGCCGAGACGATGAAGCTGATGGCGGAGGCCGAGGATATCGGCGCCGAGCGGGCGGCCGAAGGGCTGGAGCAGCGGATCGATGCAGTGGAACGGCAGGACGAGCTCATGTTCCGGCGCGAGGAACAGGATGCGCGGCGGGCTAACCGGCAGCTGGAGCTGGCGGGGCGGGCGCTGCAGGTGCAGGCGGCTGAGGTGCGGGCAAGGAACGACTGATAGAGACGGCCCCCTCCCATCCTCCCCCATAAAGGGGGAGGTGCCGCGCTGGTTCACCTGGCACGATCGAGGACAGAGCCTCGACTCTTCACCTCCCCCTTTATGGGGGAGGCCGGGAGGGGGCTGTCTCTATCAGTCGGGCTGCACCCCGCTGGGAAGCCCTGCGCGCTTGGCGCCCCTCACCCTAGCCCCTCTCCCCAGAGGGGCGAGGGGACGCACTTTGCGCGGACAGTGCCACATCGCCCCCTCGCCCCTCTGGGGAGAGGGCCGGGGTGAGGGGCAGCCAAGCACACCAGCCTTGGTGGCAAGCAAATCGCCGCCAAACACAATTTCCGTCCGCGCCACGATACGGGGCAACGGGCTGCCGGCGCCCTCCTGCCGGTTTCGCTGCACTCTCCGCGACAGTGAGGGTCACGCCAATCGGACGCGATAGTCCGGGAGACACGAGATGAACGACACTGAGACGGTCGACGATACCGCCTTGTTCAACGCTACCGTCACCGGTGAAGCGCCCGTGGCCGAAGTGGAACCGGTGATCGAGCCGGTCGCTGAACCGCGGCCCGAGCCTGCCATTCCCCCTGCCCGGCTGCGTGAAGAAGCCGATGCAAGGCGGGCGGCGGAGCGGGATCGGGATGAGCTGAAGCATCGGCTCACCCGGCTCGAGGCGCAGCTGCAGCCGCAGCACCAGGCGGCACGGCCACCGGAATTCTGGGACAACCCGGATGAATGGGGCCGCTCGCTGGTGACCCCGATCCACGAGCAGCTGTTCCAGCAGCGGCAGGGCGTCTCCCGCCTCCTGGCGGAAGAAAAGCATGGGTCGGACAATGTCAGGGCGGCCTACAACGCGCTCGGGCAGGCGATGCAGGCCGACCCGGCAGTGCAGACCGACTACCTCCGCATCATGCGCTCGAACCACCCCTATGGGGAGCTCGTCGCCTGGCACAAGAAGCGTCAGGCGTTCGATGAGATCGGCGGCGACCCCGCTGCCTATCGCAACCGCGTGCTCGACGAGGCGATGCGAGACCCCGAAGTCCAGCAGCGTTTCCTCGCCCAATTGCGCGGCGCTGCCCAGCCCAATATCGAAGCGCCCCGTCGTTCAGCCGTGCCGCATATCCCCTCGCTGCAAGGCATCGGCACCGCCGCCGGCCCCGCATCCGCGGCCGGCGACCCCTCCGATGCCGAGCTGTTCTCGGCAACCACCCGCCGGCGGCGTTAAGCGCACCCGGCTGAAATCAGGACCATCAAGCAATGGCTCTTTCTCCCAACCACCCCAATAATGAAGTGATCAAGTTCCGCCAGGATGTCGCCTATGACTTCCTGCGCTCGTCCCGCTTCGATGCCTATATGGGCGACGATTCCACCTCGGTGATCGTGCGCATGTCGGACCTCGAAGCCGACGGCAAGGAGATCCGCGTGCCGCTCGTCACCCAGCTTTCGGGCGATGGCGTCGGCGCCGGCACCCTGCGCGGCAACGAAGAGCAGATCGACAGCTACGGCATGCCGCTCTGGGCCGACTGGGCCAGAAACGCCGTGGCCAACAACCGGGCGCAGAACAAGGAGAGCTCGTTCTCGGTGCGCTCGACGGCGCGCAGCCTGCTGCGCGGCTGGTCGAAGCGGATCGTCCGCGACGACCTGGTCGATGCGCTGCTGTCGATCCCCACTTCGGCGATGCAGGCCGGCCGCTTCGGCAACCCCGGCAACCGCGTCAACGGCATCAAGTGGTCGGCGGCCACGGCCGGCAACAAGAATGCCTGGGTCACCGCCAACCCCGACCGCGTGGTGTTCGGCTCGGCGCTCTCCAACTACTCGACCACCTTCGCCACCGCGGTGGGGAATGTCGACGCGACCAATGACAAGATGTCGGCGGCGGTCGGGAGCCTCCTGAAGGACCAGGCCAAGCAGACCGGCGTCGACCCCAATAACCCGGGCGTCTATAACGGCCGGCCCAAGATCAGCCCCTATATGGAAGCCGAGGGCGACCAGGAATGGTTCGTCTGCTTCCTCGGCGCCCGCGGCTTCCGCGATCTGAAGGCCGACCCGGTGATGACCGCCGCCAACCGCGACGCCCGCAACCGCGAAGGGGGCGACCCGACCAAGACCAACCCGCTCTTTACCGGCGGCGCGCTGGTCTATGACGGGGTGATCTATGTCGAGATCCCCGAGATCACCCAGCGCCTGCTGCTGAAGGGCGCCGGCGCGGCGGGGATCGATGTCGAGCCGGTGTTCCTCTGCGGCCAGGGCGCGCTCGCCTATGCGCTCGGCCAGATGCCGCGGCCGACCACGCTCGAGGACGGCGACTACGACTTCGTCACCGGCATGGGCATCGAAGCCCAGTACGGCGTCGGCAAGATCGCCAAGGCCCCGCTGACGGCGGGCGCGTCGGCGACGATCGGCTCGCTGGTCGACTGGGGCGTGGTGACTGGGTTCGTTGCGGGGGTGGGGAATAGCTAAGGGGGGTAGCCCCCCTTCCGCACCGGCGGCAGTTGGAGTGCCTTCTCCC
>NZ_LAJE02000371.1 GCF_000970465.2 Devosia insulae DS-56
GGACAGGGGTGGGGGTCAGCCCTCGCCGGCCTAACCGTGTCAGACGGCCGCCGCCGGAAACACCCGCCAGCGCTTCGGCCTGAAGGCGATGCGGGTTCTTTCGCCGGCCGGGTGGTCGAATGGCAGGTCGATTTCCACGCGCTCCGGCAGCCCGCCGATCTCGAGTTCGACGCGGCGGGTGCCGCCGACCCGGCGTGAGGCGACGACCACCCCGGCAAGCGCGGCGCTTACCCCGTCCTCGACCAGCTCGACATCATGCGGCCGGAAGAACAGGTTGGCCTCGCCCACCGCATCGTTGGGCGCCGGCAGGCCGATGGCGCGGCCGCCGACCCATAGCTCATGATTCTCCACCGTCACCGGCAGCGAACTCGACTCGCCGATAAACGAGAAGACGAAGGGCGAGTTCGGGCGATCGTAGACATCGTCGGGCGTGCCGACCTGCTCGATCTTGCCCTGGCTCATCACCACCAGCCGGTCGGCCAGCTCCAGCGCCTCTTCCTGGTCGTGCGTGACGAACACCGTGGTGTGCCCGGTCCGGTCATGGATTTCGCGCAGCCACTTGCGGAGCTCCTTGCGCACCTGCGCATCGAGCGCCCCAAACGGCTCGTCAAGCAGCAGCACGCGCGGCTCGATGGCGAGCGCCCGCGCCAGCGCCACGCGCTGCCGCTGGCCGCCCGAGAGCTGCTGCGGGAAGCGCTTCTCGAGCCCGCTCAGCTGCACCAGGTCGAGCAGCTCCATGGCGCGGCGCCGGATCTCGGCCTTGGGCGGACGGGTAGCGCGTGGCCGCACCTTCAGCCCGAACGAGATATTGTCGAGCACCGTCATGTTGCGGAACAGCGCATAGGCCTGGAACACGAAACCGACATTGCGCTCCTGCACCGTCTTCGACGACGCATCCTCGTCGCCGAAGTAGATGCGGCCAGCGGTCGGCATTTCGAGCCCGGCGATCAGCCGCAGCAGCGTGGTCTTGCCCGAGCCCGATGGCCCGAGGAGCGCGATCAGTTCGCTCGACTTGACCTCGAGCGACACGTCGTTGAGCGCCGGGTAATGCGAGAATTCCTTGCGGACGGTGTCGACGCGGATATCCAAACTGGGAGGCCCTTTCAGTTCTTCTGCTCGCCTAGTGTCGGCGGGTGCCCGCGAGTTCGTCGCCGAAGCGGTACTCGAGGATGGTTTTGAACACCAGCGTCACCAGCGCCAGCAAGGCAAGGAGCGAGGCGATGGCGAAGGCGGCGGTGAAATTGTACTCGTTGTAGAGGATTTCGATGTCGAGCGGCATGGTCGTGGTCTTGCCGCGAATATGGCCCGACACCACCGATACTGCCCCGAACTCGCCCATGGCGCGGGCATTGCAGAGCAGCACGCCGTAGAGCAGCCCCCATTTGATGTTGGGAAGCGTCACCCGGGTAAAGGTCTGCCAGCCGGTGGCGCCGAGCGACAGAGCCGCTTCCTCGTCAGTATTGCCCTGATCCTGCATCAGCGGGATCAGTTCGCGGGCAATGAACGGGAAGGTGACGAAGATCGTTGCGAGCACGATGCCCGGCACCGCGAAGATGATCTCGATATTGTAGGCCTTGAGCAGCGGACTGAGCGCACTCTGCGCCCCGAACAGCAGCACATAGACCATGCCCGAGACCACCGGCGATACCGAGAACGGCAGGTCGATCAGCGTGGTGAGGAAGCTCTTGCCCCAGAACTCGTATTTGGCGACGCACCAGGCCGCAGCAATGCCGAACACCAGGTTGAGCGGCACCGCGATCACCGCCACCAGCAGTGTCAGCACGATGGCCTGCTGCGACTGGCGATCGGCGAATGCCGCGAAATAGGTCTCGGCGCCTTTACGGAAGGCTTCGGTGAACACCAGCACCAGCGGCAGCACCAGCACCAGCACCAGCGCCATGAACACCACGGCGATGCCGATCAACAGCCGCCGGATCCACACCCGCTCGGTGGTCGGGCGGGTGTGCTCTTCCGGCGGGATCAGCCGCCGGCTGTCGTAGATGACATCCGGTTCAAACATTGCCGAACCTCCGCCGGGCCCAGGCCTGGATCAGGTTGATCACCAGCAGCATGACGAAGGCGATGATCAGCATGATGCCGGCAATCACCGCCGCCCCCGCCTGGTCGAACTCCTCGAGCTTGATGACGATCAGCACCGGGGCGATCTCCGAGATATTGGGCAGGTTCCCGGCGATGAAGATCACCGAGCCGTACTCGCCGACGGCACGGGCGAAGGCCAGCGCGAAGCCGGTGAGCAGCGCCGGGGTGAGGCGCGGCAGGATCACGCTGGTGATGGTCTGCCAGCGGTTGGCGCCGAGCGTCGCAGCGGCTTCCTCGAGCTCCTGTTCGAACTCCTCCAGCACCGGCTGCACCGTGCGCACCACGAAGGGCAGGCCGATGAAGATCAGCGCGATGACGATACCGGTCGGGGTATAGGCGATTTTCCAGTTGAGCGAGAACTCACTGAGCCCGAACGGCAGCCAGGTCTGGCCGTGCCACCACTGCCACAGCGGTCCCTTGTCGGAGAACAGCGAGCCGATCCAGCCCTTGGGGGCATAAAGCGTCGAGAGCGCAATGCCCGCCACTGCCGTGGGCAGCGCGAACGGCAGGTCGACGATGGCATCGAGCAGCCGCCGGCCGGGGAACTTGTAGCGCACCAGCACCCAGGCCACGATGATGCCGAACACCACGTTGACCAGCGCCGCGATCAGCGACGAGCCGAAGCTCACCTCCAGCGCCTTGAGGGTGCGCGGCGAGGTGGCGATCTTGATGATCTGCTCGAGCGGCGTCGTTGCCGCCTTGAGGAACAGCCCGGCGATCGGGATCAGAACGATCAGGCTGAGATAGAGGATGGTGTAGCCGAAGGTCAGCCCGAACCCCGGGACGACGCTGGGCTTTACAAAGCTCCACCCCGCTCGCGCGGGGTGGGATGACTTTCCGGAGGCGCCGCGAGGCGCCCCTGCCACTGCATTATTGCGCAGGGGTGTAGACCTGGTCAAAGATGCCCCCATCCCCGAAATGCTTGGGCTGCGCCGTCTTCCAGCCGCCGAAAAGCGGATCATCAATAGAGATCAGATCGATCTTTGGGAAGGCTTCGACCAGCGCCTTGTCGGTGACGATGGAGGGGTCGGACGGGCGGTAGTGGTTCTTGGCCGCCAGCGTCTGGCCCTCGGGGGAGTAGAGGTACTCGATATAGGCTTTGGCGAGATCGGCGGTGCCGTGCGCCTCGACATTCTTGTCGACGATGGCGACCGGCGGCTCGGCGAGGATCGACGAGGGCGGATGGACCACGTCGAAATTGTCGGCGCCGAATTCGTCGAGCACGAGGAACGCCTCGTTCTCCCAGGCCAGCAGCACGTCGCCCAGTTCCTTCTGCGCGAAGGTCACGGTCGAGCCGCGGGCGCCGGTATCGAGCACCGGCACGTGGCTGAACAGCTGCTTGATGAAATCGGTGTTCCTGGTTTCGTCGCCGCCGAACGCCTTGTTGGCGTAAGCCCAGGCCGCGAGATAGTTCCAGCGCGCGCCGCCCGAAGTCTTGGGGTTCGGGGTGATGACTTCGACGCCTTCCTTCACCAGATCGCCCCAGTCGGCGATGGCCTTGGGGTTGCCCTCGCGGACCAGGAACACGATGGTCGAGGTGTAGGGCGTCGAGTTGTGCGGGAACTCGGCGCGCCAGTTGGCGTCAATCAGCCCCGACTTCTCGGCGATGGCGTTGATGTCGCCTTCGAGCGCCAGGGTGACGACATCGGCAGAAAGCCCGTCGATCACTGACTGGGCCTGCTTGCCCGAGCCGCCATGGCTCTGCTCGATGGTGACGTTGCCGCCG
Source organism: Devosia insulae DS-56 (assembly GCF_000970465.2). Lineage (GTDB taxonomy): Bacteria > Pseudomonadota > Alphaproteobacteria > Rhizobiales > Devosiaceae > Devosia_A > Devosia_A insulae. The sequence goes on from NZ_LAJE02000371.1 coordinate 3,827, forward strand.
GTGGTGTCTTTCCAGTGCCTGGCGAACGCCTCGTTGAACTGCGCGTAGAGTTCGCGCGTCGGGTCGTACGAGACGTTGAGCAGGGTCTGATCCTGGGCGCGGGCTGTGATTGCGCCGGTGAAGGCGAGCGCCACGGCAAGGCCGCCAAGCGCGAGAATTCTGGCCGTTCTCTTCATCATGTCCTCCTGGTGAAGATCAACTACCGTAACTCTACCTGTTCAGTCGGCATTCTCAAGGAAGCCGCAGGTTGCGGCAGCGCGACGAAGCGGAAAACCTTTCTCTGGGAAGGCTAGCAGCAGCACCGCCATTGCGCAAACCTCGACCTAACCCCTGTGGATGAGCATGGCTTTGCGCGATGTGAAACCGCGTTCAGTCGCGGGATCGGCAGTAAACGCTCGGGAATGGAGCTGGGTTGCAGGGTGCTGATAGGCTGGTGCGGGCTGACCCCCACCCC
>NZ_LAJE02000372.1 GCF_000970465.2 Devosia insulae DS-56
CGTCTGTGTGAGCGTCTCCCTCCCCCTTGCGGGAAGGGGACAGGGGTGGGGGTCCACAGCCACCGGCCTCGCCGTGCCCATCCCCCGTTATCCACACGCCGCATTGCCGCAGTCACAGCGCTCCGCTAACCATCGGGCATCTGATCTTCCGAGCGCCACTCATGACCGCCCTGCCCCTCGACACCGACCTGATCCGCGCCGAGTTCCCGGCGTTTCGTGAACCGAGCCTCGATGGCTGGGCCTTTTTCGAGAACGCCGGCGGCTCCTACACGTCGCAGCAGGTGCTTGGCCGGCTCGACCACTATTATCGCGCTACCAAGGTGCAGCCCTATGGCTTCTACCCCGCCTCGCGCGAGGCGGGTGCGGCTATGGACCTGGCGCATCGCCGCATGGCACAGGCGCTCAATGTCGGCATGGACTGGATCCATTTCGGCCCCTCCACCTCCGGCAACACCTATACGCTGGGCAATGCCTTTGCCGGCTGGCTGAAGCCCGGCGACGCCGTCGTCGTCACCAACCAGGACCATGAGGCCAATGGCGGAGCCTGGCGCCGGCTGGCCGATCGGGGCATCGTCATCCGCGAGTGGCAGGTCGACCCGGTCACCGGCCACCTCGATCCCGCCGCGCTCGACAAGCTGCTTGATTCGAAGGTCCGCGCCGTCTGCTTCCCGCACGCCTCCAACATTGTCGGCGAGATCAACCCGGTCCACGAGATCGTCCAGAAGGCCAAGAGCTTTGGCGCCGTCACCGTGGTCGATGGCGTGTCCTACGCCCCGCACGGCCTGCCCGACCTGCTCGAGCTCGGCTGCGACGTCTATCTGTTCTCCGCTTACAAGGTGTATGGCCCGCATCAGGGCGTCATGGCGATCCGCCCCTCGCTGGCGTCGGAGCTGCCCAACCAGGGGCACTTCTTCAACGACACCCAGCCGCGCAAGCGCCTGACGCCGGCCGGCCCCGACCATGCCCAGATCGCTGCCACGGCGGGCGTGGCGGATTACTTCGAGCGCGTCGCCGAGCTGGCCGGCGACCGCGTGGAAGGCGCCAACCCATTCCGCAAGGCCCATGCCGCGATGCGGCTGCAGGAGGAGATTCTCCTCGCGCCGCTGATGGAGTTTCTCCGTTCGAAGAACAATGTTCGCCTCATCGGCCCCACCGATCCCACGAAGCGCGCGCCCACCGTCTCCCTGGCGCTCGGCGAGCTTGCCGTCGAGGCAGCCGACCGACTGGCTCGCCACAAGGTCATGGCCTCGGGCGGCCATTTCTATGCCTACCGCCTGCTCGAGGCGCTCGGCCTCAACCCCGGCCACGGCGTGCTGCGCGTTTCCTTCACCCACTATACTTCGCCCGCCGAAGTGCAGCGGCTGATCGAGGCGCTGGATGCGGAGCTGAAGTAAGGCTCACTGCAGCAGACGGCCCCCATCACGCCTGCTGATCGAACCCATCGCCAAAATCCTTTCGACGCGATGCCGTCGCTCCGGCTACACAGCGCCGATGTCCCGTCCGCTCGCCGTCCTGCTGCTGCTCATTGCCACCGCCATCTGGGGGCTCGCCTTCGTCGCCCAGAAGGCCGCCATGGCGCATATGGGACCGCTCACCTTCAGCGGCACGCGGTTCCTGCTCGGCGGCGTGGCGCTGCTGCCCTTCGCGCTCATCGAGCTCCGCCGCAAGGGGCCGGCAGCCGGCCCGTTCACGCCGCGGCTCTGGCTGCAGATCGCCGTGTTGTGCGCCGCCTTCTTCGCCGGCTCGCTGCTGCAGCAATACGGCCTCGCCCAAACCAGCGTCACCAACTCGGGCTTCCTCACCGCGCTCTACGTGCTGTTCGTGCCGCTGATTGCCTTCCTGGTGCTGCGCGCCCGCCCGCACCCGATCATCTATCTGGGCGCCCCGCTGGCGCTGGTCGGCATTTTCTACCTGAACGGCGGACGGCTCGAGAGCTTCAATTTCGGCGACATGCTGGTGGTGGTCAGCGCCGTGTTCTGGGGTGGCCACGTCTTCATGCTCGGGCTGCTGAGCCGTGAAACTGGCCTGCCGGTGGTGCTCTCCGCCATCACCTTCCTCAGCGTCGGTGTCGTCTGCGTCATGCTCGCCTTCGGCTTCGAGACGCCGAACCTTGCCGATATCGCCGCCGGCTGGGTGCAGATCCTCTATGTCGGGCTGATGTCCACCGCGCTGGCCTTCACGCTGCAGGCCATCGCACAGCAGCACGTGCCGGCCGCCAATGCCGCTATTGTCCTGTCGGCCGAGAGCCTGTTCGCCGCGCTCGGCGGCGCCCTGCTGCTGGGCGAGCGCCTGCCCCTCATCGGCTATGCCGGCGCGGCGCTGATCTTCTTCGCCATCATCCTGGTGGAGGCCATCCCGGCACTGCAGCAGCGCCGGGAAACCAAGCCAGCCTGAACTACTGCACCCGTGTGAGGGTGATCTCGCGGCACACCACGATATAGGCGCAGGCCTTGACGTTCATGGTGTTGGCGCCCTTCAGCGTCAGCGTCGCATCGCCGGTCTGGCCGAACAGGCTCAGCTTGCCCTTCCAGCGCCCCTGCCCGCTCGGCTTCGCCTTGTCGATCAGGTAGGTGTTGAGGTACGGCCGGTTCTTGTCGCTGTCCATGTTGCCGCGCAGCGCCACGACCTTGATGCACAGCTGGGCATTGTCCTTGCCGCACATGCTCATCTCGTAGTCGGAGTTCTTGTCCGGGCGCCACATGCCGGTGACATCGACGCCCTGCGCCATGCTCGGGCCGGCCATCGCCGCCGCCATCGCCAAACCCAATCCAGCCTTCCAGAAGCTCTTCATTTGCCACTCCAGCAGCCCTGCCCGCAGCTCTCCGCTACGGCTTGATAATGTCGCCAATATGAAACCATTCGTCATCTGCTTGTCACGTCGCCTCAATAGCTTGCGGGTGTCCGGAACGTCCCCCATTGTTCCGGCCTAGACCCGGTTGCACCCGCCACTATCGGCAACCGGATGGTCCTTATGAGCAGGACATCGCCGCCAACTCGTATGTCCTGCGCCGAGCCCCAATTCGGCATTCTAATCGGCCGCCCCCGCCAGGCGGCCGATTTTTTGTTGAGAGCGACCGATTGGCCTCGCCGCCGCCCCGCGCCTGCGGCATGAACAGCCGCATGGCCAAGCTCTACTTCTCCTATTCGGCGATGAACGCCGGCAAGTCGACCCTGCTGCTGCAGGCCTCCTACAACTATGTCGAGCGCGGCATGCGCACGCTGCTGTTCACCTCCTCGCTCTATGCCGAAGGCGATGTCGGCCGCATCACCTCGCGGCTGGGCATCTCCGCCGAGGCCGAGATGTTCGACGGCGAGGACGATCTGTTCCAGCGCGTCAACGACCACATCCAGGAATCGAAGGTCGATTGCGTCTTCGTCGACGAGGCGCAGTTCCTCACCACTGACCAGGTCTGGCAGCTCGCCCGCGTCGCCGACCGGCTCGATGTGCCGGTGATGTGCTATGGTCTCAGGACCGATTTCCAGGGCAAGCTCTTCCCCGGCTCCTCCGAGCTGCTCGCTGTCGCCGACGAGCTGCGCGAAGTGCGCACCATCTGCTTCTGCGGCCGCAAGGCCACCATGGTGGTGCGCCGCGACACCGAAGGCGGGGCGCTCACCGAGGGCAACCAGGTGTCGATCGAGAAATCGGTCTATGTCTCGCTGTGCCGACGCCACTGGGAAGAAGAAATCGGCCGCTGGCCGCCGAAAGGACCTCGCGCATGACTGACGCTACCGCCACCGCCGAGCCCAACGGCGCGCTGACCATCCGTACGCTCGCCATGCCGGCCGACACCAATCCGGCCGGCGACATTTTTGGCGGCTGGGTGCTGAGCCAGATGGATATCGCCGGGTCGATCTGCGCCGTCGAGCGCGTGCAGGGCCGCGTCGCCACCGTGGCGGTCGAAGCCATGACCTTCATCGCGCCGGTCAAGGTCGGCGATGTGCTGTGCGTCTACACCACGATCGAGCGGGTCGGGAACACCTCGATCACCATCGCCATGGAGGCCTGGGCCCGCCGTAACCGCCTCGCCGACCGGGTGAAAGTTACCGAGGGCCGCTTCGTCTACGTCGCCCTCGACGACCAGGGCCAGAAGCGCGTCATTCCCCGCTGACCCCGCCGCCGTTCACCACCGGCGTCCTGCTCTGCTTCCCCCGCCCCCTCGCCCAGTTCGCCGCCGTGCTGTCCCTCGCCGTGCACCTGCTGCGGAGTACCTCTCTCGTCTCCCTCCCGGTGTTCATCCGCCTCGCCGGACACCATTCTACTACCCCCCCAGC
>NZ_LAJE02000373.1 GCF_000970465.2 Devosia insulae DS-56
TCACCACAGAGATGATAGAGCGGCCGCTCGTCGGCAGCGTCAGATGTGTATACGAGGCAGCGGTTTAGAGCGTGGGGCCCCCCTCTCCCACAACGCTGTCGCGTGGTCCCCCCTCTCCCGCAGGCGGGAGAGGGTAACCCGACTGCCCGCCCGGTGGCCCCTATGCCGCTAACTCCTCCACCTGCCCAACCCCCAGCTCCACCGGCGTCGGCCGGCCGAACAGATCCAGCAGCACCTTCAGCCGATCGAGCGAATCCACCGCTTCCACCGTGCCGGCAAAGCTGGTGAACGGCCCGGCAGCGACCCGCACCGGCTTGCCGGTCAGCCGTTTCTGCATCGCCTTCAGCGTCTGCTTCGTCGTCTCACCGCGCAGCCGCCGGGCGGCATCGGTATCATCGAACAGCTGGCGGGTTTCCGCGTCGCGCAAGGCCAGCACGTCCCCGGTCGGCACCGGCGTCGGCGGGTGCGGCCGGCCCGGCAGCAGCTCGAGCACCTGGCTGCAGGCGAGCACTTTCGACGTATCCTCGAGCCGCACCATCCGGACGAACAGGTAGCGCGGGAAGTGGCAGAGCGTGGTGATTTTGCGCACCCGCAGCCGCCGGTTGAACCGCTCGATGCGGTATTGCGGCAGATAGGCCTCGAAGCCCGCCTGCTCGAGCTGGCGCAGCGCCAGGCGCTCGCCCTTGGCCCGTGTCCTCAGCGCGTACCACTCTGCCATGTTCGGTCTCCTTCAGCTGTCTATCGAGGGCGCGCAAGGCCGCCCGGATCTCTGCCATCGCCGCGCTCGCCCCGAGGCCGCGATCCGAATATTCGGCCGTCACCTCGCGGATGCGTTCGATGAAGTTTTTGCGGCCACTGCCGCGGTGTTCGGCGCCGGTTTGCGACCAGGTCATGCCGCGCCCCCTGTGTGTGGGGCGACCAGCGCCCGAGCCGCCGCGACCACCTCGGGCTCGAACGACCAGGGGCTGGCCGGCGCCGGCTTGCCGCGCACCGTTTCGCAGGCGGCCCACAGGGTCGCATCGAGAATGCGATCGAGCCGCACCATGGTCACAACAGGCCGATCCAGATCGACCGCCAGCGCCAGCCCCGCCGCCTCGCGCCAGGCGCCATCGCCGAGCCACTTGGCGAGGTGCGGGGCATAGCGCCGACCCGCCTCCTTGCTGCGCCCGCGCGCTGCACAATCCTCGGTGAACCAACTTTGGTAACGCCGCGCCGCCGCCAGCACCGGCTGGCGCTCGGCGGGACTGAGCGCCGTGAACGCCGCTTCGGCCCTGGCGCGGGAACTGGTGGGGTTGCGCGGGAAGACCGACCAGAGCATCGCGAAGATTTCGCGCGCTTCGGCCTCAGGCACTGGCGGGGGTGGGTTCGATTCCTCCTTCTCTCCTCCTTCCTCCTCCATCTGCGCGAACAGTTCAGGAGGGGTGGCGGCCGGGTGGGGAATTGCTTCCGCATTGGCGGAGGTGAGCCCGACATAGGCCTCCCATTCGGTGCGCAGCAGGCCCGAGGAGTTCGGCTTTTTCGGTCGCTGGAAGGCGCGGAAATTGCGGATCAGCCCGATCGGCCGGCCGCCCACCGTCTCGCGGCGGATGAAGCCGCCGCCGATAAGCTCGTCGAACATTTCAGGCATTTCGACCGCATCGACCGGGAAGATCCGGGCCCTGAGGGTCAGCGGCTTCCACTCGAACACGCCATCATCGAACGCCTCGGTCCAGAGGCCGATGAGCAGCAGCCGGGCCGGGGCCGAGAGCGCCATGAAGGCCTCGTCGGTCCACAGCCCGGGGTGGATGGAGCGGATGCGGCTCATCGCGCACCTGCCTGGCGCGCGGCGAGCGCCTGGGCCTCGAGTTCGGCCTGATAGCGGCGGATGTTGTAGAGCACGGTGGTGTGGTCGCGGCCGCCCAGGTGCCGGGCGATCTCGGGCAGGCTGATCTGTCGGCCATTGACCAGCACTTCATGGCGGATGCGCCAGCTCGCCTCGCGCCGCGCCGCAGTGACCGGCGCCCGTCGCGACGAACCTGACAGTTCGACTCGGCTGATCCGGTGCTTTGTCACCACCTCGTCGATGATCTCGCGCGCCGTGATCGGGCGGGCAGTCGGGGCGCCGTACTCCAGAGTGTCGTAGGGCGCCGGCTCGCGATAATCCGGCCAGACCTCGGGCGGCTGCAACTGACGCACCGGGCGTGCCGCGTGGAACGGCCGCACCACGAGGTTCGAGGCGGGCAGGGGGTGCTGGGCGGCGCGGCGGATGCGCGCCTCGCGGGCCCGCCGCTCCTCGGCGAGGCGCTGCTGGCTGGGGCTGGCATCGGCCGCCCGCACCGGGGCGAGGCGAAGCTGGCGATAGAGCATCATGAGCTCGGCTCCATGGGCAAAGGGGTGGCGTTCACCGGCGCGGGGCGCGCCGGCGGTGGGGGTGTTCGGATCGCCCGCTGGGCGGAGAGAGAGGTCAGCGCCGGCGCATCAGCGTCGGGAATCTGCTGCGCAGCTCGTGGGGAGAATGCTGAGCATTAATGCACAATATGTCAAGCATGAATGCATGATGCATTTGTGCACGAGGGTGCTAGGTTATGCACATGGCAGAACCCAACCAGCTCGCCGTCGAGTATGTGCGCCACGTGCTCGGCGTCACCGGCCTGTCGCCGACCGGCCTGGCGCTGAAGGCCGGCATTTCATCGACCACGCTGACCCGGCCGCTGAACTCGGCCGAGTACAAGTTCGCGCTGACCAACACCACGCTCAGCAAGATCGAGGCGGCAACGGGCATCGCCTTTCTGAGCTTTGCCGCCGCCCACAGCACCGACCAGGCCCCGCCGGGATCCGAAGCACCGGCCCAGCCCCGTACCGCCGGCCAGCCGGTGCGCTACGTGCCGGGCGAGCAGGTGGTGCTCTCCGGCCGCCGTAACCTGTTGCCGGTGTTTTCGGGCGCCATGGGCGGCGATGGCAAACTGATCGTCAGTTCCGATTTCGTCGACCACATGGCCATGCCGGCGGCGCTCGAGGGGGTGCAGGGCGCCTATGGGCTGATCGTCGATGGCAGCTCGATGAACCCCGAATTCTGGGAAGGCGACATCGCCTGGATCAACCCGCATCTGAAGCCGGCGCGCGGCCGCAACCACGTGTTCTTCCACACCCCGCCCGGCGGCGAGGATGCCGAAGCGATCATCAAGCGGCTCAACGGCTGGAACGATCGCGAGTGGCAGCTCGAGCAATGGAACCCGGCCAGGCAGTTCACCGAATCCCGCCGCATCTGGCCGATCTGCCACCGCGTAGTGGGCAAATACGAAGCGCCTTAATCCTCCCC
>NZ_LAJE02000374.1 GCF_000970465.2 Devosia insulae DS-56
GGGTGGGGGGTGCTCTGTGCGCACCAAGCCATCCTGCGCCTCGCACCACCGGAGCACCCCATGAGCAATAGCCTTTCCCGTTCGCAGGCCAATGTCGTCCGGCTGGTCTGGATGCTGGTGGCCGCGGTGCTCGCCGTGATGGCGATCTTCCCGCTGCTCTACATGCTGTCGATCGCCTTCAAGGGCCCGACCGAGGTGTTCAAGTCGAACCTCATCCCGGCCAAACCGGTGCTCGACAACTTCATCTACGTGCTGACCGAGGTGCCGTTCTGGCGCTACCTGATCAACACCTTCGTCATCTCGGCCGTGGTGACGGTGGTCGCCTTGTTCTTCCACACCATGGCTGGCTACGCCCTGGCGCGGCTGAAATTCCCCGGCCGCGAGGTGGTGTTTCTCGCCATGTTCTCGACTTTCCTCGTGTCGCTGCCGGTGATCATCGTGCCGCTGTTCATCCTGGTCCGCTCGATGGGGATGCTGAACTCCTATGCCGGGCTGATCGTCCCGGCGATCTTCAACGCCTTCGGCATATTCCTGCTCCGCCAATACTACCTGTCGCTGCCCAAGGAGCTGGAGGAAGCCGCGGTGATCGATGGCGCCGGCTACTGGCGCATCTACACCAGCGTCATCCTGCCATTGAGCCGGCCGATCATTGCGGCGCTGGCGATCCTGTTCTTTCTCGCCAACTGGAACTCGTTCCTCTGGCCGCTCACCGTCGCCTCCGACCAGAACCTGTGGGTCGTGCAGGTGGCCATCGCCAACTTCAAGAGCCAGTACGCCGCCAGCTGGAACTACACCATGGCCGCTTCGACCATCGTCGCGGTGCCGATGCTGGTGCTGTTCGTGATCTTCCAGAAGCAGATCATGGACTCGATCAAAACCAGCGGCCTCAAGTAGGCAGCCCCCAAAGGAGACAATTATGACCAATGCGGGCCTCTCGCCGCTACGGGGACTAGCCAAACTGCGCGAGGCGCAGAGCCGCCGCTTTTCGAGCTGCGACCGCACCGGCGGCAATGACGACCGGCTGCACATCGAACCGGGCAAGACCGTCGTGATCGCCGAGCACCAGGGCGCCGGCATCATCACCCATATCTGGGCCACCCTTGCCTCGTCGGCCGACCACTATCTGAGAAAGATCGTATTGCGCGCCTATTGGGACGGCGAGACCGAACCCAGCATCGAAGCACCGATCGGCGATTTCTTCGGTATGGGCCATGCCAAGACGAGGAACTTCGCCTCGCTGCCGGTGCAGGCGAGCCCGCAGGATGGCAAAGCCTTCAACTGCTACTTCCCGATGCCGTTCGGCAGCTCGATGCGGCTCACCATCACCAACGAGTCCGAGGTCGACCTGCTGTTCTACTACTATGTCGATCTCGAGCTGCATGATCGGCTCGAGGACGGCATGGGGCGCTTCCACGCCCAGTATCGGCAGGATCGGCCGGCGGGAGTCAGCGAGGCCGGCAAGACCAACGAGCAGCATCTGTTCGGCGGCGAGAATGTCGACGGCAAGCGCAACTACGTCATCCTCGATGCCGAGGGCCACGGCCACTATGTCGGGGTGCTGTTCTCGGTGCAGTCGCAGCGCCTGTCGCGGTCCTGGGACTGGTACGGCGAAGGCGACGACATGATCTGGATCGACGGCGCCCCCGGCCTCTCGGTGCCCGACACCGTGCGCAAGCCCGATCCACGCATCGGCCCGAAAGCCGCGCTGATCGAGCCGCGCCCCGAAAGCGCTCCCGGCGCCAACGACCAGTGGCCGCCGACCCTGCATGGCACCGGCACCGAAGATTATTTCAACACCGCCTGGTGCCCGACCGAGGAGTATTCGGCGCCCTACCACGGCATCATCGCCGCCGGCGGCCCGAACTGGACCGAGCCGGTGACGCTCTACCGTTGGCACATCGAGGACCCCTTGATCTTCAAGGAGCGCATCAAGGTCACGATCGAGCACGGCCACGCCAATGGCCGCTCCGACGACATCTCGTCGGTGGCATTCTGGTATCAGGCCGAGCCGCACAAGCCGTTCGAGCCGCTACCGCCGGTTGCCGAGCGCCTCCCGCATTTCCGCTATCCATTCCAGGGACAATGAACATGACTGCGCCTTTCAACGGACTCGGCGTCAACCTCTCGAACCTCTACCGGCTGTCGCCGGCCAGGACCCGCTCGATCTCGCCGGAGAATTTCACCGGCGAGAAGGGCAAGGGCGGCATGGCCACCGAAGGCACCGGCGCCGTGCACGCCAAGGGGCTCGGCCCCGATGGCAATGGCCAGGGCTGGAAGGTGTCGCCCTCGATCCGGATCGAACCGGGCGAGACCCGCGTCCTCGCCGATATCGAGGGCATGGGCGCCATCCAGCAGATCTGGCTGACCACGGCGAACCTGCGCTGGCGCAGCCTCATCATCCGCATGTGGTGGGACGACCAGGAGAACCCCTCGGTCGAGGCGCCGCTCGGCGATTTCTTCTGCATGGGCTGGGGCCAGTTCGCCCAGATCAACTCGCTCGCCGTCTGCGTCAACCCCGGCCGCGCCTTCAACTGCTACTGGGAGATGCCGTTCCGCAAGGCCGCGCGCATCGAGATCGAGAACACCGATCCCGACGATTTCGGCATCATCTACTACCAGATCAACTACACCCTGACCGAGGTGCCGGAAGACGCGGCCTATTTTCACGCCAAGTTCCGCCGCACCAATCCCCTGCCCTATGGCACCGATTACACCATCCTCGATGGCGTAACGGGGCGCGGTCACTATGTCGGCACCTACATGGCCTGGGGGGTGAACAATTCGGGCTGGTGGGGTGAAGGCGAGATCAAGTTCTTCATGGATGGGGACAAGGAATTCCCTACCATCTGCGGCACCGGTACCGAGGACTATTTCTGCGGCGCCTACAATTTCGATGGCGGCGTGGTCGATGCCACCATGGACAGCCGCTATCGCGAGTTCTCCACCCCCTATGCCGGTCTGCCGCAGGTGCTGCGCCCCGACGGCACCTATCGCAGCCAGACCCGCTTCGGCATGTATCGCTGGCATTTGAGCGACCCGATCCGCTTCGAGAGCGACCTCAAGGTCACCATCCAGGCGCTCGGCTGGCGCACCGAAAACCGCAACACCCGCCGATACCTGCCGCTGCAGGACGACATCGCCTCCGTGGCGTTCTGGTACCAGACCCTGCCGACAGCGCCGTTCGAGGCGCTGCCGGGGCGGGATTATCTTGAGGTGATTTGAGGGCCCAGACCGCAAGGCCGGCGCGCGCGCGCCGACACCCCCTGC
>NZ_LAJE02000375.1 GCF_000970465.2 Devosia insulae DS-56
ACCGATCGGCCACTGAGGTCCGGCCCTTCCAGCGCCGCACCGTGCTCTCATTGACGCCCAGCTCGACAGCCAGGTCCGCGACGCTCGCCGTGCTGGCCTGAATGTAGGCCCGCGTCTTCGGCGTCGTCGTCGCATTGGCGTGCAACTTCAGATCCATCCTAAGCGCTCCCTGACAAAGGCAACGCCTCGTTCTACACCGAGTCCATCACGCCAATCCGCCGGAACAGTACACTTTCGCGGGGATGACCCGGTGCGTAGCTTTCTCAACCGCGCGAACCGGCTTTCGCACCCGCACACCTACCCATCCGGCCAGGCCCTTCCTTGCCGGGGTGACAAATCCCGTTCCGCTCATCATTATGGCCGTCCCGGAATCAGCGGTGGGGATGTCCGTGGCATCAAAGGCCAATATCGATGCCTGGTTCGAGCGTATCGGCTTTGCCGGCTCGATCGCTCCCTCGCTGGAGACGCTGAGCCAATTGCATCAGTTGCATCCGGCGGCGATCCCTTACGAGAACCTCGATCCGCTGATGGGCGCGCCGGTGCGGCTCGACCTCGCCAACCTGCAGCAAAAACTGCTGTTCGATCGCCGCGGCGGCTATTGCTTCGAGCACAACCTCCTATTCAAGGCGATGCTGGAGGAGCTCGACTTCGAAGTGAAGATGCACGGCGCCCGGGTGCTCTGGGGCCTGCCCGAGGGCGAGGAACCGCAACTGCGCCATCTGGTGCTCACCGTCGAGGTCGCCGGTATCACCTATCTCGCCGATGTCGGTTTCGGTGGCCAGACCGCCACGGCGCCGCTCCGGCTGCGCGCCGACACCCCCCAGGCCACCCCGCTCGATACCTATCGCCTGCTCGAGGCCGACGGCACCTGGCAGGTGGAGATCGAGATCGCGGGCGAGTGGCACGCGCTTTACAGCTTCGAGCGCACCGAGCGCGGCATGGACGAACTGGCGAGGCTGAACGATGAAGCCGACTCCTCGCCGTCCTTCACCCAGAACCTCCTGGTCGCGAGGGTCGAAAAGACCCGGCGCGTGGCGCTGTTCAATCGCAAGCTCAACATCCACACCGTCGGCGCGCCAAGCGAGGGACGGCTGCTCAATTCCGCCAGCGAACTGCGCGAACTGCTCACCGGCACCTTCGGCCTGCAACTGCCCAACGACGAGCGGCTCGAGCCGGCGCTGCAAAAAATCATCGAACGCGAGCCCGACTGATGGCGCCGGTTTACGTCGACCCCGACAAGGTGCTCGAGTTCAAGGACGAGCAGGCCTTCTATGACTGGCTGAGCCAGCACCACGACAGCTGGGATGAGGTCTGGATCAAGATCCACAAGGTTGGCTCCGGCCTGCCCTCGATCACCGCCAAGGAGGCGATCGACGCCATCCTCTGCTGGGGCTGGATCGACGCGGTGCGCAAGGGCTTTGACGATAAGAGCTTTCTGCAGCGCTACACCCGCCGCGGCCGGAAAAGCATCTGGAGCAAGATCAACGTCGACAATGTCGCCCGGCTGATCAAATCCGGCCGGATGACCGAGCATGGGCTTAAGCATGTCGAAGCCGCCAAGGCCGACGGCCGCTGGGACAAGGCCTACGGCGCCGGCAAGGACATGAAGATCCCCGACGACCTCCAGGCGGCAATCGACGCCGAGCCCGCGGCCAAGGAGATGCTCGGCAAGCTCAGCGAGCAGAACCGCTTCGCCATTGCCTTCCGCACCCACAACATGAAGACCGAAGCGGGCCGCAAGAAGAAGATCGAGAGCTTTGTCGAGATGCTGAAACGCGGCGAGACCATCTATCCGCAGGGCAAGCAGAAGTGACGGTCTGGGTGGCGTTCCTGCGCGCCGTCAATGTCGGTAAGCGCCAGATGAAGATGGCAGAACTGAAGACGCTCTGCGCCGAGCTCGGCTACACCGGCATCAAGACCATCCTCGCCAGCGGCAATGTGCGCTTCGAATGCGGGCACGACCCCAAGGCGGAGCTGGAAGCGGCGATCGAAAAGCGCTGGGGCTGGTTTTCCGAAGCGGTGATGCGCTCGGGTCCCGAGATCGCAGCGATGCTGGCGGCAGAACCCTTCGCGGCGTACCCCGAAGCAGGCAATTTCCACCGCTACGTGCTGCTGTTCGATAAGCCGTTGCCTGAGGGCAAGAGCTATACCGGCATCCCCGACAATTACGATGTGGTGCGGGTCGACGCCCGCGATATCTATCTCGTCGGCTACCGCCAGCCTGACGGTCGGCACGGTCCGGGGCTGGACAAGTTCGACCGGCAGTTGGAGAAGGGCGCAGTCGCTACCATGCGCAACTGGAACACCATCCCCAAGGTCCTCAATTGATCACTGTCCTCGGCTCCACCAATCTCGACCTGATCGGCACCGTCAGCCGCATCCCGAAGCCTGGCGAGACGGTGCCCGGCAACGAGTTCTCGATGGCTGCCGGCGGCAAGGGCGCCAACCAGGCGCTGGCTGCCCGTCGCGCCGGCGCCGAGGTTCGGATGTTCGCCGCGGCCGGTACCGACAGCTTTGCCGATGAGGCGCTGAAGCTGCTGCGTGCCGACGGCGTCGACCTCAGCCACGTGCGCATCGTCGAAGGCGCCACCGGCATCGCCATGATCTTCGTCGACGAGGCCGGCGAGAACGTTATCGCCATCCTCCCCGGCGCCAACGGCACCATGGGCCGCGCCGACGCCGATGCGGCGCTCGAGGGGCTAGGCATCGGCTCGGTGCTGATGCTGCAGCAGGAAATCCCACAGGCGGCCACCGAGCGCGCACTCGAGCTGGCCAAGGCGCAGGGCGTCGTCTCGATCCTCAACACCGCGCCGTTCCTGAAGACCACCAAGGCCGTCGCCGAACAGGCCTCGATCGTCATCGCCAACGAGACCGAGTTCGAGCTCCTGACCGGCGCCGGCGTCGACCGGCTCGATGCCGCCATGACCGATTGGGCCAGATCGCAGAACCAGACCGTGATCGTCACCCTCGGCCCCGACGGCGCCCGCGCCGCCACCCCGACCGGCAGTTTTGCCGTCCCCGCCATGAAGGTCGATCCGGTCGACACTGTCGGCGCCGGAGACACCTTCTGCGGCTACCTTGCGGCGGGGCTCGATCGCGGGTTCGATCTCGAAGCCGCCATGCGCCGAGCAGCGGTGGCGGCCAGCCTCGCCGTGCTGAAGCCCGGCGCGCCGCCGGCCGTGCCGTATCTCAGGGATGTCGAGGCGGCGCTGAAG
>NZ_LAJE02000376.1 GCF_000970465.2 Devosia insulae DS-56
GGATTACTGCGCGGCCGGTGCTCTCAGGCCGACAGCCGCTCCACCACCGCCACCTCCGCCACGAACGGCTTCGGGATTCCCATGAAATACCCCTGCGCGTAGTCGACGCCGATCGCCTCCAGCGCCGCGAGCACATCCGCGGTTTCGACGAACTCGGCCACCGTCTTGATGCCGGTGACGTGGCCGAGGTGGTTGATGGTTTCCACCACCGCCCGGTCGGTGCTGTCGCGCTGCATGCCTTTGACGAAGCCGCCATCGATCTTCAGGTAATCGACCGGCAGCCGCTTCAGATAATGGAACGACGACATGCCGGCGCCGAAATCATCGAGCGCGAACTTGCAGCCGATCCCCCTGAGTGCGGTGATGAAGGCGGCGGCGCGTTCGAGATTGGCGACCGCGCTGGTTTCGGTGATCTCGAAACAGATCAGTTGCGGCGGCACGCCCGTGGCCGCGAACTCCGCCTTGAGGAACGGCAGGAAGCTTTCGTCGCCCACTGCCGGGCCACTGAGATTGATGGCGTAGGTGCGCCGATGCGGCAGGTGGTCGAGCGCGATGCGGCCGGCAATGGTCCTCAGCGCATGGCGCACCACCCAGCGATCGAGCTGCGGCATCAGCCCGAAGCGCTCGGCCGCCGGAATGAAGCGGCCCGGCCCGATCAGGTCGCCATGGTCGGCGAGGCGCACCAGGATCTCGCAATGCTCGTCCTCGGCCTTGCGGCTCAACGGTACGATATCCTGCGCATAGAGCACGAAGCTGTCGCGGTCGAGCGCCCGCTGCAGCCGCTGCACCCAGCCGATATTGCCGGCCATCTCGGCCTGTTCGGCATCATCGGGCGAGTAGACATGCACGCGGTTGCGGCCCTTCTCCTTGGCCATGTAGCAGGCGATGTCGGCGGCCCGCAGCGCCGTCGCGAGGCTGCCCACGGTGCGGTCTAGGCGCACGAAGCCGATGCTGGCGGAAACGGTGAAATGCTGGTCGTTCCAGACGAAGGGCAACTCGCCGATGGCCCGACGCAGCTGGTGCGCGGTGATCAGCCCCTCGTCGACCGAGCCGGTGTGGAGCAGCACGCCGAACTCGTCGCCGCCCAGCCGGGCCAGCAGCGCGCCGGGTCCGAGCAGGCCGGGCAGGCGCTCGGCCAGGGCGCAGAGCAACTGGTCCCCCGCGGCGTGGCCACCTGAATCGTTGACCACCTTGAACTGGTCGAGATCGGCGAACAGCAAGGCCGTGGCCGAGCCATCCGCCAGCGCCCTTTCCACCTCGCGCTCGAAACTGGCCCGGTTGGGCAGCTTGGTGAGCGCGTCGTGCGTCGCCTGCCACGACAACTCGTGTTCGATCGAGCGGCGATGCCGGAGGAAACTGTTGAGCCGCCACAGCGTCAGCGCCACGAACAGCGCGGCGATGGCGAGATTGGCAATGAGCAGGCTGGTCTGCACGAACCGCGTGCCCTGCCCCAGCGAGTTGGAGAAGGCATGGGTAAGCGGCGTCACCTGGTCGTTGATGGCGTCGAGCCGCATCGCCCATTCGCGCCGCTGCCACGGTTGCACCAGCGCCGCCCGCGCCATCTCGTCGGCCAAGGCTTCCATCTGGAACAGCGTGACCTCGGCATTGCGCCAGTCCTCGATGGCGGCGCTCATATAGCTGAACCACGAGAAGTTCTCGAACAGCCAGATCAGCCCCGGGATATCGTCGGGGTGGTTGCCGCCGCGCAGAAACCCCTCGGCGGCCATCTGGTGGTCGGGCGGGTTGGCCTCCAGCGCCATGCGGGCATCATGATCGCCCAGCGGCACGCTCAACGCCTGCCGGTGACGCTCGAGATAGCTGGAATCGGTGGTGTCGATATAGCGGCTGAGAAAATAGATCGCGTCGTGCTGGCCCTTCGACCACATGCTCTCGCCGCTCACGTAGGAGCGCAGCGAGGTCACCATCTGCAAGCTGAAGGTGGCGAGAATGGCCTGGGTGACAATGATGGCGATGAAGGGCCACGCAACGGCAACAAGCCTGAGGCTCGACTTCTTGTCGGAGGGCAGCGGCCCGCCACGCTTCTGCATGGAACAGCCTGGGTACAGTGGTGCACCCAAGCCTACGCAGCGCCGAGTTAACGACTTGACCCAATATGACTGCGTAGAGTCCCGTAGTTTTACTGGTCCGGCGTTAGGGTCGCCTTCATCACGTAAGTGTTGTACGGCCCGAACTGGCTCATCACGAACCAGAAGCTGAGCCCATCCTCGGAGATCCATGACGGGGTCATGTAGGCGCCATAGGCCTGGGCATAGTCGGAGCCGCGCGCCAACAGCTTCGGCGCCGACCACGGACCTTCCGGCCGCTCGGCAAAGCGGAGCTCGATCGCCTCCGAGAGCTCGTTCAGCGTCGTGTACATCCAGAGTTTTATCCCCGGGTTCCAGACCAGCGAGCCTTCGCCGGCGCCGGGCTTGATCACTTCGACGGCCTCGGCCCGATCGTTGACCCAGCCGCTGCCGTCGAAATACTCCCAGGCTTTGGTGTCGAGCACCTTGCCGGCGGCGACGCGGCCGACGCGCGCCCCAGAAAAGCGGCCACATGGGGTGCCCACGGCATAGACATACTTGCCGTCCTCGTTGCCGACGCCAGCCTGGGCCGACAGCGCCAACATGTTGAAGCTCGATTTGAAGCTGCCGAACTCATCCGGACCGGGGCTCCAGGTCTTGCCGCCATCGGTGGACGAGATGAAGCGTGACCAGTTGCAAAGCCACACGCCACCCATCGAGGAGAAGCCGTTCACCGACATGTAGTGCAGGTAAAGCGTATCGCCGACCGTCACCATGGCGGTCGGGATCTTGGTCTGCTCGCCCTTGAACGCATCCTGGTGCGCTCCCTTGGCGATCTCCGCCGCCTTGCCGTCGGCGCCCGTCACCCAGTCATCGATGACGATGCCATCCGAGGCATCGAGATCCCCAGTGAAGGCAACCACATTGGAGCGCCAGTTCGGCCCGAAGCGGATGCAGGCATTCTCGTTCCAGCCAAAGGTGTCGCCAAAGGCGAGGACGACCTTGCCGCCGATCTCGGCCATGGTGCCGAGGTCCGTGCCGCAGATATCCGGCTCTTTCATCGGCGCCGGCGCATTGGGGCCGGTGAGGGCTTTCACCTTCTCGGAGGTGACGCTGTAGTCGGCAGCGACTTCTGGGGTGGCGAGCAGCAGCAGTGCTGCGACCAGGTTCAGTGCAGAAAGAACAC
>NZ_LAJE02000377.1 GCF_000970465.2 Devosia insulae DS-56
GATATCGACCATCAGGCGCACCGGCTCACCCTGGCTGCGGCCGCCCGGCAGCCGGTTGCCCGAGAGCGTGAACACCTTGCCGCCGGTAGAAAGCAGCAGCAGCTTGTCGGTGGTCTGGGCGTGGATGAACAGCTTCAGCCGATCGCCGGTCTTGAAGCCCTTTTCGTCGATCTCGGTGGTGTGGCCGCGCATCGAACGGATCCAGCCCTTTTCGGAGAGGATCACGGTGATCGGCTCGCGCTCGATCATCTGCGTCGCCACTTCCTCGTGGTCGATATCCATGGCGTCGGCGAAATCGGTCCTGCGGCCCCATCGCGGGTGACGGGTGACGCCGTCTTTCTCGAACTTTGGGTAGGCTTTCTTGAGGTCGGCGATCTGCTTGGCGATCTCGCCCCACTGCTTCTTGTCGGACGCGATGAGCGCGTTGAGATGCGCCTGCTCTTCGCTGAGCGTCTTGTGCTCGGTGCGCAGCTCGATTTCCTCGAGCTTGCGCAACGAGCGCAGCCGCATGTTGAGGATCGCTTCCGCCTGCACATCGGTCAGGCTGAAGGTCGCCATCAGCGAGGCCTTGGCGTCATCCTCCTCGCGGATGATCCGGATCACCTCGTCGAGGTTGAGATAGGCGACGATATAGCCGTCGAGCACTTCCAGCCGGCGGGCGATCTCGGCCAGCCGGTTGTTGGTGCGCCGCACCAGCACGTCCTTGCGGTGCTCGAGCCAGGCGACGATCGCCTCCTTAAGGCTCATCACCCGCGGCACGACCCCGCGGTCGAGGACGTTCATGTTGAGCGAGATGCGCTGTTCGAGGTCGCTCAGCTTGAACAGCTGCTCCATCAGGATGGCCGGGTCGACCGTGCCGGCGCGCGGCTCGATGACGAGGCGGACATCGTCGGCGCTCTCGTCGCGGATGTCCTTGAGCAGCGGCAGCTTCTTGTTGAGCAAGAGCTCCGCGATCTTTTCGACCAGCTTGGACTTCTGCACCCCATAGGGGATTTCGGTGACGACGATCTGGTAGACGCCGCGCCCCTTGTCCTCGCGCTCCCAGCGGGCGCGCAAGCGGAACGAGCCGCGGCCGGTCTCGTAGGAATTGAGGATCGAGCTCTGGCTCTCCACCAGGATGCCGCCGGTCGGAAAGTCCGGGCCGGGGATGTAATGCATCAGGTCGGCGGTGGTGGTGCCGTCGCGGCCATTGTTGATCAGGTGCAGCGCCGCGTCGCAGATCTCATCCACATTGTGCGGCGGGATCGAGGTCGCCATGCCCACGGCGATGCCGGTCGAACCGTTGGCCAAAAGGTTCGGGAAGTTCGCCGGCAGCACCGAGGGTTCCTCGGTGGCGCCGTCATAGGTCGGCTTGAAGTCGACCGCGTTCTCGCTGAGGCCTTCGAGCAGCCGCGAGGCCACTTCGGTCATGCGCGCTTCGGTGTAGCGGTAGGCCGCCGCGCCGTCGCCATCGATATTGCCAAAGTTCCCCTGGCCGTCGACCAGCGGGTAGCGCATGGCAAAATCCTGCGCCAGGCGGACCATGGCGTCGTAGATCGACTGGTCGCCGTGCGGGTGGAAGCTACCGATCACGTCGCCGACCACCTTGGCCGACTTCTTGTAGGCGCCACCCGGATCGAGCCGCAGCAGCCGCATGGCGTGGAGGATCCGGCGATGCACCGGCTTCAGGCCGTCGCGCGCATCGGGCAGGGCGCGCTGGGTAATGGTGGAGAGGGCGTAGGAGAGGTAGCGCTCCTCGAGCGCCTCGCGGAGATCTACGACCCGCTGGTTATCGCCATCGGGCGGAACGGTGTCCGGATCGTCGCTCATCGGGTGGTCTCAGTCATGCGAATCATTTTCGCACTATAGCGATTGGGACCTCAAACCGGGGGTGCAGCAAGGCCGCATCCCCGGAGTTTAGCGTCCCGTCAGAGCCGGCACGGGTGATAGTTGCCGTCGTAGCCGAGATACATGCCGGTGCTGGGGTCGTACGAGCGATAGCGGGCTTCGCAGGCCGCCACGTTATCGCCGATCACCAGGCTGTCGCCGCCATAGTTGACGAAGCGATCCTCGTTGTTATCTGAGTAACCGGCGAGCGCTTCGGCGAGTGCGATGCCGAACAGGCCCGGCGCCGGCAGGCCGTAGCCGTAACCGGGCGGATAGGCGTTGACGTACCGGTCGCCGGTGTCGCCGGGGCGATACAGGTTCACGAACCGCTCGCCCCCATAGGTCCCGATCACGTCTTCCGCCAACGGATTGGTGGTCGCGTCGTCGGTGTAGCACTGACCCTTGGAGTCGATGCAGGCATATTCGTAGAAGTCACTGCGAGACGGTTGGGCATTGGCTGTTCCAACCGATAGCGCCATCACGCTGGCGAGGGCGGCCGCGGGTGCGGCAAGGGCGAGCAAGCGCATCGTCCTTCTCCCTACTGCTGTGGTGTGAGGCGAAGGGAAAACCGCCGGTCGCAGCATTGGTTGCTGCCGAAACGCCGGAAAATCCGGCCATCTGACCACATTTGAGCCGTATCGATGTGCCAGCGGCCGGAGGTGCGGAGCCTCCGCACCTCCGGCCTGACCGTTCAGAGCCGGCAGCGGTGATACCGCCCGTCATAGCCAGGAACGTGTCGGTGCCGGCGTCGTAAGACCGGTAGCGGGCCTCGCAGCGCGCCACATGCGTGTCCCAGCCGCCATAGCTGCGGTTGCTGTAGCTGTTGGCGAGCGCCGCGCCGAGTGCGAAGCCGAACAGGCCCGTGCCCCAACCGAAGCCACCATAGTACGGACGGTAGCTGCGGTTGTAGTAGCGGTTGGGGTTCCAGCGGTTGACGTAGCCGAGGTTGCGCGCGCCGTCCCAAGCTTGGAAGCCGTAGGCCCGATATTGGGCATCGGCGGGCAGCGGTGTCATCACGCTGATTGCAATTGCCGCAACGGCGGCGAAAGCGGACGTCTTCATTGTCCATCTCCCGGTTGGTTGCGTGAGGCGGAAGTAGAACCCGCGGCTGCCGCCAATGGTTGCGCCGCCAGGGCCTTCAGCTACGATCAACCGATGCTTCGCCTGATCCTTGTTCGTCACGCCAAATCCGCCTGGGACGATCCGGGGCTCAGCGATTTCGATCGTCCGCTGGCGCTGCGCGGCATCGCGGCAGCGGCTTGGATCGGCACGACGCTGACCAACCACGGCTGGTTGCCCGACCGCATCGTCTGCTCCACCGCGCGCCGGACGCGCGAAACGCTCGAGTTGGCCATGGCCCGTCTGCCGTCGAACGGCCCGAGGCCCGATGTGGTCTGGAGCGATGCCGTCTACGACCGCCGCGACCACGACTATCTTGGCCTGATCGCCGAGCAGGGGAGTGGGGCGCAGGTACTGATGCTGGTGGGGCACAACAGCGCCACCGAGCAAACGGCGCTGGCGCTGAGCGCGGGCAGCCATCAGGCGATGGTCAACTTCCCGACTGGCGGCATCGCGGTGATAGACTGCGAGATTTCGAATTGGTTGGAACTTGTGCCGCGCTGTGGGCGGCTATCGCATTTTCTCCGTCCGCCCAGGAGCTAGCGAAAGCAGGGGCGCCCTCGAGGGCGCCCCTGGCGCATCAGAGATTGCAGCGGTGATACTGCCCGTCATAGCCGAGGAACATATCGGTCCGGGCATTGTACGAGCGATAACGTGCCTCGCAATCCGCAACATGGTCGTCGAAACGATCGTCGTAGCGGTCGCCGTTGCGGTTCATGCTGCCGACGATGGCGGCGCCGACCGCAAAGCCGAAGATGCCGGCGGCGACGCTACCCAGGTTCGGCTGGTTCCAGCGATACCAGTTGCGATAGTCGTTCTTGCCCCAGCGATTGTGATTGCGGCGCCAGTCATCGCAGCCGCGCCAGTTCGGATGCTCGACACAGCGTTCAGAAACGTAGCGCTGTTGCTGGCCGATACTGAAGTTGACGGACGCTGCGCTGGCCGGCGCGGGCATCATCATGATGCCGGCGAGACCGGTGCCGATGATGGCGGAAGCGAGCTTTTTCATGTGAGGACTCCTGGTCTTCTTGTTATTGACGCTTGCCCTGACAACGTCTCGCGGCCTGCATAGTTGCCACAATAAGGGGCAGGGGCTTTCACAGCCCCGACAACTCTGCGATAATGGGGCGTTCGCGCGACTGGCGAGATCAGATGGGGCACCATCGGGGAACGCGAACGAGCGCCGCCGCTCGCCTGGGCACCCAACCGAAACCTCATGGGAGCCCGCATGAACCGGATGACCGATAGATATGACCAGGCTGTCCTCAGCTTGGAATCGCTTGGGCCAGCGTGCTACACGCACGCCAGCCGAAACCCCAATCCTACTGCCCCGGGAGACGCCAAATGAGCGCCGCCACGTCCCTTCCGCTCTTTCCCCGCTTCTTCACCAACACGCTGGCCGAGACCGACCCCGAAATCGCCGAAGCCATCAAGCTCGAACTCGGCCGGCAGCAGCACGAGATCGAGCTGATCGCGTCGGAGAACATCGTGTCCAAGGCCGTGCTCGAAGCCCAGGGCTCGATCATGACCAACAAGTATGCCGAGGGTTACCCGGGCAAGCGCTATTACGGCGGCTGCCAGTATGTCGACATCGCCGAGAACCTGGCGATCGAGCGTGCCAAGCAGCTGTTCGGCGCCAACTTTGCCAACGTGCAACCCAACTCCGGCTCGCAGATGAACCAGGCGGTGTTCCTGGCACTGCTCGAGCCCGGTGATACCTTCATGGGCCTCGACCTCAACTCGGGCGGTCACCTGACGCACGGCTCGCCGGTCAACATGAGCGGCAAGTGGTTCAAGGTGGTGTCGTATGGCGTGCGCCAGGACGATCATCTGCTCGACATGGACGAGGTCGCCCGTCTCGCCCGCGAGCACAAGCCCAAGCTGATCCTTGCCGGCGGTACCGCCTATTCCCGCGTCTGGGATTGGGCCCGCTTCCGCGAGATCGCCGATGAAGTCGGCGCCTACCTGATGGTCGACATGGCCCATATTGCCGGCCTCGTCGCCGGCGGTGTGCACCCCTCGCCGGTGCCGCACGCCCATGTCACCACCACCACCACGCACAAGTCGCTGCGCGGCCCGCGCGGCGGAATGATCCTTTCCAACGACGAGGCGATCGCCAAGAAGATCAACTCGGCGGTGTTCCCGGGGCTGCAGGGCGGGCCGCTGATGCACGTCATCGCGGCCAAGGCGGTGGCCTTCAAGGAAGCACTGCAGCCCGAGTTCAAGGCCTATGCCCGCCAGGTGGTGGCCAATGCCCGCACGCTCGCGGCGACGCTGATCGAGAACGGGCTGGACGTGGTCTCAGGCGGCACCGACAACCACCTGATGCTGGTCGACCTGCGCAAGAAGAACGCCACCGGCAAGCGGGCGGAAGCCGGCCTCGGGCGCGCCTACATCACCTGCAACAAGAACGGCATTCCGTTCGACCCGGAAAAGCCTTTCGTTACTTCTGGTGTGCGTCTGGGCACCCCGGCGGCGACCAGCCGCGGTTTCGGCGAGGCAGAGTTCCGCGAGATCGGCAAGCTGATCGTCGAGGTGCTGGACGGCCTGCGTGAAGCCAATTCCGACGACGGCAATGCCGCGGTGGAAGCGGCGGTGCGCGACAAGGTCATGGCGTTGACCTCGCGCTTCCCGATCTACGCCGACTGAGCATAGCTTCGCCTTTGCGGAGCCTTTCTGGAGCCCGACGATGCGCTGCCCCTATTGCGGAAACGACGATACGCAGGTCAAGGACAGCCGGCCGACCGAGGACTCCAACGCCATTCGCCGCCGCAGAATCTGCAATGCCTGCGGCGGCCGTTTCACCACCTTCGAGCGCGTGCAGCTGCGCGAGCTGCTGGTGGTCAAGAAATCCGGCCGCAAGGTGCCGTTCGATCGCGACAAACTGGCTCGCTCGGTCGGCACGGCGTTGCGCAAGCGCGACGTCGAGCCGGAGCGGGTCGAGCGCATGATCTCGGGCGTAGTGCGCCAGCTCGAAAGCCTTGGCGACGTCGAGGTGACCTCCGATCAAATCGGCGAGTTCGTCATGGAGGGGCTGAAGGGCCTCGACGACGTCGCATTCGTGCGCTTTGCCTCGGTTTACAAGAACTTCTCCGCCGCCGACGACTTTCGCTCGTTCCTGACCGAGCTCGGCAACGATGAGCGCCTGAAGCCCAATCACGACGATTGAGATTGCGGTTCGTGCGCCCCCCGGCTAAGCCAGCGGGCAGAACATTGCGCGTTTCGGCGTGCACAACAGAATGACTTTCCAATATGGCCCAGCCAAAGCCGCGTGATCCCTCCGCGCCCCGTACCGCCAACCAGCGTGGTGCGGCCCGCCTCGCCGCCGTCCAGGCCCTCTACCAGATGGATGTCGGCCGCCAGACGCTCGAGGACACGCTCAGCCAGTTCAGCGCTATCCATGCCGGCCGCGAAGTCGAGGGCGAAGAGTACCTGCCGGCCGACGCCGACTTCTTCCGGCAGATCGTCACCGGGGTGATCAAGGCACAGCTGCAGATCGATCCCGCGGTCGATAACGCGCTGGTCGATGGCTGGCCGATGCCCCGCATCGATGCAACGCTGCGCGCCATCCTCCGCGCCGGAGCGTTCGAGTTGCTGCGGCGCAAGGACATCCCGGCGCGCGTGGTCATCACCGAGTATGTCGACGTCGCCAAGGCGTTCTACGAAGACGACGCCCCCAAGATGGTCAACGCCGTTCTCGATGGGGTGGCTCGCGCCGCGGGCCGCGACGACGAAGCAACCAAGACCAGGTAGGGCAGCATGGACGAGCGCGCCACCGGCATAGGCTCGCCGCTTCGCAATATCGGACTGCTCGCCGTGGCCCAGGCGATCCTCGGCTCGAACCAGGCGATCATCATGTCGATCGCCTCGCTGACCGCTGCGACCATGATCGCCGACAAAGGCTTCGCCACTGTCCCCGTTACGCTGATGCTGATTGGTACCGCCCTCGCTACGGGACCGGCGGCGCTGCTGATCCATTCGCTGGGCCGGCGCGAGGGGTTGATGCTCGGCGCTGCGATCGCCATTCCTGCGGGCGCGGTGGCGGCGTTGGCGGCCTGGCTTGATCTGTTCTGGCTATTCTGCCTGGCGCTCGCGTTGCTCGGCATCCCCGCCGCCTTCGCCAACCAGTATCGCTTCGCGGCGGCCGACAGCGTGCCGCCCGATCTCCGGTCCAGGGCCATCTCCTGGGTGCTGTTCGGCGGCGTGGTGGCCGGCTTCCTCGGCCCGCAGATCAGCGCCCACACCAAGGACTGGATCCCCGGGCATGAGTTCGCCGCCACTTATCTGGTGATGGGCTTGCTGGCGCTGGTGGCCATCGCGGTGATCAGCCGCACGCGCCTGGCGCCGACGGTGAAGCGCGCCGAGGACCGCAAGGCCGGCCGACCGCTGCCGGTGCTGCTGCGCGACGCGGGCATCTGGGTGCCGATGCTGGTCGCGGCGATCAGCTACTCGCTGATGGTGCTGGTGATGGTCGCGGCGCCGTTGGCCATGGTCTATGTCTGCGGCCACACCACCGAGGAGGCGGCCTTCGCCATCCAGTGGCACATCGTCGCCATGTTCGCCCCCAGCTTCGTCACCGGCGCAATCATCAAGCGCGTCGGCGCCAGGCTGACTGCAGCCATCGGGCTGCTGCTGATCCTCCTGGCGGCGGGCGTGAATCTCCACGGCATCACCACGATGCATTTCAACATTTCGCTTATTCTGCTTGGTGTTGGCTGGAATTTCGGATTCATCGCCGCAACCGCCATGCTCGCCGCCGCCTACCGGCCGGAAGAAGCCGCCAAGGTGCAGGCGGCGAACGAGCAGGTGGTGTTCGGGGTGATGGCCCTGGCCTCGATCGCCTCGGGCCTGCTGCTGCAGCTGATCGGCTGGGAAGCCATCAACCTCCTCGCCGTCCCGGTCGCCGCGATTGCGATCCTGGCCCTGGCATGGGTCAGCTTCCGGCCGGGCAAGGCGCAGGGGCAGCCGGGCTAGTCCTCGAACACGCCACAACCTCCGGCCGTCATCCCGGCGGATGCCCTTAGGCGCTAAGTTCGCGATTTCGGTTGGCCTGATGGACGCCACCTTAGCTCGCAAATGGGGTGACGCCGGGTATGCGACCGAGGCTCTGCAGGTCCCCCAAACTCGGTGTCATCCCCGCGGAAGCGGGGAACTCCGTTTGCGATCGTGCCGCAGGCCAAGAAAGCAGAGGTTCCCGCTTTCGCGGGAATGACCCGGTGGGTGGGGCACGACCCTAACTTAGCGCACATGGGCGGATGCCGGGACCCAGTGCTCCGGCCAATCCAAGCGCAGGAAGCCATCCGACCTTGCCGTGATGGGCCGGAGGAGATCGTGTTTGGCCGGTCGCTCGGGCAACACCTTACCATGGCACCGCAATACCACCGGCGTCATCCCCGCGCAGGTGGGGACCCAGTGCGATCTCTGAGCCTCCACCGGCGCCGCGGCATCCCACTAGGTTCCCGCCTTCGCGGGAATGACGCCGGTGGGTGGGCTCGGCAATAACCTGGCGCATATGGGCTTTCGCCGGGATGACGGCTGGCGGAATTGGCTAGTTTGGGATCAGCGTCAGATCGAGCTGATGATCGACTCGAGGAAGGTGCGGTCCTGGCCGTAGGACGGGGTGCGGCGGCTCTCGATCGAGAAGCTCTTGCCGTCCTTGACGCCCAGGCGCTCGGTATCGACCACCTTGTTCTTCTTGTCGAAGTAGACGACGAGCAGGGTGCGCTCCTTGCTCAGTTCCATGCCGAAGGCAGTCTGCTGCACCTTCTCGCCCAGATAGTACCAGGCGGTTTCGGTGGCGAAGGAGTTGGTGACCTGCGGCGAGCCCAGCACGGCGGTAACCAGCGCGGCACTCTGGCCGACGCGAATCTGCGCCACTGCATCTTCCGAAATCTCGTAGCCGCGCGCCTTCGATTGCGTGAGGCTCATGCCGCTGCCGCAGGCGGCGAGCGACAGGCTGACGAGCACGGCGGCGGTCATCGGGAAGAGGCGGCTAGTGACGGTGCGCAAAGGCATCAATTTGACTTTCCCGATCGCTGTCTACTATTAGCACGGCCTTGGCCGGCCGGGCACTGTGTAGCTGTCAAAGGCGCCCGCTGGCAAGCTGGCTTGCGTCCTTGCCCGAACCCTTCCACACCGGCAGCACCCTCGACCGCAAAACCGCGGAGCGCGACTGATGATATTGAACTTGTTCAGGAAAAGCCCGTCCTCCGACGCTGTTTATGCCGTCTATACAGCCATTGTGGCGCAATCCCGGCAGCCCGTCTTCTATGCCGACTGGGGCATTCCCGACACGGTCACCGGGCGTTTCGACATGATCTCGCTGCACCTGTCGCTGCTGTTCCGGCGTTTGAGAGTCGAAAAGCAGGCCGGGCATGAGTTCAGCCAGGCGCTGTTCGATCTGTTTTTCAAGGACATGGACCGTTCGCTGCGCGAGCTCGGGGCAGGGGACATGGCTGTACCTAAGAAGGTCCGCAAGATGAGCGAGATCTTCTACGGCCTGATGACCAGCCTCAACGAAGCGATGGACCGCAATGACCGGCCGGGCGTCGAGGCCGTGCTGCGCCGCAACGTTTACCCGGAGGCCGAGTCGGGGCATGCGCCGCAGCTCGCGGCCTACCTGTTCGCCCAGTACGACAAGCTCGCCAGCCAGTCGCTGGCCGACATTGCCGGGGGGCGCCTCGAACTGGCGACCGCCGCATGAGCACCGAACTGTTCCGCATCCCCGATGCCAGTATCCGCCTCGATTCGATGCCGTCGTCGGGGCGCGACCTGGCGCTGGTGGTAGATGCCGCCGACCGGCTGGCGGTCGCCGAGCAGCTCGGCATCACCGCGGTCGAAAAGCTCGAGGTGAAGTTGCACGCCGTGCGCTTCAAGGGTGGTATCCGGGTAACGGGCCGGCTGGTCGCCACCACCGTACAGCCCAGCGTCGTATCGCTGGAGCCGGTCGTCCAGGAGATCGCCGAGCCGATCGAGCGGGTGTTTCTGCCGGGCGGCGAGAAGGCTTATGCCGGGCCGGCCGACGCGGAAATCTTCGTCGACCTTGACGGCGAGGACGTGCCGGACCATTTCGAGGGCAACGAGGCCGACCTGTCGGCCCTGATCGTTGAAACCCTGGCGCTGGCGCTCGACCCGTACCCACGCCAGCTGGGTGAAACCCTGGGCGCCTTGCGCGATGATGGCGACACCGAGAGCGATTTGCCCTTCGCCGGCCTCAAAATCCTCAAGACTCCCGAGGACAAGAGCTAGGACCCCGCCACATCCGGGTGATATCTTGTTTGGGGTAAGCGTTTGAGTATGTTGAAACCGTCTCCGTCAGGGGACGCTGGACCAGGCGGCGATGAGCGATTCCATCCGTATCTCCGTTGACGCCATGGGCGGCGACAAAGGCCCGCGCGTGGCCGTCGAAGGCGCGCGCCTGTTCTGGCGCGAGCGCAAGAACACCACCTTCATCTTCCATGGCCGCGAAGCCGAGCTGAAGCCGCTGCTCGACGAGTTCCCCGATCTCAAGAAGGTGTCGCGCATCGTCAACGCCGACATCGTCATCTCGATGGAGGAAAAGCCGTCGCAGGCGCTGCGCAAGGGCCGCGGCACCTCCTCGATGTGGGCGGCGATCCAGTCGGTGAAGGATGGCGAGGCCGATGTCGCGATCTCCGGCGGCAATACCGGCGCGCTGATGGCGATGGCCACGTTCTGCTTGAGGCCGATCGAAGGCATCTCCCGCCCCGCCATCGCCGCGCTGTGGCCGACGCTGCGCACCGACATCATCGTGCTCGACGTCGGCGCCACCGTCGGCGGCGACGCCAAGCAACTGACCGACTTCTCGATTCTCGGCGCCGCCCTGGCGCGGGCGCTGTTCGACCAGGAGCTGCCCACCGTCGGCCTGCTCAATGTCGGCACCGAGGAGATGAAGGGCCATGACGAGGTGAAGGAAGCCGCGCGCATCCTGCAGGCAGCGAGCGGCGAGGGCTTCATTTATCACGGCTTCGTCGAGGGCGACGACATCGGCAAGGGCACCGTTGACGTGGTGGTCACTGAAGGCTTTGCCGGCAATATCGCGCTGAAGACCGCCGAGGGCACCGCCCGGCAGGTCGGCGCCTATATCCGTAACGCGCTGAAGGCCGACATCATCTCGATGCTGGGCGCCGCCATTGCCGGCCAGGCGCTGCAGGCGCTGCGGAGGAAGCTCGACCCGCGCAACATCAATGGCGGCGTGTTCCTCGGCCTCAACGGCGTCGTCATCAAGTCGCATGGCGGCACCGACGAGGTCGGCTTCAAGGGCGCCCTGAGCCTTGCCTATGAGATGGCCCGCAGCCGCGTCATGGACAAGATCGGCGAAGGCATGCGCCGCTTCCCCACTCTCAGCGTGGCGCCCCCGATCGAGGCGGCGCCGGCTCCCGAAAAAACCGAGGCGAAATCCGCGTGACCGACAAGAAATCCATCATCCGCAGTGTCGGCTCCTACCTGCCGGCGCGTGTGGTGAGCAATGACGAGCTGGCCAAGACCGTCGAGACCTCCGACGAGTGGATCCAGCAGCGCACCGGCATCAAGCAGCGCTACATCGCCGCCGAGGGCGAGAACACTTCCGATCTGGCTGCCGCCGCTGGCCGCAAGGCGATGGAAAATGCCGGCATCACCATCGACGACATCGACCTCATCGTCGTCGCGACGACCACGCCGGATATGACCTTCCCGGCCACCGCCGCAGTGGTGCAGCAGAAGCTCGGCATGCACCATGGCGCGGCCTTCGATATCCAGGCCGTGTGCTCGGGTTTCGTCTATGCCGTGGCTACGGCCGACTCGTATCTGAAGAACGCTCTCGCCCGGCGCGCCCTGGTGATCGGCGCCGAAACCGCCTCGCGCATCCTCGACTGGAACGACCGCACCACCTGCGTGCTGTTCGGCGACGGGGCAGGGGCCGTGGTGATGGAGCTCGGCAAGGCCGGCGAGGAACGCGGTGTGCTTGCCACCTCGCTCCGCTCCGACGGCCACTACTGGAACAAGCTCTACACCGATGGCGGCCCCAGCTCGACCCAGTCGATGGGCCACATCCGCATGGAGGGCAAGGAAGTCTTCAAGCACGCCGTCGGCATGATCACCGACGTGGTCTACAAGGTGCTCGAGGATACCGGCCATACCATCGACGACCTCGATTGGTTCGTGCCACACCAGGCCAATAAGCGCATCATCGATGGCGCCGGGGTGAAGCTTGGCCTGCCGCCCGAAAAAGTGGTGGTGACCGTCGATCGCCACGCCAACACCTCCGCCGCCTCGGTGCCGCTGGCGCTGCACACCGCCGTCGCCGATGGCCGCATCAAGCGCGGCGACCTGGTGATGATCGAGGCCATGGGTGGCGGCTTCACCTGGGGCGCCTCGCTGATCCGCTGGTAACTGCCCCGGGCCCTTGCCGGGCCGTGAACGGCCAGACATCCTGCACCCGGGCTCACCGAATCTCAGGATCGTCGTCGTGCAGCAAGAAGCCGGCATTCGCCTGCAACCGCCCGAGCTCGGCTGGCGACATGTGCTGCCGGTTACCCTGGCGGTATTTGCGATTTATGCGGCATCCACCTGGATGCGGACCTTGCCGGTCATCTCGCAGGATGAACTGGGCTTCATCGCGCAATCTCAGCTGCTGGCGGGCGTACCGGCCGTCAACATGGGCTCTGCGCCCTACTACCACTTCGGCTATTCGCTGCTGTTGACACCGGTGTGGTGGGTCACGCGCGATCCGCTGCTCGCCTACAAGGGGTTCATGCTGATCAATGCCGCGCTGGCGGCGCTGCTCGTGCCGCTGCTGGTGGGCATCGCAGCAGCGCTGGGGTATCGGCGCAATCTGGCCATGGTTGCCGCTGCCGCGGTCGTGGCGCTCTGGCCATCGTACTTCTTTGTTGCCCACTATGCCTGGTCGGAGGCACTGTTCCGGTTGGTGTTCGCAACTCATGTGTGGGCGCTGCTGCGGCTGGTACAACGGCCGCGCATCGGTTGGGCCACGCTGTTCGCCACCAGCGCTGCCGCGCTTTATGCGGTCCATCCCAAGGCATTGCTGATCCTGTTGCTCGCCCCAGTGGCGTTGGTCGTGCTGCGGGTCATGCGGGCGCTCGACACGCGAGCGCTGCTGGTGGCCGTACTCGCGTTCGTGCTGGCCGCCGCCGGCGCGCTGTTGGCCATGGACGCCCTGCGCGGGGCGCTCTGGCACGCGGGTGGTCATTCAACGGCTACTGCACTGCTGGCTCGGCTGCTCAACCCAGAGGCTTTGCTGACGGGACTGGCGGTGATGCTCGGCCAGGTCTGGTATCAGCTGGCTGCGAGCCTGGGCCTCGCCGCGCTGGGCATCTGGTTCGTGCTGCGTGTCGCAACGGGTGGCAGCGCCCCCGCGCTTCGGCTCGCAACCGGCTATGTGCTGGCTGCCGTCTTGGTTGTAGGGCTCGCGTCGGTCGCTCAGATGCTTGACCCGCAGCGCGTCGATCACGTCGCCTATGGCCGCTATGTCGATGGCGCTTCGCTGGTACTGATCTGGCTGGGGCTGTGCTGGCTGACCTTCGGCGAGCGGGGCGAGGGCCAGCGGATCGCCGGATGGATCGCGGTTGGCACAATCCTCGCAGCCGGTGTCGTTCTGACGATGTTGCCGATCGTTGCCGGGCTCGAGCCGGCCCATCCGAACAATGTTGCCGGGATCGGCTGGATCTTCCGCATCGGTTCGACGCCGCTGCAGTTCTTTGGAGTGAATTCGCTGTTCGTCGCTGTGGCCACTGGCCTGTTGCTGGTGTTGAACCGGGCAGGGCAGATTGCTTTGGCTGCCGTCTTCGCCATCGGCTCAGGCGCCATCATCTCGGCGTTCACCGCGCACCAGGCGCAGGAGCAACTTGCGTTCCTGTCGGCCGATGCGGCCGTGATCCGGAGCGAGGCCCCGGTGTCGCTCTACTGGACCGACGCGGTGCGCGACCACAATCTGTGGTCGTACCACCTGCAATACACGCTCGCGACATCGTTCCTCGATGCCGATGGGCCATTGCCTGCCGGAGCAGGGCTGATCTCCCATGAGCCGGCTGCCGAGGGGCTGGCTTGCGCGGCGCGACTGCCGAGCGGGTTGTTTCTGCTCACCAACCCGACCGACGCCGAGCCGCGATGCTAGGGTCGTCGGCGCGCGATGAAGCCAGCGAAGGCAAATAGCGCATCGCCGAGCGTGGTGATGAGCCGGTGGCCGAGCGCGATGGCAGTGGCGCCAGGCACGCCTGCGGCCGTGAGCCCGGCGATCAACACGGCGTCGCGGACGCCCAGCCCGCCTGGAGCTCCGGGGACGAGGAAGCCGACCAGCCACGCCGCCGCGGTGATGCCGATGATCTCGAGCGAGGCCGGCCCACCCAGCGTAATGGCGAGGGCCCAGGCGAGCCCGCTGCTGCCCAGCATGAACAGCAGGTAGAGCCCGAACGCAGCCGCGCCGCGGACGAGAATGGCGCCCGCAAGCCGGCGGACCTCGAGCCGCCGGGCAACGAGAGCGAAGAGGCAAGTGGCAATGGCCGTGCAACCGATGACAATGATCGGCAGCAGCCATTGCTCGAGGTCGTAATGCCGCAGCTGGCTGCGCAGGAGCGGCAAGGCGAGGACCACGGCGACCAATCCACCGGCCGCCGTCAGCAGCGCGATCTCGACGAGCTGAGCGATACCGAGGGCTTGGTGCGAAGCCCCCGCCCGCCGCGCTTCGACATAGCGGCCGACCATGTGGAGCACGTTGCTGGGAAGGTATTTGTAGACCTGCGTTCGGGCATAGATGCCGAGCGCCGCGCCAAACGGCACGACCGGACCGTCAATGGCAACCAGGAGGCCGCGCCAGGCGATGGCGAGAAGGACCAGCAGCAGGGCGTAGGCAAAGCTGCCGATCGCTATGGCGGCGAGGAAGCCGGGTTTACTGAGATCGGCCTGCAACTGGTCGAACGATCGCTGCACGGCGATGGTGACGAAGACCAGCGCCACAAGCGTGACGAGGATACCTGCCGCCTTCAGCCAGGGGCGAAGCCGCGAGGGCGCCGCATCGGTGCCGAGCTCATCGGCCACGACAGAGGATCATGGTCCAGGGCAAAGGGCGGCGCACTTCGACGATCTCGAAGTGCCGCTCGATCAACCCGACAAACGCGGCTGAAGACCAGTGCTGGATGTGCCCGGGGGTGTTGCCGAGTTCTGTGACATACTTGCCGCGGGCGAGGTTGAGTATCCGCCAGATCGGCTCGCGCGGTACGCTGACCAGCAGGTAGGGCGCCGCGATCCGACGAAGTGCGGCAAGCGCACGCCCGGTATCAGGAACGTGTTCGAGGACCTCACAGCAGATCGCCAGAGGGCCGCTCTGTCCCGCGTCCAGGTCGTAGAGCGATCGCACTTCGAAAGCAGGAGCAAGGCCGCGCTCGGCGCATTGGGCATTCGCCTGCGCCACGCTGCTGGCCTCGAGGTCCGAGCCGCGCACCGTCCAGCCGCGGTCTGCCAACCGCATGCTGAGGTATCCTTCGCCACAGCCGGTCTCGTAGGCGGAGCGGGCGCCGGTGAGCGCGGTGAGTTCGTCAAACGCGCCGAGGAAACCGTTCATCAGCGCTCGGGCGATCGGATTGCGCGTGTTGTACTTGTCGTAGTGATTGCCGGGGACGTTGACGTAGCCGCCGCCGATGGCGCTGCCTCCGGCCGGCGTCACGCAACACGCTCCCGTGGCGCAGCGCCCCGTAGTTCGGCCCTGAGCTGCCGCTCGCGGATCTCCTCGAGCAGGCGGCGGTTGGTGGCGATGAGGTCGGCCAGAATGCCGCCCACCGCCAACACACCGGAAACAGCAAGCAGCCCCGCGCCCAGTACCAACGACTGGACGTTGCCGGCGCCCTCGCCAATGGCGAAGTGGTACAGGAAGCGTAGGTTCACGAACACCGCCGGCAGCGCCACGATGGCCGCGAGCGTCAGGAAAAAGCGCAACGGCTTGTAGAGCACGTAGATCCTCAGCACGGTGATGATCGAGCGCGCCACATAGCTGCCGATGCTGCGGACCAGCCGCGACGGACGAAGGTCGCCATTGACCCCCACCGGCACCGAGGCGATCGGGATGCCGTTCCGGCCGGCCTGGATGATGGTCTCGAGCGTGTAGGTGTAGGAGTTGAAGACATTCATCCGCACCGCCGCGTCGCGATGGATGGCGCGGAAGCCGCTCGGTGCATCGGCAACGATCGTGCCGCTGGCCTGCTTCACCACCCAGGAGCCCAGCCGCTGCAGCAGCTTCTTGATCGGCGAGAAGTGCGCGATCTCCTCGATTGGCCGGGCACCCACGACGATCATCGCCTGTTTGGCGAGGATGGGCGCGACAAGGGCGGGGATCGAGCGCGCGTCGTACTGGTTGTCCGCGTCCGTGTTGATAATGACGTCGGCGCCGAGCTTCAGCGAGGCTTCGATCCCGGCCATGAAGGCACGGGCCAGCCCGCGATTGGTCGGCAGCGACACGATGTGATCGACGCCGTGCTGTCGCGCCACCTCTACCGTGCGATCGGTGGAGCCGTCGTCGATCACCAGCCATTCGACGCGATCGAAGCCGGGCACGGCGCGCGGCAGGTCCGCGAGCGTGATGCCGAGGGTTGCCTCCTCGTTGAGGCAGGGAATCTGGATGATCAGCTTGTGCAAGAAAATTCCGGAGCTCGGGCGCGCTACCGGGGCCGCGCCGCAGACGAAAAGTCTCTACGAGAAGTCCGAATTCCCGGTTAACTCGGGGCGGTTCCGCTTCTACTTGCGAGCCGGTGGTTAGCGTGGGGGCAGGGCGGGACTATACTGTGTCGCCTTTGCTCCGGCGGCGTTCGGCCCATTGCGGCCGGTAGTTCGAATGCCTCACGCCTTTGATTGGTAAGCCAGATTGCCAGTGGCGTGACAGCGCGTTAATCTTTGCAACAAATCCGTGGGTGGGGGCGCCTGACGGGCACCTGTATCAAGCTGGGCAACGAACGGAGGGGCGGCATATGACGCAGAGAACGGTCACGCGAGCCGACTTGGCGGAAGCGGTTTACGAAGCGGTGGGGTTGTCCCGCACCGAGTCGGCGGAACTGGTGGAGCGGGTGCTCGACCTCATCGGCGATGCACTGGTGGAAGGCCACAACGTGAAACTCTCCTCGTTCGGCTCGTTCCAGGTGCGCTCCAAGAACGAGCGGATCGGCCGCAATCCCAAGACCGGCGAGGAAGTGCCGATCCTGCCGCGACAGGTTCTGGTGTTCAAACCCAGCAACGTGTTGAAATCCAAGATCAACAAATCTATGGTCCGGTCTGGAAAATAAGACTCTTTCCGGGCGGGTGAGTCCTTTTGGACAAGTCTCCAGACGCGTTTCGCACCATATCCGAGGCAGCCGACGAGCTCGACCTGCCGCAGCACGTGCTGCGCTTTTGGGAAACGCGCTTCTCCACCATCAAACCACTGAAACGTGGCGGCGGCCGGCGCTATTACCGGCCTGAGGACGTGCTGCTGCTCAAGGGCATCCGGCACCTGCTCTACGACCAGGGTTTCACCATCAAGGGCGTGCAACGGATCCTGAAGGATCAGGGCATCCGCTATGTCATCGGCATCGGCGAGGGCCGTCCGGTCGAGGCGCTCGAGCGTCAGCCCGCCGATAGCGAACCGGAGGATGATTTCGCGTCCGAGTCCGCGGTGATCCCCGAAGACGACATGACGGACGCCCCGCCGGCGCCGTCCCGGCTGAAACTGCCGAGCTTCAAGCCCAAGCCTGCCGGCCTCACCACCGCTGATCGCGACAAGCTCTCCGACGTGCTGCGTGAGCTGCTCGACTGCAAGCGGCTGCTGGAGCGCGCTCGCGAGGGCTAACTCTCGACGCCTTCGTCGGCGTTTTCGGAATCCAGCACGCCGAACGATTGCGATGAGCCGTTGCCGCTATTCGGCACGGCGCCAACAACACCAAGTCCCCGACGCAACAGTTCGCGGACTGCTGCGGCGCGGCTTGGCATGCGGTTGGTGAAGCGGAAGTCGTCGAGCGCGCGCAGCTCGTCGGCTTCAAGCATGATCTGCAGCCGCTCGCCGCGGACTAAGTCGTTGCCCTTGTAGGTTTTCTCTGACATCGCGAGGCATGAATGAGGTTGCGTTACTCATTCAACTCATTGCACGCAAAATGGTTGCATGCAAGCGGTGTACTCATTCGCAACAAGCCGCTGCAAAGCGGCCACGCGCTAACTCGCTTTTTCCTCGATTTGCCGGCCCAGCGGGTGCATTTGAACCGGGTGAGGAGACGGAGAGTGCTGCTGAACACACAATCGGATGGTTCGGGTATCGGAACGGTGCTGATCGTCGAAGACGAGGTGCTCGTCTCGATCATGATTGAGGATTTCCTGCTCGACCTGGGCGCTGCCGAAGTCATTACCTGCGTCACCCCGGGCGAAGCTGAAGCCATGATCGGCACACGTTCGGTCAACTGCGCCATTCTCGATGTCAAAATCGGCGGCGCCGACAGCTTCGGTTTGGCCGACGCGCTGACTCACCGGGATGTCCCGTTCTTCTTCGCCACGGCCTCCGGCCCCGAGGCGATAGTCGAGCGCCATCGCCACCGGCCGATTCTCGCCAAGCCATTTTCGAACGCGCAACTGCTGGAGTTCCTGCACGCTACGATGGCGGGGCAGGGCAGGGATCGCTAGCGCGCTTCCGCCTCGAAACTCGAGCAAGCAAAAGGGGGCCGGACGGCCCCCTCCACTTTTGTGAACCCAGCTGTCAGCCCCGCTTCGGGATCTGCACGTCCTTGAGCATGATGGTGAAGATCATCGCCAGCACGTAGACCGCGGCAAGGAACAGGAACAGCGTGTTGAAGCCGGCGGTGTAGTGGCTGAGCACGACCGCGCGCGTCGCCTCCGGCAGGCCGGCCGCGATGTGCGGGCTTAGGCTGGTCAGCCCGCCCGGCACCGCCGCCGCAACGTCAGCGGGGAGCTGCGCGCTCTGCTGCGTCAGCGCCCAGGTCATGACCGCGCCGTTCACGGCAAGCCCGAGCGAGGCGCCGATGGTGCGCGCCTGGGTGATGAGGCCGGTGGCGGCGCCGATATCCTGCAGCGGCGCGGCGGCCTGGATAGCGACCATCAGCACCTGAAACTGCAGGCCCATCGAGATGCCGAACACCGCCATCAGCAGCGCCATGATCCAGACTGGCGTGTGCGCGTCGACGAAGGTGTAGCCAACCATCAGCAGTGCGCCCACCGCCATCGCGGCCACCGGCATCCACTTGTAGCGTCCGGTGGCTGCAATGATCCGGCCGGCAAGCATCGAGACAACCATCGAGGTCGCCGATGCCGGCAGGAACAGGAAGCCGACTTCGGCGGGGCCGAACCCGGTGATCACCTGGAAGTAGAGCGCAAAGTAGAAGAACTGGCCGAGCGTCACGACGCCCGCGAGAAGTGAGACCAGCGTCACGATGGTGATCGTGTGGTTCTGGAACAGCCGCAACGGCACGATTGGCTCGGCGGCGCGACGTTCGGTCACGACGAACCAGATGGCCGCGGCAATGCCGATGACCGGCAGGGCGAAGGTCAGCAGATCCGGGCCGGTCGGGTCGATCACGTGGTCGCCCCAGTAGACGATGGCGGTCGTTGCGACGGCCAGGAGCACGCCGCCGAAATAGTCGACCTTGTGCTGCTTTTCGACGAACTTCGAGCGCATGGCGAGGAAGATGAGCGCGAGGACGACGATACCGACCGGCAGGTTGACGAGGAACACCCAACGCCAGCCGAAGAGGCTAG
Source organism: Devosia insulae DS-56 (assembly GCF_000970465.2). Classification (GTDB taxonomy): domain Bacteria; phylum Pseudomonadota; class Alphaproteobacteria; order Rhizobiales; family Devosiaceae; genus Devosia_A; species Devosia_A insulae. The sequence continues at coordinate 19,720 of NZ_LAJE02000377.1, forward strand.
TGATGTAGCCGCCGGCGACCGGCCCGAGGATCGAGCTCAGCGCGAACACAGCCGACGAATAGCCCTGGTACTTGGCACGGTCGCGCGGGCCGAACAGCTCGCCAATCATGGCGAAGGCCGAAACCATCAGCCCGCCGCCGCCAATGCCCTGCAATACGCGGGCGGCGATCAGCGATTCCATCGACCAGGCGAGGCCGCAGGCGGCCGAGCCGATGAGGAACAGCACGATGGCTGTCATCACCACGTTCTTGCGGCCATACATGTCGCCGAGCTTGCCGTAGAACGGCGCTACCGCGGCGGTGGAGAGCAGGTAGGCCGAGCCCACCCAGCCGAACAGGTGCAGGTTGCCGAGCTCGCCGGCAATGGTGGGCAGTGCGGTGACGACGATCTGCATGTCGAGCGTCGCCATGAACATCGCGATCAGCGCGCCGAAATAGACGAGCAGCGTCGCGCGGTCGGGGCGCGACGGCGCCTCGGCGACCGGCGCGGCGCCGGAAATGGGGTTGGTATCTACGCTCATCAAGCGACCTCCGAACTGGAGCGGGGTTATGTGCCTGCTTCACATATGTGTCAACAGCAATTATGTGACAGCAGCATGTAATTGACTGCCGCACATATATCTGCTAGCGCGGAGTGATGCAGGACGACACCAAGACCGACCTCCCGGCCATCTGTCACACGCAGGGGGACCAGGAACTCATCGAACTCGCCAAACAGAGCGGGCTTTCACCGAATGCGGCAGAGGCAGTCGCCGCGATCGATGCGGTAATGCATAAGGTTCGGCGCTCCATCCAGCGCCGGGATTTCGGCCGGCAGGTGATGGCGCAGATCGATCCGACGCTTGAGGTTGCGCACCTCGACGCCATCAGCGCGATCGCCCATGCGCCAGCTTACATCGAGGACGCCAAGGTCGAGGTGACCGTGGGGCTAATTGCCGAGCGGCTTGCGGTGGATCCGTCACGGGCAAGCCGCATTTCGGCGGAGCTGGTCGATCGCGGCTACGCGCGTCGCGTGGCCTCGCAGCAGGACGCCCGCCGCATCTGCCTCGAGCTTACCCCCAAGGGGAAGCGCTTCATCGAGGCGGTGCGGATCAACAAGTGGAACCTGTTCGCTCAGGCGCTCGGGCAATGGAACGAGCGCGACCTCGTTGCCTTCGCTGTGCTGTTCGAACGCTTCTCGAACTGGTCGACTGACGATGGCGGCGTCGCAACATCGGCTGCCAACATCAAGCGCCTGTTCGAGGAAAGCGAAGCCGCTGCGAGCGAGGTCGAGTCGGCCGGCGTCGAGTAGCTCGCTGCCCAACCGCGCACGCTGGACGAGGGGGCCTCGTCGCCGTAACACTGCGCCATGTCGAAAACCACCGCCGCGACGCTCGCGCTCACCAAGGCCGGCATCGCCTTCATACCCTTTCCCTACGACTACGACCCCGACGCGCCGCGCATTGGGCTGCAGGCGGCCGAAGCGCTGGGCAGGGCGCCCGAGCAGGTGTTCAAGACCCTGATGGCCGAGGTCGACGGCAAGCCGGTTTGCGTCGTCGTTCCATCCGACTGCGAAGTCAGCATGAAGAAGCTCGCCGCGGCCTTCCGCGGCAAATCCGCCAACATGATGAAGCCGGTGGACGCCGAGCGTCTCACCGGCTTCAAGGTCGGCGGCATCAGTCCGTTCGGGCAGCGGAAGAAAGTTCCGACCGCTATCGACGAAACCGCCGAACTGTTCGACGAAGTGCTGATCAATGGCGGCCAGCGCGGCCTGCTCGTAGGGCTAAGCCCGGCCGATGCCGCACTGGCGACCGAAGCCAAGCTGGTCGATCTCGTCGCCTAGAAGACCGCCAGGTACTTCAGCAGCGAAACGATGCCAATAATGATCACCACGATCTGGATGATCTGCTTGACGCGCGCGTCGACCGGCAGGCGCTGGACCAGCCACAGGATCAGCACTACGACGAGGAAGGTGATGAGGATTCCGATGAGGACGGACATCTGAAGTCTCCGTGACGCTGCGGAAATGCAGGTCATGCTCAACGCGCAAAGGCGCAATTCGTGGCACGCGGTGCGAAAACTTCGTGTCAAATCCGAATGTTGGTCGGGTCGCGGAACCCGCGCCCACTGCCGTCAGTTGCATGGCGATGACCGACCCGATCGACCTCATCGCACCACAAGGCCTGCACTTTGGCTCGCTCGGCGGCAACTGGGTGCATCTATGCATCGACATGCAGCGCATGTTCGCTGAACAGACCGAGTGGCACGCGCCCTGGATGCAGCGGGTGCTGCCCGAAGTGGTGCGGCTGGTCGAGCTGGCACCGGAACGCACGGTGTTTACGCGCTTCATTCCGGCCCGCACCGCAGACGATGTCGGCGGCACCTGGCGCCGCTATTATCAGCGCTGGGCCTCGATGACCGCCGAGCGTCTCGATCCCGGGTTGCTCGAGCTGATCCCGGCGCTGGCGCTGCATGCGCCGCCCGCCCGCGTGCTCGACAAGCCGATCTACAGCCCCTGGCTCGGCAGCCGGCTGCACGCCGACCTCATGGCCGGCGGCGTCGACACAGTGGTGATTTCCGGCGCCGAAACCGAGGTCTGCGTCATGGCTGCCGTCATCGGCGCCATCGACCTCGGCTACCGCGTCATCATCGCCACAGACGCGATCTGCTCATCCGCCGACTCCACTCACGACGCCATGCACCACATCTATGACAGCCGCTTCGGCATGCAGGTCGAGACGGCCGAAGTGGTCGAGATTGTGGAGGCGCGGGGGCGATAGAGTGGCTTTCCCCGCTGACCGCCGCGTCGCTAACCGCTCGTTAAGCTGTTGCTTCAAATGCCGTTGATCGGCGGCCTTGGGTGGTGAACCTCAGCGCCCAGTAACTGCCTCTCACCGCTGACCCCACCATGACCACCGCCGACCACCTCGACGGGGCCGGACCCTTGCGTCCTGTCCAAAGCTATCCCGAAATCATCGAGGTTCCCGGCACGGCACGGATCCATAACCGGATCACCCGCGGACGCATCGCCATCGTCGCGCTGTTGCTGGTGGCGGGGTTTCTGCTGATCGGCGGCCGGCTGGTGCAACTGGGGCAGGTGAAGGTCGACGACACTATCGAGGGCATCACCCGCGATATCATCCAGGCGTCCCGCCCACCGATCGTTGACCGCAACGGTATCGCCATTGCCGTCGATATCCGCGTCCCCTCGCTTTACGCCGAGCCCCGCCGCATCGTCGACGTCGCGGGCACAGCCGCCCAACTGCGCACCGTACTGCCGGATCTCGACGAGGCTTGGCTGCGCCAGCGCCTCACCGGCGACAAGGGCTTTGTCTGGCTCAAGCGCGAGCTGACGCCGGCCATCGAAGATCGGGTGATGGCGCTTGGCCTGCCGGGCATCGACTTCATCGAGGAGAGCAAGCGTTTCTACCCGGCAGGGTCAGAGCTTGCCCATGTCATCGGCAGCGTCAATGTCGACAACCAGGGCATCGCCGGGATGGAACTGGCCATCGACCGCGACGACCTGGCCGTGCTGCCGGAACTCGGGCTGGCGCGCGGCGCCGAGCTCGAGCCCGAGGTGCTGTCGATCGATACACGCGTGCAATACGTGATGCGCAGCGAACTGCTGGCCGCGTTGGCCCGTTTCCGCGCCATTGCCGCTGCCGGGGCGATTGTCGACGTCAAGACCGGCGAGGTGATCGGCATGGTGTCGCTGCCGGATTTCGACCCGAACGAACCCGCCACGGCGCTGAAGCCCGACAGCTTCAACCGCATCACCAATGGCACTTTCGAGCTCGGCTCGACCTTCAAGACCATCACCATCGCAGCGGCGCTCGACAGCGGCGCCGTCGGCATCGACGACATGATCGACGCGCGGGAAGGGGTGCGCTTCGGTCGCTTCCTGCTCGACCACGGTAGGCACGAGATCATGTCGGTGTCGGATGTGTTCCGCTACTCTGACAATATCGGCACCATCCGCATCATGGAGACGATGGGCAAGGAGCGGCTCCGGACGTTCCTTGGCGCCGCCGGCTTCGACCAGCGCTCCGGTATCGAGCTGCCCGAGCGTGCCGCCCCGCGTGTGCCTGGGAGCTTTTCCGATGTCGGCGCCGCCACGGCCTCCTATGGCTACGGCTTTGCCGCGACGCCGATGCACATGCTCACCGCGGTCGCCGCGCTGATGAACAAGGGAAAGTTGGTGCCGCCGACGCTGTTCCGCCGCAGCGAGGCGGAGGCCGCGCAACTGGCGCGCCCGATCGTCAGTTCGAGGACCAGCGAGGAGATGATGTACCTGTTCCGCATGAACGCGCTGCTTGGCTCCGGCCGCAACATGGAAGCCCAGGCAGTTGGCTATCGCGCCGGCGGCAAGACCGGCACGGCAGAGAAGACCATCAACGGCCGCTACTCCAGGACCAAGAACGTCACCGTCTTCACCTCCGCCTTCCCGATGGAGAATCCGCGCTACGCCATGCTGGTGATGCTCGACGAAGCCCAGGCCGAAAACGCTCGCTCCACTCGCGAAGCCGGCTGGAACGTCGCGGTGGTCAGCGGGCAGATCATCCAGCGCATCGCCCCGATGCTGGGCATTCTGCCCACCACTGCCGCCGGCATCGACGACCGTCTCATGCAGATCGCCGCGCGCCCTGAGGCAACGGTGAGGTGATCGCGAGGGCGGATTTCTCTGCTTCGGTCGCATTGCCGCAAAAATGCCTCTTGCCTCAAAAGGCTGGTTTCTGTAGGCCTCCGCACCAGTCGGGGTGTAGCGCAGCCTGGTAGCGCATTTGTCTGGGGGACAAAGGGTCGTCGGTTCAAATCCGGCCACTCCGACCATTTCTTCCAAAGCCTAAAGGATAGCGGATTGGATATTGCCCCCAGCGATCCGCTCCCGGAGGAACTGTCGCTTGTTGCCGGCAGCCTCGAGCGCTGGCCGGTTGCCGCGGGTGGCACGCCGGTTCTGATCAATCTCTCCGAGAATCACACTTTCCGCATCGACGGGGCCAACGGCGCCCGCCATGTGCTGCGCCTGCACCGGCCACGTTACCAGTCGCGGACCGCCATCGGCAGCGAGCTGGCCTGGCTCGAGGCGATCACCGACGACACCGAAATCCCGGTGCCGCGCCCGATCCCCGGGGCCGACGGCGAGATCGTGCAGGAAGTGGTGCCGGATCGCTTCGCCGCCTTGTTCGCCTTCGAGAACGGCGCCGAGCCGCAGCCGGATGCGGACCTCGTACCGCTGTTCGCCACGCTCGGGCGCTACGCCGCGACGCTGCATAACCACATCGCCACCTGGCAGCAGCCCGAAAAATTCGTCCGTCCGATCTGGGACGCCGTCGGCATCCTCGAGGCCTCGGGCCTCTGGGGCGACTGGCGCAAAGCCCCGCATGTCGAGGGCGACACACTGGCGACGCTGGCTGAGCTCGATGCAGCGCTGCGCGCCGACCTCCGGGCCTATGGCACCGACATCGACCGCTTCGGGCTGATCCATGCCGACATGCGGCTCGCCAACCTGCTGGTCGATGGTGAGCACACCGTGCTGCTCGACTTCGACGATTCCGGCTTCGGCTGGTTTCTCTACGATCTCGCCGCGAGTCTCTCGTTCATCGAGACCTCACCGCAGGTGCCGGCACTGATCCGCGCCTGGCTCGGCGCCTACATGGAAATCCGGCCGCTGAAGCCGGAGGACCTCAGGATGATCGATACGCTGATCCTGCTGCGGCGCATGGCGCTCCTCGCATGGATCGGTTCGCACGGCGAAACCGATCTCGCCAGGGCGCACGCCGAGCGGTTCGCGCTGGACACCGCGACAATGGCGCGGAAGTACCTGGCGCGCTGAAGGCTCACGGGACCGGCGAGGCAACCCGCTTGTCGATCCGACCGTAGGCGGCGGTGACGCCCCAGATCAGCCCGGCGACAAGGAAGAAGTGCCGCCAGTGGTCGATATCGATGATCGCCGCCTCGCCGGCGAGCGGCACGAACACCGCGACCAGCGGGATCAGCAGTAGCCGGTTGGGACCGGGCCGGGCGATGAAGGTGGCGCTGCGCCAGAGCGTCACGCCGATGAACAGGATGAAGGCAAACCCGCCACCCCAGCCATAGGCATGCAGCACGTTGACGTAGGTATTGTGAGGCTCTTCCTTGACCCGCAGGTTGCGGAACTCGAGCGGGCCGAGCCCCAACGGATGCTGCAGCGCCAGGTCGAAGGCATAGCCCTGCCGGCCGAAGCGGCCACTCTCGCCGGTGTCGTAGTTCTGCGACTGGGTCCTGAGCTCGATGAACGCGCGGAACTGCGGGATCGACAGAATACCGGCGGCCGCGACGACGAGCAGCATCAGGCCGGTCATGGCGAGCAGCAGCATGCGCACCTTCTGCCGGGCGTGTGCTTCGAGCACGAAGACCAGCACGTAGACGATAGCGCTGGAGATAGCGATGTGGCCCCAGGCAGCCCGCGAGAAGCTGGTGAACACCCCGACGACGAGGACGGCATAGCAGAGCGCCGCCCAGATGGCGCGGCGTGGCGTGCCAAGCAGCACGCGCTGCAGCACGTACATCGCCGGCAGCACCAGGAACGGGCCGAAGACATTCGGATCGTTGAAGAAGGCTTTGGCGCGATCGTAGCGGGTGAAGAGGTCATGCCCGATGCCGAGATAGCCCAGCGTGCCAAGCACCGCCGAGAGCAGGGCGGTGGCGAGGTAGGCGCCGATGATCAGCCGCATCCGGGCCTGCGGCGCGTCGGCGACATAGTTCGCCACCCAATATGAGGTGAAGAACAAAAAGATCGTCACTGCCTGATAGATCAGCGCATCCGGGATGGTGCTGAACTTCACCTGGAACGCCGCGATGATGGCGAACGGCACAAAGCTCGCGAACAGCACCAGCAGCCCCAGCGTCGAGCGGCGCAGCGTGAAGCCGGCGAACATCGAGACCCCGAGCACCGCGAGGAATGCCAGTTCGTACGGCGACGGCTCGGTGATGACGAGGCCACCGGCGAAGATCCAGAGGACGACGAGCGCGTCCAACAGGGTGGTTGCGCGGGCGCGGAGCCAGGTGCTGGCGAGAGTGTGGGAGAGGGGAATGGCTACGGCTGATGCACTCATGTCGCCCCGTCCTCGATGTCATTCCCGCGAAGGCGGGAACCTGGTGCGGAGCTCTCCGGGCCAGTGCGGGCAGAAGCATCCCACTGGGTCCCCGCCTTCGCGGGAATGACGCCGGTGGGTGGGAGATGTCGAGGGGCGAACATGCGGTGCCCCAAACCTCAGAACGCGTTCTTGCGTTGGGTGAACAGCGAGATCGGGGTCAGCGCGACGATCTTCACGTCGAGCCAGAGCGACCAGTTTTCAATGTAGTAGAGGTCGCATTTGACTCGTTGCATGATCTTGTCGACCGTGTCGGTCTCGCCGCGCCAGCCGTGGATCTGGGCCCAGCCGGTCATTCCCGGCTTCACCCGGTGGCGGGCGAAATAGCCTTCCACCGCGTCGTAGTAGAGCTGGTTGTCGGCCTTGGCCGAGAGCGCATGAGGCCGCGGTCCGACGATCGAGAGCTCGCCCAGCAGCACGTTGAACAGCTGCGGCAGCTCGTCGATCGAGGTCTTGCGAATGAACTTACCCACCTTGGTGACGCGCGGATCGTCCCTGGTGACAAGTTTCACTGCATTGGCGTCGAGCATATCGGTCCGCATCGAGCGGAACTTCCACATGTCGATCAGCTGGTTGTTGAAGCCGTGCCGCTTCTGGCGAAAGAACACCGGCCCCTTGCTCTCGAGCTTGATGGCGATCGCGGTGGCGACCATCACCGGCGAGAGCAGAATCAGTGCTGTCACTGCGACCAGTTTGTCGAACAGCCACTTGAACACCAGGTTCCAGTCCGAGATCGGCCGGTCGGCCATGTCGAACACCGGCACGCCGCCGACATAGGAATAGGCCTTCGAGGTGAAGCGTAGCTTGCTCATATGGGCCGACAGCCGGATATCGACCGGCAGCACCCAGAGCTGCTTCAGCATGTCGAGTACCCGGTGCTCGGCGAACAGCGGCATCGACACGATCACCAGGTCGATCCGGGTCTGCCGAGCGAATTCGATGAGTTCGGCGACACGGCCGAGCTTGGCGAGGCTGGCGACCGATTCAGGCGAGCGGTCGTCATTGCGGTCGTCGAACAGCCCGAGCAGGTCGATATCGTCGCGCCCGCTGGTCTGGATCGATTCGATCAGCGCCTCGGCGTCCTTGCCGCCACCGACGATGACGGTGCGGCGCTTCAGCTTGCCCTGCCGCGTCCAGCGCATCACCACCTGGTGCAGCGCCATGCGATAGATCACGAGCACGCCGAGCCCGGCAGCCCAGAAGGTGAAGATCCACGGGCGCGACAAGGCATGGCCGCTATCGTAGAGCAGCACCAGCCCGCCGAGCAGCGCGAATGCGGCGGTCCAGCCGAGTGCGGCCTTCCAGAGCTGCGAGATGCCAAGCCGGTAGGCCGCTATGCCGTGCAGTCGCATGAGGCTGATGAACACCTGCGCCACCGCAACGACGCCGAGCGTCGTGACGACGCTGAGCAGCGTATCGCCGCCATTGAGCCCAAACAGCGCCACGCCGACCGCGGTCGACAGGACGATCTCAGCCACCTGCGCCACGCCGGCGACGACTGCCGCCGAGTAGGTCGGGGCGATCGGTTGATCGGCGAGGGCGGCAGCGAGGTCGCTCAGCCGCGGCGGCGCGGCTTTCGCCTTGGGCGGCTGCGCGACGTGCTCGAGGACGGCCTGTTGGGGATCAAGGTGGAACATCGGGGGCTCTTTGCTGGGCTCTTGTTGTGCGGGGCGCTAGGAGGTGAGCGCGGAAGGCGAAGCGATACCGGCGGGTACCCGGGCAGCGAGAGCCTGCCGGTAGAGCGCCTCGATCTGGTCGGCCATATGGGCGATCGAGAAGCCGGAGCGGATGTGTGTGAGGCGCAGTTCGGCCTCGCGGGCCGCGGCAGCCGGGTCGTCTAGCGCGGCCTGCATGGCGCGGCGCAATGCGGCCGCATCGGCCGCCGGGAGCAGGCTCGCGGCGGTGGGGCCGTAGATTTCCTTCACGCCGCCTACGTCGGTCGCAATGACCGGCCGGCCGGCGGCGGCGGCTTCGAGGATCACGTAGGGCAGCGACTCGGCGAGCGACGGCACCAGGGCGACGCGGCCCAGATGCAGTGTCGGCCGGGCAGGCTTGACGCCGACCAGCATCACGCGCTCGGCTAAGCCGAGGCTGGCGATCTGCATCTGGATCGCATCGAGGTCCGGACCACCGCCTGCCATCACCAGCGTGGCCGGGCGGCCATCGGGGGCGCGGACGTCGACCAGCGCATCGAGCAGGAAGGTGATGCCTTTCACCGCGCGGAACTCGCCGATGAAGACGAAATCGGCCGCCTCGGGACCGGGGACGATCGGCTCGAACTCCGACGGCATCAGGCCATTATGGATCACCGGGCCGGGGCAGGAGGGTTTGCCGATCTGCGCGGCATAGGTCCGTTGCGCGAAGGCGCTTTCGAACACGATTGCGTCGGTGGCGCCGAGCAGCGCGCGCTCGATCAGGCGGAACAGCTGGCCGGCCGGCGAGCCGGGTCGATAGTTCAGCACCCCGCCATGCGGCGTGTAGAGCGAAACCCGCTGTCGCGCGCCGATGCGGGCCAGCCGGGCATTGAGCCCGCCCTTGGCGCCGTGGCCGTGCAGCACATCGATCTGCAGCGCGTCGGCGAGACGGCGAACCCGGAGCGGCGTGGTGAGGTCGCGAGCCCCGAAAGTGCGTGGGATCGGTAAGGAGTGGATACCGAGCGGCGCCAGCGGGCGGAGTTTTCCGAGCCGCTCCTCGGTCAGCGCATCGGTGTGGAGGCTGTCGGCGACAATGCCGATCTCGTGGCCGCGCGCCGCCAGCTCGTGCGTCAGGTCGTAGACGTGCCGGAACAACCCGCCGACCGGGGCACGCAGGATCTGGAGGATGCGGAGCGGACGAGATGCGCTGGACATGCCCCAGCGTTAGAGGAGCCGGGGTTTCCGAACCCTTTAGAGCCAGCGCTCCGACACTACGATGGTATCTCCAGGGTAAATGGGGAAGTCGAGGTTGACCGATCCCTTCACCATCTGGTTGCCCTGCCGGCGATAGATCACCGCCTTGCCGCGGTCCGCCGTATCGGAGAATCCGCCCGCCGTACTGATCGCGGCGCGCACCGTCATGCCGTAGACATAGGGGAACTGGCCACCGCTCTTGACTGCGCCCTGGATGAAGAACGGCCGGTAAGTCTCGATTTCGACTGCGACACTCGGCTCACGGATATAGCCTTCGGCCAGTGCCGCGGTGATCGAGGCGGCGGCGAGCTGCGTGGTCTTGCCGCGCACCTTCACCGGCCCGATCAGTGGCAGGGCCACGGCGCCCCCATCATCGACCCGGTAGCTTTTGGAAAGCTCGGCCTCGCCATAGACGCTGACCCGCACCACGTCGCCGGTATCGAGCGTATAGGGCCCCTTCACCTCGACCAGATAGGTCGATGGCTTGCCATTGGTGGCGCAGGCGGCCAGCGGCACGAGCAGCAAAATGAGAAGGAAACGCAGCCAGCGCATGGCTATCCCGAAAAACCCTGATCAGGGTCCCAGTGTCGCGGCGCTATGGTTAACATTCTGCTTAGAAAATTGCCGGTGGGACGTCAGATTGCGAGCCGGCTTAACTGAATGCTTACCACGCTGGCCCCATAGCTCGGAGGTAACAGTGAGGGCGGGCGAGTGAGTTCGGATTTCGAGCGCGCCGACGATGTGCGGATGGATGTGAGGGCGCTGATCGCCGCTGTGCTGTCGCGCGGCCTGCGCATCCTGCTCGTCACCGTGCTGCTGCTCGTCGCCTCGGCCGCGGTCCTGCTGTTCATTCCCAAAAGCTACGAATCGTCGGCGAGCCTGTTGGTCGAGCCGCGCAGCAACATCTACACGCGCGCCGCCATGGACATGAGCTCGAGCGCCAATGCGGTGAATACAGAAGCGCTGATGTCGAGCCAGATCGAGCTGATCAAGTCGCGCGACCTGCTGCTCGAAGTGGTCGATGCGGAGAACCTCCGCTCCGTGCCGGAATTCTCCAATGCCGGTTTTTCGCCCATCGGCTTCGTGCTGCGCCTGATCGGGCGCGGGCCGGAGCAGCGCAGCGTCGACGAGACCGTGCTCGCCAACCTCGCCGACCGCATGACGGTGATCCGTGAACGCGACTCGGCGGTGATTTCGATCTTTGTGCGCTCGACCGATGCCGAGCTCGCGGCCAAGATCGCCAACGCCATCGCCGCCGCGCATGTGAAGCGCCGCGGCGCGCAGTCGCTGACCGATACCGCCGATGCCACGGTGTGGCTCGAGGAAGAGATCGACAAGCTCCGCCCCAAGGTGAGCGCAGCCGAGACGGCTGTGGCGAACTACAAGGTCGAGAACGACCTCTTCGTCGGCGCCAACAGCATCCCGGTGACCGACCAGCAACTGACCGTGGTCGCCACCCAGATCGCCGAGGCGCAGCAGCGCAAGAACGACGCGCAGGCGCGCTCGCAGGTGATCCGCGGGCTGCTCGGCTCGGGGCAATCGCTCGACGGCATCAACGACGTCCGCAACTCCGTGGTGATCCAGGGGCTGCTCGAAACCAAGGCCAACCTCCAGGCCGAACTGGCGCAGAAGTCGACGACCCTGCTGTCTAACCACCCGACCATCAAGGCGCTGAAGGCGCAGATCGGCGAACTCAACAAGCAGATCACCAGCGAGGCCGACCGGGTGGCGGATTCGCTGGAGGCCGAAGCCAAGGTCGAGGCCGATCTCGAGCAGCGGTTGCGCGATGATCTCACCCGCGCCAAGCTGACGGCCGGCGACGCCACCAAGGGCGGGGTGACGCTCGACAGCCTCGAACGCGAAGCCAAGGCGCAACGCGACCTGCTGGAGAACTATCTCGCCCGCTACTCCGACGCGACCTCGCGCACGGCGTCGAACTCGGCGCTGCCCGATGTCCGCATCGTCAGCGAGGCAGCGCCTTCAGTCGAGCCGGCTTCTCCCAAGATCCCGCTGATCCTCGGCGCCGTCGGCTTTGTGGCGCTGGCGCTGCAGATCGGCGCGATCCTGTTCGGTGAACTGCTGTCGGGCAGGGCGCTGACCGCGCGGACGCATGCGGTCGAGTTGGAGCGGGAAGACCAAGGCTATGACGTCGACGTCGCCCTCGTCGACGACGATGTGGCCGGCAACGATGCGATCGACGACGAGCTCGAGCACGCCGTGGAAACCGGCATCGCCTCACCGCCGAGAGCGGCCCGTGCGGCCGATGACGACCTGGCGCAGCTCTCGGCCGCCGTCACCACGCACCAACTGCGCACCGTGCTGCTGGCGAGCCTCGATGGCGGCCAGGAGACCCTGACGGTGATGGACAGGCTGCTCGAGGATGCGCTGATGAGCGACCTCAGCGCTGTCGTGGTGGATGCCGGAAGTGGTGAGACCAGTGCACTGCCTGGCCTCACTGACCTTGCCGCCGACGGGGCCGACTACGGCGACGTCATGCAGCGCGCCGGCGACAACCTCGCCGAAGTCCCCTGGGGGCGCCTTCCGTCACTCGACCGCCGATCATCGCGCCCGTCGACGCTGATCGAAGCGCTGGCCGACATTTATCACGTAGTGATCGTCGATACCGGCCGGGTCGGTGTCGCTTCCAGCCTGCCGCTGTTCTCCGGCGCTCGGGCGACCGTGGTGCTGGTGACCAGCGAGGATGCGAGCCCAGTGGCGATCGGGGTAGCGCGCCGTGATATCGCGGCGCTCGGCTTTGAGCTCGGTCGCGTCGTCAGCCTTCCCGCCGTCAGGGCGGACGTGGCCTAGGCCTGTGGCAACGCTCAAGTACAGGCTGATCGGCGCCGCCTTCGAACTGTTGTGGGCGAGCGGCGTGACGCACCTGATCCGCAACCGTTCCAAGGCGCGCGGCGTGATCTTCACGCTGCACCGGGTCCTGCCGGACGATCCGGCCGACTTCGCCCCCAACGCCATTCTCCAGGTCAAGCCCGACTTCCTTGCCTTCGCCATTACCCGCGTGCGCGAGCTGGGCTTCGACATCGTCGACATGGACGAGGCGGCGCGCCGCATCGAGGCGGAGACGCCGGGCAAGCCCTTCGTCGTCTTCAGCTTCGACGATGCTTATCGTGACAACCTCAGGTTCGCCCTGCCAGTGCTGCGCCGGCAGCAATGCCCGTTCACCCTCTACGTGCCCACCGCCCTGGTCGACGGCGTCGGAGAGGTATGGTGGCAGGCACTCGAGGACATCATTGCCGGCCAGAACGCGCTGGCTGTCACCTATGCCGGCGAGACCGAATATTACGCCACCGCCAATCTCGAGGAAAAACAGCGAGCCTATGACGCGCTCTACCGCCGGATGCGCACCATGCCCGAGGCCGACCGCGTCAAGCTGATCCGCGATATCGCTGGGCAGTACGGGTTCGATCTGAAGCAGCATTGCCGCGAGCTGATCATGGATTGGACCGAGCTCCGGCACTTCGCCGCCGATCCGCTCTGCACTATTGGCGCCCATACCGTGCACCACTACGAGCTGGCCAAGCTCGGCCCGCTCGATGCTCGCAACGAGATCGAGCAGTCGGTCCGCATTCTCAAGGCGCAGTTCGGCAAGACGCCGCTGCACCTGAGTTACCCGATCGGCGGTACCGCCTCGGCCGGGCCGCGCGAGTTTTCGCTGGCCCGCGAGCTGGGGCTCAGAACGGCCGTGACGACGCGCCCCGGCGGGCTGTATGCTGGGCATCGGCACAGCCTCCATTCGCTGCCGCGGGTGTCCCTCAACGGCCTGTTCCAGTCCAAACGCTATGTCGATGTCTTCGCGACCCCGGCCGTGTTCGCAATGCTGCCCGGTTGATCGCATCCTTCTCATGTCCCTTCTCGTCCTGATTCCCCGGAGCTTTCATGGCTGACCTCATCGTCGATGGCGCTAACCCGGTGTCCGGCACCATCCGTCCGTCCGGCAACAAGAACGCGGTGCTGCCCATGCTCTGCGCCACCCTGCTGACCGACGAAGCTGTGACGCTCACCAACGTTCCCGAGATCAGCGATATCGACAAACTGGTCGAATATTTCCGCTCCAAGGGCTCGCGCGTACAGCGCAGCCTCGAGGCACAGACGCTGACCATCCAGCACGACTTCAAGGCCTTCGCCACGACCGACGCCGAACTGCCGGTGGGTATTCGCGCCGCGGTGCTGCTGCTGGCCCCGGTGCTGCTGCGCAGCGACCACCTGATCTTCGATACCGAGGCCAAGGGCTGCGCGCTTGGCGTGCGCGAGATCGACCCGCACCTCGAGATTCTCGAGCGCTTCGGCGGCACCATTGCCGGCACGCACCCCTATCGCATCGAGCGCCGCAACCAGATCAAGGGCGTCCACCTCTGGCCCGACTACGCCTCGGTCACCGCCACCGAGACTTTCGTGATGATCGCGGCGCTGGCCCACGGCACCTCGACCATGAACAACGCCGCCTCCGAGCCGCATGTGCAGGCACTCTGCGACATGCTGGCAACGATGGGCGCCGATATCGACGGCATCGGCACCTCGCGGCTGACGGTGCGTGGCGTGGGCAAACTCTCCGGCACCACCGCCCGCGTGCCGGACGATCACCATGAGGTCGCAACCTTCCTCGCCATCGGCGCGGTCACCGGTGGCCGGCTGACCGTCGAGACCGATATGGGCCCGCAACTGACGCTGATCCTCCGCCAGTTCGGCAAGCTTGGGCTGGAGTTCGAGGTGGAGGACGGCAAGGTCACCGCCACCGGCTGGACCCGCAAGGTCACCGAGCCGTACACCGCCGAGATGCTGCCCAAGATCGAGGCGGCGCCCTGGCCGTATTTCCCGGCCGACCTGTTGCCGCACGCCATCGGCATCTCCGTCGGCTGCACCGGCGACATCCTGTTCTGGAACAAGGTCTATGAGGGGGCGCTCGGCTGGAGCGCTGAGTTGTTGAAGTTCGGCGCCCGCGTGCACCTCTCCGATCCGCACCGCCTCGTGGTGTTTGGCGGCAACCCGCTGCGCCCGGCAACGGTTGAAGCGCCCTACATCATCCGCGTCGTTGTGGCGCTGCTGCTGGCCGCGATCCAGATCCCCGGCGAGTCGCGCATCAAGAATGCCGACCCGATCCGCCGGGCCTATCCGCATTTCGTCGAGAAGCTGACCAAGCTCGGCGCCAAGGTGCGCTGGGAGTAGGGGCGTCTCTTCTACACCTCACCCGGCCCACGAGACAGATCTCGTG
>NZ_LAJE02000378.1 GCF_000970465.2 Devosia insulae DS-56
GCATCTCTGGACAGCTAGCTGCATTAATACGTGGCGGGTAAGCGTTCAGGGGCATGACTGTGGGTGTGTTGTCTGAAGGAGACTGGGAACACCGGATTTGACATGAGCTGGCTCGTCTGCAGCGTCAGAGGTGTATAAGAGACAGGGGCCAGGCCTCGAACGGCCCACACGCGATGAACGCCCAGTACGTCCGATACTTGCTGGTCCGGTTGGCCGGCACGGTGGCTACCGCCAGGCCGAATTCCTGGAACTTGGTGGAGAGCAGCGTATCGCGATGCGCGGGCGAGCCTAGCCAGCCGTTGATCGCCTGGTCGAGGGTCGACTGGCCGCCGGCGACGTTCTCACCCACGGCGCCATCATAGCCAGCCGTGGTGACGCGCTGGCGCAGGGTGACGCCGAGATCGTGCGACAGCGTATCCTTGGCGGCCATCAGGTTGGCCTGCGAGCGAGCGGCGTTCTCGAGCTGGATGTTGTAGCGCAGCGGCGGCTTGCCGGCGGCGG
Organism: Devosia insulae DS-56; assembly: GCF_000970465.2. Taxonomy (GTDB): domain Bacteria; phylum Pseudomonadota; class Alphaproteobacteria; order Rhizobiales; family Devosiaceae; genus Devosia_A; species Devosia_A insulae. Next base: position 502 of record NZ_LAJE02000378.1, read on the forward strand.
CGCGGGTGCCGTTGATCGCCGCCATGATGCCACCCTGGGTCAACTGGATCGGCGCGACGCTGGCGGTGCTGCCCGGGGGCTTCGCCGGCGGGACCACCGAGGTGCAGGCGGCGAGCAATGAAAGGGTGGCGAGGAGAAGAAGACCGCTGCGCAGAAGCGTCATAGGCGAGTGTTCCAGTGCGAGGCGGCGGCAGAAGCGCGCCAATCGTGGCGTTGAAATGGCGTTTGACTGCCCTTGATCACACGGTTGCGCGAGCCGGAGCGAACTACAAGGCATTTGACTCTAATTAAGCATGATTTTGCAAAGCGCTGGCTGACCCGAAGACATGCGCGCACCCTTTGCCTGCAGCTCAGGGGGCTCGCATCATGCTCGACCAGGAATTCGAACATTTCGACGTCCGCGCCATGACCCGGCACGAGCTGGCGCGACACACTGATTTCGCCCGCAACATGCTGTTCGCGGCCAGCGCCGCATCGCTGACGATCCTAGGCGCCGGCGCCTTCTTCCTCAGCCTGCTCCTCTAACGGCGCCCCTGCCCCGGCCCAGATAGCCGCGGCCACCAGCGCGACATAGGTCAGCGCGGCAATCGCCAGACCCCAATCACGATGGGCGCCTGCCAGCCACGCGAGCGGCAGCAGCACAATCACATTGATGCCGACATAGAGCAGCGTCGCCGTTAAGTGCGAGCCGAAGCGGCGTTGCAGCGCCTGATAGGCGTGACGCTTGTGGCCTTCCCAGAAGCGCTCGCGGCGCAGCATACGGCGAACGAGGGTCGTGAGGCTGTCGGCGAGGAACAGACCACTGAGGATCAGCCACTGCCAGAGGCTGAGCCAGAAGCTGAGCATGGTGGTGAAAGCGAAGAAGGCCAGCATCAGCCCGAGATAAGTGCTGCCGGCATCGCCCATGAAGATCTTTGCCGGCGGCCAGTTGAGCAACAGGAAGCCGAGGCAGGCGGCGGCAAGCCCGAGCATCCACCAGAGCCTGGGATCATCGACGATACCGGGCTCGAACAGCCAGGCGAGCAGCGCCGCGCCGACGAGAAGGAAAATCGCCTCCGACGCCGCGAGGCCATCGATGCCGTCCATGAAATTGAACAGGTTGATCCACAGCGCGCCGCTGAGGGTGAGGATCAGCAGCAGCACGGATTCCGGCACCGGCAGACCGAGCTGGTCGATCGGCAGCACCGCGACAATGGCGCCCATCAACAGCACCTGCGCGCCGAGCCGCCAGCGCGCGGCGATCGGGCGCTTGTCGTCGGCATAGCCGATGAAGGCGAGGAGGATGCCGGCCATGATCACCGGCACGCCCAGCCAGGGCAACAGCAGCGCCATCAGCAGCCCGGCGATCGAGCCGCCGGCGACGATACCGACACCGCCGCCGCCCGGGGTGGGGACGACGTGCGAAGAGCGGCCATTGGGCTGCTGCATCAGCCCGAGCTTGCCGGCCCGGCGCATGATGATCCACGCAGTGAGAAACGAGACGAGCGCCGCGGTGGCAGCAATGGCAAGGCCGAGAGTGGGCATGGGCGCTCCGGGTGGTGGGAGCCCTAGCGTTAGCTTCGGTGATGGACGGCGACAAGGCTCAACGCCAGCAGACGGCCCCCTCCCGGCCTCCCCCATAAAGGGGGAGGTGAAGAGTCGAGGCTGTGGCGGGATCGTGCCAAACGCACCGGCGGGGCACCTCCCCCTTCATGGGGGACTTCGAGCCGTCCCGAAGGGCAAATCGCTCCAGTGGAGCGATTTGAGGGGAGAAGGCCATGAGAGCTACGCTCGAATGGCTAAGGAGGGGGCCGTCTCTATCAGTCGACGCCAGTCAGCCGGCGTAAAGCTGCAGTCCGCCATCGACGCGGAGCAGCTGGCCGTGGATGAACTTGGCTTCCGGCGAGCAGAGGAACACCACCGCGTCGGCGATTTCCTCGGGTTCGGCGTAGCGGTCCATCGAGACCTTGTTGGAGTTCATCTTGTCCGGGTCGACCGTGCGGGTAGCCTGGAAGCGCGCAGTCTTCGACGGTCCCGGGCTCACCACGTTGACCCGCACGCCATGCTCGCGGACTTCGTCGGCGAGGCAGCGGGTATAGTGGGTCACGGCGGCCTTCAGCGTCGCGTAGATACCGCCCCCGCTCACCCCAATATGGGCAGCGACCGAGGCGATGTTGACGACAATGCCGTGCTGGCGCTCGACCATCTGCGGCACGAACGCCTGGGTCACCAGCATGGTGCCGATCAGGTTGTTGTTGGTGAGCGTGATCAGGTCGTCATAGGTGATGCCAAGGATGTTGTTGGGCACCGGCTTGCCACCCGCCGCGCCGATATCGCCGCCGGCGCAGTTGACGAGGATTTCGACCGGGCCGAACTTCTCCTCGATCTCCTTGCGCATAGTGTTGACCGCATCACGGTCGCCGATATTGCCGGTGACGCCCATCGAGCGGACACCTAGCCCCTCGATGGTCTTGATCATCGCGCCAAGGTTATCCGCCTCGCCGTATTTGGCGGCAGCGTCCCAGGTCAGGTCATGCACCACCACATCGGCGCCGCGCGCCGCGAGCTTCCGCGCCATGACACTGCCGAGGCCGCGGCCCGAGCCGGTTACGAAAGCGATTTTTCCCGAGAGATCTTTTCCTGCCACAACGGCCTCCAATCACATAAGTCCAAGAGCTTTGAGGTTCGCGGCACTCTTGCGGTACTGCCCAAGCTCGTAATCGATCAGTTCGTGGTCGGCATTGCGCTGCCACGGGGTGCGCCATTCCTCGCCCGCTTCGAAGCGGTTCTTCTGCACGGCGAGGAGGCAGGCGGCGAGGTCTTCGGCCTGTTTGGGGGCGTAGCCGTGCCACCACTCGGGGGTAAAGAGCTTGACGTGCCGGTCGTCGAGCGCGCCGATCTCGATACAGGCGAGCATCTCGTCATTGTGCTCGGCGAGGATGTCGAACATCTGCTTGTGCGGCACGCAGCCATCACCCGAGGGGCAGCGCACCAGGCGGAAGCCATCGGGCTCGATCACCGCCCGGTAGTCCTTGACGTGGCAGTGGCGCACATAGGGCGCAATCACCCGGGTGAAATCGAGCGGCGACTCGGCCACCGGGAAGGTGTTGGCCATGTCGAAGACGATGCGGACGTTGGGCCCGTATTCGTCGCAGAAATTGACCAGCTCGCGCGAAGTGAAATCCTGGTGGTTCTCGATCAGCAGCACTACGCCGGCGGCGGTCAGCTTGGGCACCGCGGCCTGGAGTTTCTCGTGCACCGAAGCGACGAGATCGTGCCACTTCTGGCCGGCTGCGGCACGGTCGCCGCAGAGGATCGGGGTCAGCGCAACGCGGATATATTTGGCATCGAGCGCGGTGGCGGCACGGATCAGCATGTCCATATCGCCGTGCTGCAGGCCGGAACTGACGATGCGCTTCCAGCCCAGGACATCGAGGCGCTGCTTCAGGGCCGCGAGCTCCGCGTCGGACTTGTCCTTCAGCCAGCCCTCCCAGAGCTCAATCGCCTTGCCGCCCAGTTCCTCGGTCAGCTTGATGAAGCCCTCGAGGCCGACCCCGTTGGGGTTGTGGCGCGGCGTGCCGGAGCCCTGCAGGCCGAGATAATAGGTGAGGCCATAGGGGTTGAGGCCGGTCGTGAGTTTCATCGGATTACCGTTGGTGCGAAAGCCTGGCTGGTGCGCCGATTCCAGGAACCGGGCGCGGCGTCTCCCCATTATGGGGAGGTTGGGAAGGGGCCGTTCCTAGCAATTGGTATTAGCGCAATCCCCCGTCCACGGTGATGGATTGCTTGGTGATCATGCGGCTGTCGTCGGAGGCGAGGAACAGCACCATGCGAGCGATCTCGTCGCCGAGCAGCACGTGCTTGAGCGCCTGGCGTGAGACCACCGCGTCGATCGATTCCTGGGTGGGGAACCACAGCCGCTTCTGCCGCTCGGTGATCACGGCGCCCGGCTCGATGGCGTTGACGCGGATGTTGTCCTTGCCGAAGCCGCGGCCGAGCGCGCGGGTGAGGCCGAGCACGGCGGCCTTGGCGGTGGCGTAGACCGGCATGTTGTCGGCGCCGCCGCGCCAGGCGATCGACGAGAAGTTGATGATCGAGCCGCCACCCAGTTCCTGCATGTGCGAGCGCACCGCCTGCGCCGCGAAGAATTGCGGCTTCAGGTTGATGTCGGTCGAGCGGTCCCAATACTCCTCGGTGACGTCGTCGATGGCGTGGCGATCGTCGTTCGCCGCGTTGTTGACGAGGACGCCGATGGGGCCGAGGCGGCTCTTCACCACATCGATCGCGGCGCGGAGGCCCGTGATGTCGGTGATATCGCAGACGAGGAACGTGGCGCCGGTCTCAGCGACCAGCTCCCTGCCTTCGGCCTCGAGGATATCGACGAAGGCGACCTTGGCGCCACAGCGCGCGAAGGCCCGAACGACATCGGCGCCGATGCCGCTGGCGCCACCGGTGACGAACACGACCCGGCCGGCGAGGCTGGGATAGTTGGCGAACTCGGTAATTTCCTCGGACCTCTAGATCAGTCGTGTCGTCGCCGGATCGAACAGGCAGGCACGAGTCATGTCGACGGCGAGCGGCATGTTTTCACCGGTCTTGGGCGCCTCGTCCGGCGAGAACCTCCCGACCACCTCGCGGTCGCCGAACTTCAGCACCGCCATGGTCTCGGCGCCGGTCGGCTCGACCACTTCGACGAGTGCCGACATGGTGGCAAAACCCTGCTTGCCGCTATTGCTGGCGGACTGCCGGCTCAGATGCTCGGGGCGGATGCCAAGGATCACCTTCTTACTCTGCGCCCGGTCAGCCACACCGTTGTGGAGCGGCAGGCTGGCGACGCCACCGCCCGAGAGCGGGAAGTTGACCGCCGGGGCCCCGCCGCCGGTCGAGGTGATTTCGGCATCGATGAAGTTCATCGAGGGCGAGCCCATGAAGCCGGCAACGAAGGTATTGGCCGGGCGGTTGTAGACGGTATCGGGATCGGCGAACTGCTGCACTTCGCCCTGGTGCATCACGGCGATGCGCGAGGCGAGCGTCATGGCTTCGACCTGGTCGTGGGTGACGTAGATAGTGGTCTTGCCGATGCGCTGATGCAGCTTCTTGATCTCGGTGCGCATGTCGACGCGCAGCTTGGCATCGAGGTTAGACAGCGGCTCGTCGAACAGGAACAGCGCCGGGTCACGCACCAGGGCGCGACCCATGGCGACGCGCTGGCGCTGGCCGCCCGAGAGCTGGCCGGGCTTGCGCTTCAGGAACGGCTCGATCTGCAGCAACGCGGCGACGCGAGCGATGGTCTTTTCCTGCTCAGCCTTGGGCACGCCCCGGCTTTCCATGCCGAAGGCCATGTTCTCCTTGACCGACATGGTCGGGTAGAGCGCGTAGGACTGGAACACCATGGCGATGTCGCGGTCCTTGGGCTGCACCGAGTTCACCAGCCGATCGCCGATATAGATCTCGCCCGAAGTGACGGTCTCGAGACCGGCGATCATGGCGAGCAGAGTAGATTTGCCACAGCCCGAGGGGCCGACGAGCGCAATGAACTCGCCGGTATTGGCCTCGAGGTCGACACCTTTCAGCACTTCGACGACGCCGAAGCTCTTACGCAGGTTCCTGATGGTCAAGGATGCCATTTTACTTGATTGCTCCCTGGGTAAGGCCGCGGACGAAGTATTTGCCGCCGAAGAAGTAGACGAGGAGTGGAGGCAGGGCGCCGATCAGCACCGCCGCGCTCATGACGTCGTAGGTGCGCACCGTGGTGCCGCTCATCGACAGGGCGACCAGCGCCGAGGTGATGGGCTGGTTGCTGCCCGAGTTCAGCACCACGCCGAACAGGTACTCGTTCCAGATGCCGGTGAACTGCCAGATCACCGTGACGATGATGATCGGCGGCGAGAGCGGGATCATGATCTTCCAGAAGATGCGCCAGAAGCCGGCACCATCGATACGGGCAGCCTTCAGCAGATCGTCGGGAATGGAGACGTAGTAGTTGCGGAAGAACAGGGTGGTGAAGCTCAGGCCCTGGATACAGTGCACCAGGACGAGGCCATAGACGGAGTTCGCCAGCCCGAGCTTGCCGAGGAGGAACGCCCAGGGCAGCAGCGCGATCTGACCGGGCATGAACACACCCAGCAGCATGCAGCCGAAGACGATCTCGGAGCCCGGGAACTTCCACTTACTGAGGATGTAGCCGTTGATGGCGCCGAGCGCGGTCGAGATGATGGTCGCCGGGACCACCATGGCCACCGAGTTCCAGAAGTAGCGGGCGACGCCATTGCACTGGCCGCCGATACAGAAATCGCTCCAGGCCTGCGGCCAGGCATCGAGGCGGAAGCTCTGCGGCAGCGAGATCAGGCCCATGGCGCCGATTTCGGCATTGGTACGGAACGAGTTGAGCACCACCACCAGCAGCGGCACGATGTAGACGACCGAGATCAGGCCAAGCAGGCCATAGATCACGATGCGCGAGATCAGGCGGCGGCGGCTGGCAACAGCGGCCTCGCGGTCTTCGACGACGGTGGCACCAAGGACTGCATCAGCCATTGCGAGACTCCCGGCGACGGCGCCACACCAGATAGAGCGAGTACGGCACGAGGACGATGGCGAGAGCCGCCAGCACCATCATGGCCGCGGCAGCGCCCTGCCCGATCTCACCACGCTGGAACATGAAGTCGTAGACGTAGGTGGCGGGGAAGGTGGTCGAGATGCCGGGGCCGGAATTGGTCAGCGCCACGGCGAGATCGAAGGTCTTGATGGCGAACTGCAGCAGCACCACTGCCACGGCGATGAAGATCGGCCCGATCGAGGGCAGGATCACCTTGCGGTAGGTACGGAACCAGCTGGCGCCGTCGATCTGTGCTGCCTTGATGATGTCGGGGTCGACCGATCGGAGGCCGGCGAGGAACAGCGCCATCGAGAAGCCGGCCGAACCCCAGATGCCGGTGATGATGATGGCCCAGATGGCGTTCTTGCGGTCGGTGGTGAGGGCGAACTGGAAGTCGGTCCAGCCCAGCGCGTTGACCATGAACTGGATGCCGCTGCCTGGGTTGTAGAGCCACTGCCACACGGTACCGGTGGCGATGAAGCTGACGGCGAGCGGGTAGAGGAAAATGGTGCGCCAGAACGACTCGGCGCGGATCCGCTGGTCGATCAGGATGGCCAGCATCAGGCCGAAGGCCATGGCCAGCGTTACGTAGAACAGCGAGAAGAACAGCAGGTTATTGTAGGCGACGCTCCAGCGCCGGTTGGTCCAGAGCGAGACGTAGTTCTCGAAACCCTTGAACCCGTAGCTCGGCAACAGGGTGGAGTCGCTGAGCGAGATGTAGAACGTCCAGCCCGCGAAAACGAACACGTAGATGAACGACGCAAGGATCGACGGGGCGATGATGAATACCGGGGTCCACTTCTTGATGCGGTCCCAGGTGCTCGTGCCAGCCGACACGGACTGACCTGCAATAGCCAACTGACTTCCCTCCCAAACGACAACCAAGGGAGCCGGCCGCGGGAGCCCCGCGACCGGCCGCCCTCAGGAGGTATATTACATCTGAGCTTCGACGGCGTCGGCCATAATGTTGGCCGCGTCCTGCGCAGTCATCTCAGGCGTGTTCACGAACTCGGTGATCGTGTCCATCATGGCACCGCGATACTTCTGCAGCACGGTCATGTTGTGCGCCATCGAGCGGACCAGCGTGCCGCCTTCGATCGAGGCCTTCAGCGACGCCTGGCTCTGCTGCTGGCAGACGTTGAAGCCATCAGCCAGATCGACGTCGAGACGTGCCGGGATCGAACCCTTGGTGATGTTGAAGACCTTCTGGAAGTCAGGCGACAGGATGAGGCTGGCGAGCAGCTTCTGGCCTTCCTGGTAGTCGGGGTCGTTCTGCTTGAAGAACACCACCGAGTCCGAGTTCAGGATGAAGCCGTCACCGGCCCAGTCGGTCGGGGACTGGCCGCACAGGATGTCGCCGCCGGGCTCGTGGCCCACCGACTTGATCGCGCCCAGTTCCCAATCGCCCATGATGAAGAACAGCGCATCGCCGTTGACCATCATGTTGGAGGCGGTGTCGTAGTCACGGCCGGCGATCGCCGGATCCATGTACTTGGTGACCATCAGGCGCATCTGGTCGAACGCCTTGATCATGCCTTCCGAACGGAGGGCTTCGACGTCGCCGTCGACAAAGGCCTTCTTGTAGAGCTCGAGATCCTGACCGTAGACGATGGTCTCGAACACGGTGGCGTCGGACCAGTCAGCCGAGAGGTGCGCGAGGCAGATCTTGCCGGCGGCAATGGCCTTGTCGCAGGCAGCGTTGAAGTCGGCCCAGGTCTTGGGCAGCTCGGTGACGCCCGAGGCTTCCATGGCGGCCTTGTTGCCCCAGATCCAGTTGATCCGGTGGATGTTCATCGGGGCCGCGACCCACTTGCCTTCCGGCTTCATCACCGGCAGCAGTTCGGGGGCGACGACCTTGTCCCAGCCCTCGGCAGTCGCCAGCTCGTCCATGTCGGCGGTGCCGCCAGTGGCGTTCCACTCGGCGATTTCCGGGCCCTTCAGCTGCACCGCGGCGGGTGCGTTGCCGGCGACGACGTCGGCGCGGAGCTTGGCCAAGGTATTGGCGGTGTGACCGGCAATGGCGGTCTGCTCCCAGGTGCCGCCGGCTGCGGTGAACATCTCACCGAGCTTGGCAATGGAGGCAGCGTCGTTGCCGGATGCCCACTGGTGCAGCATCAGCACTTTGGGGGCGGCCATCGCGGTGCCCGAAAGCAGCGCGGCAGCAAGCATCGTGGTCGCGGCAGCCGCGACCTTGGTCGTGAAGGTCATAATTGTCTCTCTCCCTTGAAAGCGCCCGTCCCCACTCCGGCTCTCCCTGCCGGCCCCTGTGGCTACTTGCGCTTTTCTCCCGGCGGTGCACATCCTCCTGCGCACCGTCGTATTAGTTCTATGGTGAACTTATTCGGCTTGTCAACGCGCTTGGGGAGGGAGGAGCGTGAACCGGATCGAGCTCAAATCTCTACTTGCTGACAGCGCTTTAGCCACACCGTCGGGGCGGATCGTGCGCGCCCTGAGCGAGCGTGGCGCGCTGAGCGCAACGCAGATCGCAAGGCTCACGGGGTTGGCCAAGTCCACGGTGTCAACGGCCCTCACCGAGCTCAGGCGCTCGCAAATGGTTGTGGAAAGCGGCAGCGAATCCGCCGGCGGCGTCGGCCGGCCGGCGACCGCGCTGACGCTCAACCCGCGGGCCGGCACCTGCATCGGCATCCTGATCGGCTCGACCGAGATCCAGGTGATCCTCGCCGATGTCGCGCATACCGTGCTGTCGGACAAGACGATCAATCTTGAGATCGACTATTCACCGCAAACCGCGATCCAGCACGTGCAGCGGCTGATCGCCGAAGCCTATGAGGGGCAGTGGCAGCGGCAGAACGGGCTGCTGGGCGTCGGTATCGCGGTGGGTGGGCCGGTCAATCCGGTGACCGGTACGGTGCTCCGGGCCGGTGGCATGCCGACCTGGGCCGGTGTCGATATGCGCGAGCTGTTCGGGCCGATTTTCCCAGACGTGCCGATCTTCTGCGACAACGAATCCAACTGCTCGGCCATTGCCGAGATGACCTGGGGCGCGGCGCGAGGGCACGACGATTTCGTGGTCTATACGCTGGATCTCGGCATCGGCGGCGCCATCGTCGCCGGGGGCCGGGTGCTGCGCGGCATTGCCGGCGGCGCCGGCGAATTCGGTCACGTGGTGATCGACCCGCAGGGGCCGCCCTGCCGCTGCGGCAACCGCGGCTGTATCGAGGTCTATGCCAGCTTTCGCGCGCCAATGGCCGAGGCCGAGCGGCATTTCGGGCGCGCCCTGCGGCTGACCGACGTGGTCGAGATGGCGCTCGGCGGCGATGCCTTGTGCCGCGCGCTGATCGCCCGGACCGGCGAAGCGGGCGGGCATGGCCTGGGGTTGATCGGCTCGGTGTTCAACCCGACACTGGTGGTGGTGAGCGGCCGGCTGGCCATGGCCGGCGACATCTTGATGAAACCGCTGGCCGAGAGCTTCGAGCGCTTCACGCTGGTCAAGCATGGGGACGTTCCCGACCTGGCCCGTACCATCCTCCGTCCCAGCCAGTTCTCCGACAACGGCGCCTGCATGGGGGCGGTCGGGCTGGTGCTGCGCCACCACGGACGGCTGGTGAACTAACGCTGTCGTGGCTTTCCGCCCCCTCCCCTCCTAGCAGACGCGGTAGCGCCGAGGGGGCAGAGGGTTGGTGAACTAACGCGGCAATCTTACGCCTTGCTCCTCGCTACCGTCTCGAACACCCTCCCGCCTCTCTCGCAAAAAGGAGTCGCGGCATGACCATCGCAATCATCGGAGGGACCGGCTTTCTCGGCACCGCCACGGCGAAACGGCTCAGGGAACGTGGCCATGACGTGCTGGTGGTGGCGCGCGGCCAGCACCAGGTGAAGCTGCCCGACGGCGTGCGGTTCGAGAAGGCCGATCGCATGGACGGCGAGACGCTGACGAAGCTGCTGAAGGATAATGGCGTCACCGCCGTCATCGATATTTTCACCATCAGCCTGCGCAACACGCAGCCGGTGATCGAGGCGGCGGGCAAGGCCGGGGCACGCTATGTGCTGGTGAGTTCCACCGACGTCTATTCGAACTATGGCGGACTGCTGAAGAAGGAAAGCCCGGCGATCCGACCGGATCCGGCCACCGAGGATTCGCCGCTGCGGACGTTGCGCTACCCCTACCGGCAGAACGAGCGCCGACCCAAGGGGATCGAGGACGACCTGTTCGAGGAATATGACAAGATCCCGATCGAGGAGTTCGCCATGGCGGCCGGCGCGCCGCAGGCGACGGTGCTGCGGCTGCCGATGATCTTCGGGCCGGACGACAAGCAGCATCGCTTCGCCTGGGCGATCAAGGGCGCCAAGGCGGGCGAACCGTTCCGGCTGGACCGGCGCGGCGCGGGCTGGCTCAACTCCTACGCCTATATCGACGACGTGGCCGAAGCGCTGGCGCTGGCGGCCACCCTGCCCGAGGCCGAGGGCCGGGTGTACAACGTGGCGCAGCCGTTCGTCCGCACCCAGGCCGACTGGGCCCGCACCGTGCTGACGCTGATGGGGGTCGACAGCGAGATCGTGCTGGTCGATGCCGAGGCCGGCGGGGTGCTCGCCGACCGTGCCGACAGCAGCGACCTCAGCTATCCGCTGACGCTGGATTCCGCTCGTATTCGCGCCGAACTCGGCTACACTGAGATCGTTCCCGAAGAGCAGGCGCTGCGCCGCACCATCGAGTGGGAGCTTAGCCAGGGCTAGCTTCCACCACACGAGGATCAGCCGGGGCATAATCTGGGGTGGGATTGACTCGGGCGCGCGCTACTTTAGTGTCACTAAAATCGCGAGGGCGCCTGTGCCAGTCTTGAAATTTGAAAAGCGTTCCGATCCGGTCGACCAACCGACCCCGATCGACCCCAGCCTTGGGCAGCGTCTGCGCGACCGCCGCAAGGAACTGGGCAAGACGCAGCAGCAGGTGGCCGAAGAGGCGTCGCTGACCGTCGGCTTCATCTCGCAGATCGAGCGCGGCATCTCCACGCCGTCGCTGGCGTCGCTCTACAATGTGGCGAAGGCGCTCGAAAGCACGGTGGACCAGTTCGTGTCCGCCGCCCCGGCACGCCAGCACAGCGTGGTCAGCCATTCCGGCCAGCGCCAGACCTACAAGGTCGGTGGCACCTCGCGCTTTTATGAATTCCTCGAGCGCGGCTTTCCCGACGCCAAGCTCAATGCCTGCCTGTCGCACGTGCCGCCAGGCCATGCCTCGGAGATGATGAGCCACGAGGGCGAGGACTTCGTCTATCTGGTTTCGGGCGAGATGCTCTACGAGGTCGACGGCGTCGAGTACCGCCTCGGGCCTGGCGATACGCTGCATTTCGACAGCCGCCGGCCGCATCGCGGCACCAATATCGGCATCGGCACGGCGCTCGAGCTCTGGGTCGGGACCATGCAGCTGTTCCCCGAATGACCGTGCTCGACCCCACCGTCGCCCAGAAGCTCGGCACCGCTTTGGCGGCCGGCCCGACACAGCTGTTCGCCGTGCTGTCGGAGCTGTTCACCGCCGTGCCGGGCGTGCGCACCGCAACCTTCATCGCGACGGCGCCGGACAAGTCGGTGACGCACCGCATCGGTACGTCCAACCCGGTCGATTTCCCGGTCGGCAATGTCGACCCGGTGGGCGACGACGTGTGGAACAACACCATCCTCGGCGAGAAGAAGCCGGTTATCGGCGACAGCGTCGCCGGCATGGCCGCCTTCCTGCCCGAGACCGACGGGCTCGTCGCCATGGGCTATGGCGCCTGCTCGTGCTTTCCGATCGTGATTGCGGGTGAAACCCGCGGCGTGGTGGCGCTGCTCGGCGATGCCGGCATCTTCACCCGGGCCGTGCTGGCCCAGATCGACACCCTTCTACCTATCGCTGCGCTGACCTTCAGCTTCGAGGGAATTAGCGAGAGATGACGCCTACGACGACAACCGGCCTCATCAGCCGGAGACTAACGCCTTCAACCAGGGAGACTGTCATGCGTTTGTTCAAGACGCTTATGGCGGTTGCCGTCGGCGCGGTGATGACCGCGTCCGGAGCGATCGCCGAAACGCCCAAGAATACCCTCGTCATCGCCGATGCGATCGACGACATCATCACGCTCGATCCGGCCGAAGTGTCGGAAGTCGGTGGCGTGCTCGCCAGCCAGCAGATCTACCAGCCGCTGGTCAGCTTCGACCCGGCCGACCCGACCAAGATCACCGGCGTACTCGCCGAAAGCTGGACGGTGTCGGAAGACGGCAAGACCTTCACCTTCAAGATGAACCCGAACGCCAAGTTCGCTTCGGGCAATCCGGTGACGGCGGCCGACGCCGAATATTCGATCCGTCGCGTCATCCTGATCGACAGCCGCATCAGCTTCATCTTCGCCCAGTTCGGCCTGACCAAGGAGAACGTCGAAGCGAAGGTGAAGGCGCTCGACGCGTCGACCCTGCAGTTCGAAGTCGACCAGAAATATGCGCCGAGCTTCGTGCTCTACGTGCTGTCGTCGTTCACCGGCGGCATCGTCGACTCGACCATCGTCAAACAGCATGAGGGCAAGCTCGCCGATGGCGGCAACGACTACGGCAACGCCTGGCTGAAGTCCGAGAACTCGGCCGGCTCGGGCCCCTATGTGCTGACCAAGTGGGACCCCAAGGTTTCGATCCTGCTCAGCCGCAACGAAAACTACTGGGGCACCGCTCCGGGCGTCGATCGCGTGTTCCTGCAGCACATGCCGGAATCGGCGACGCAGCGCCTGGCGCTCGAAAAGGGCGATATCGATATCGCCAACAAGCTCGGGCCCGACGATATCGGCGCGGTCTCGGCCAACCCCGACGTGCAGATCCTCGAGGGCGTCTCCTCGACGATGTACTATTTCGGCCTCAACGTGCGTAATGCAGCGCTGAGTAACCCCAAGGTCGTCGAAGCCATCAAGTATGGTGTCGATTACCAGGGCATCGCCGACACCATCGGCAAGGGCACCATCAAGGTGCACCAGACCATGATCCCGGACGGGTTCCTGGGCGGCGGCATCAACTACAACCCCTACTCGCTCGATATCGAGAAGGCCAAGGCGCTGATCGCCGAGTCCGGCGTCGCAACGCCGATCAAGCTCGCGACCGTGGTCTGGAATGTGCCGCCCTACCCTGACTACGCACAGGCCGTGCAGGCCACGCTCAGCCAGATCGGCGTCGATCTCGACCTGCAGGTGGTGGATGGCGGCCCGTGGCTCGACCGCTATCGCTCGCACGATCTCGACATCTGGTTCGGCCTGTGGGGCCCGGACTATCCCGATCCGCATTCCAACGCCAAGGCGTTCGGCAACCACGATGCGACCGATCCGGATGGCACCAAGGGCAACCTCGCCGACCGCTTCGGCTGGGATTCGGGCAAGGTTTCCGAGCTGGTGAACCAGGCCGTGCAGGAGCAGGATGTCGAAAAGCGCAAGGCGCTCTACGACGAGGCCCAGCGCCTGCACACCGACACCTCGCCATTCGTGTTCATGTTCCAGGACAGCCGCAAGGTTGCCATGCGCAAGAACGTCACGGGCGTGGTGCTCGGCATCACCTTCTCCGACGACCGCTATGGCGCGGTGACCAAGGAATAAACTGACGTGAGGCCGGGGTACCCCTCCGGCCTCACCGCCTCTTGCCTTCTCCCCCTGTCCGAGAAGGTGGCGCGAAGCGCCGGATGAGGGGGCTGCAACCAAGGGTTGCAGCCTGGAGCGCAAGCGACGGGCGACCAGTCCGCGGAGACAACCCCTCATCCGCCCTTCGGGCACCTTCTCCCACAAGGGGAGAAGGCGACGCCCGAAACAATGAAGTCAAAGGCCTGCATCGCTTGAGCGCATCCAAACCCCTCCGCCTGTTCATCGATATCGGCTCGTGGCTGATCACCGTGGCGATCACGCTCGTTGGCCTCGCTGCCCTCACCTTCTTCATCGGTCGCGTGCTGCCGATCGATCCGGTGCTGTCGATCGTGGGCGAGAAGGCGACGCCGGAGGTGTACCAGAAGGTTTATCTCGAGCTCGGGCTCGACAAGCCGATCTGGCAACAATTCATCGAATATCTCGGGAAGCTCCTGCGCGGCGACTTCGGGACCTCGTTCTCGACCTCCCGGCCGGTTCTGACCGACCTCTTGAATTTCTTCCCCGCGACGCTCGAGCTTTCCACCATCGGGCTGATCATCGGCGTCGTGCTGGGCGTCCCGATGGGCGTTGCTTCGGCCTATTGGCATGAGAAGTGGCCCGACCACCTGCTGCGCGTCGTCGGCCTCGTCGGCTATTCGGTGCCGGTGTTCTGGCTCGGCCTCGTCGGCCTGTTCGTCTTTTACTACCTGCTCGGCTGGGTCTCGGGCCCGGGCCAGCTCGATGTGTTCTTTGTCGGCGTGGTCGACCGCATCACCGGCTCGATCCTGATCGACAGCGCTATCGCCGGTGAGTGGGAGATCTTCTTCAACGCCATCAGCCACATGATCCTGCCGGCGCTGCTGCTCGGCTATTACAGCCTCGCCTACATCTCGCGCATGACGCGCTCGGTGATGCTCGACCAGTTGAGCCGCGAGTATGTGCTGACTGCCCGGCTGAAGGGCGCCAGCGAGTTTCGCGCCGTGGCCGGACATGCGCTGCGCAACGCGGCGATCCCGCTCGTCACTGTCATCGCGCTGAGCTATGGCGGGCTGCTCGAGGGCTCGGTGCTGATCGAGACGATCTTCTCGTGGCCCGGCATCGGCAACTACATCTATTCGTCGCTGTTCGCCGCCGACATGAACGCCGTGCTGGGTGGCACGCTCTTGGTCGGGATGGTGTTCATCCTTCTCAACATGCTGAGCGACGTGCTGTACCGGGCACTCGATCCGCGCTCACGGGAGTTCGCCAAATGAGCGTCACCCCCGATCTCGTCGTCGATCCGAAGCGCGCGGTGCGCGCCGCCCGCTGGGCCGAGTTCAAGGTCTTCACCCGCCGCTTCATGCGCAACCCGCTGGGCGTGGTCGGACTGGTCATCGTCGTTCTGCTGCTGTTCTGCGCCGCCTTCGCGCCGCTCCTCGCAACGCACGACCCGTATCTGCCGAGCCTGACCGACCGCCTCGCGGCGCCGAGCGCCACCTATTGGCTGGGCGCCGATGAGCTTGGCCGCGACATCTACTCGCGCATTCTCTACGGCTCGCAACTGACGCTGCTGATCGTCGGGCTGGTGATCGTCACCTCGGCGCCGATCGGGCTGATCATCGGTGCGGTCTCCGGCACGGTGGGCGGCTGGGTCGACGTCGTCTTCATGCGCATCACCGACGTGTTCCTCGCCATTCCCAAGCTGCTGCTGGCGCTGGCCTTCGTTGCGGCGCTCGGGCCCGGCATCACCAACGCGGCGCTCGCCATCACGCTCACCGCCTGGCCGCCCTATGCGCGCCTGGCGCGCGCCGAGGCGCTGATCGTGCGCAACTCGGATTATGTCAACGCAGTGCGGCTGGCCGGGGCCAGCGAGTTCCGCATCATCGTGTTCCACGTCATCCCGATGTGCCTGAGCTCCGTGATCGTGCGCATGACCTTCGACATGGCGGGCATCATCCTCACCGCTGCCGGCCTCGGCTTCATCGGGCTCGGGGCACAACCGCCGCTGCCCGAGTGGGGCGCCATGATTTCCACCGGCCGCAAGTTCATCTTCGACCAATGGTGGGTGGCGACGGTGCCCGGCATCGCGATCTTCACCGTGTCACTCGGCTTTAACCTCCTGGGTGACGCCTTGCGCGACCTGCTCGATCCGCACCTGAGGCAGCGCAAATGAGCGACCTCGTCCAGATCGAAAACCTGCATGTCGCCTTCCGCAA
Organism: Devosia insulae DS-56; assembly: GCF_000970465.2. Taxonomy (GTDB): domain Bacteria; phylum Pseudomonadota; class Alphaproteobacteria; order Rhizobiales; family Devosiaceae; genus Devosia_A; species Devosia_A insulae. The sequence continues at coordinate 16,857 of NZ_LAJE02000378.1, forward strand.
CGACGATGGCGGCTACAACGACGCGGTGCGTGGCGTATCGCTGCAGCTGGGCCGCGAGAAGCTCGGCATTGTCGGCGAAAGCGGCTCGGGCAAGAGCCTCACCGGCCGCGCCCTGCTCGGCGTGCTGCCGCCCTATGCGCGGATCAGCGTCGACAGGATGCAGTTCGACGGCATCGACCTCAAGTCGGCCTCGCCAAAACTGCGCCGTTCGCTGCGTGGCGGGCGTATGGGGATGATCCTGCAGGACCCGAAATTCTCGCTGAACCCCGTGATGACCGTCGGCAAGCAGATCGTCGAAGCGATCCGCATCGGCGACCGGCGGATCTCGGGCGGCGACGCGAAGAAGAAGGCGCTGGGCATTCTCGAGGCGGTGCATATCCGCGAGCCGGAACGGGTGTTTGGCCTCTATCCGCACGAACTCTCCGGCGGCATGGGGCAGCGGGTGATGATCGGCATGATGGTGGTGCGCGAACCGGACCTGCTGATTGCGGACGAGCCCACCTCGGCGCTCGACGTGACGGTGCGCACCCAGGTGCTGTCGATCCTCGACGAACTGGTGACGCGGCGCGGCATGGGGCTGATCTTCATCAGCCACGACCTCAACCTGGTGTCGAAGTTCTGTGATCGGGTGATCGTCATGTATGCCGGCCGGATCGTCGAGAGCATCGAAGCAAGCCGGCTGCACGAGGCGACGCACCCCTACACGCGGGGGCTCTTGTCCTGCCTGCCACAGATCGATGGCTCGCTGGAGCCGCTGCCGGTGCTCAACCGCGAAGCCAGCTGGGCGGGAGCCGCCTGATGCTCGAGATCCGCAACCTCAACGTCGAGTTCTCCGGCAAGCTGGCGGTGCGCGACACCAGCTTTGCTGTGCAGCCGGGCGAAAGCTTCGGGCTGGTCGGCGAATCCGGCTCGGGCAAATCCACCATCCTCCGCACCGTCATGGGGCTCAACGCCACCTGGAACGGCAGCATCAGCGTCGACGGGCAGGACGTGCGGAAGATCCCGCGGAAGCAGCTGGCCAAGATGGTCCAGATGGTGTTCCAGGACCCCTACTCCTCGTTGCACCCGCGCTATGTCATCGGCCAGCAGATCGCTGAGCCGATGAAGATCAACGGCATCGCCAACCCGGAGCGCCGCACCGCGGAGCTGCTGGAGCTTATCGGGCTTGGCGCGAAGTTCCAGTTCCGCTTCCCGCATGAGCTCTCGGGCGGCCAGCGGCAGCGCGTCGCCATCGCCCGCGCCCTGGCGCTCAGCCCGAAGCTGCTGCTGCTGGACGAGCCGACCTCGGCGCTCGACGTGTCGATCCAGGCCGAAATCCTCAACCTGCTCAACCGGCTCCGCAAAGAGCTCGGCCTCACCTTCGTCATCGTCAGCCACGACCTGGCAGTGATCAGCTACATGTGCGAGCGGTTGATGGTGATGCGCAACGCCCAGCCGGTGGAAACGCTGACCCGTGAGCAGCTGCGGTCTGGGGCGATTGCCGAGGACTACACCAAGGCGCTGATTGCGGCGGCTTGAGGCGCGCACCGGACTGTTGGTGCCCAGCCCCGTCACCGCACCTTCAGCAGAATAATGACCAGGAACCACAGGCTCGCCAGGTGGATGAGCAGGAAGCGCAGCAGGACCTGGGAGTTGGACCAGTTGAGGTTCTTGCGGGCGTGATCGTGGAACGGGAAGCGGATCGAGCTCAGGATCCTGAGGCCGAACACGCGGATCAACGCCACCTTGGCGAGGCCGGTGGCGCCGTTGAACAGCAGGAGCGGGGCGACGAAGAAGATCATCGCCGGGTTGCCGGAGACGACGATGCAGATGCCGACGAACAGCCCGATCGGGCGTGAGCCGGCATCGCCCATCAGCGCCGCGCTGGGCGGCGCGTTGTGCCATAGGTAGCCGACGATGACGCCGCAGAAGATGGCGGCGACGATAGCCCAGTTGGCGGCATCCTCGCGGAACGGGATCAGCAGGTACTTGGCGTTGCCGGCGTCGCCGACCACCATGTAGAGGATGAAGCCGAGGGCGGCGATGGTCACTGCCGAGAGCGAGCCCGACACGCCGTCGACGCCATCGTTGCAGTTGACCGCGTTGATGCAGAGCCAGACCACCGGCGTGTAGATCAAGAGCCCCAGCCAGAACGGGATGTCGAACACCATGGGGGTGAACGGCAGCCACAGCCTGGTGTCCTGCCCCCAGAGCAGCACGACGCAGACGAACAGCGCCACCAGCAGGTCGGTGAGGCCCAGTGTCAGCTCGCTCAGGCCCCCGGTGCGATCGTCGATGAAGCCGACGCCGGAGGCGAGCAGCACCGCGCCCATGGCGAAATAGATGTGCGGATCGATCGGCGAGAACAGTGCGACGACCGCAAGGAGGATCAGGATCATGATCAACCCGACGCCGACCGGCTTACCGACGCTGTCGGCGGCGCCCACCGCATGGGCCCTGCCCCGGTCGCGCGGCAGCCGAGCCCAGAGTTTGGGCAGGAGGAACAGCGTGGCCAGCGCCGAGACGAGCGAGCCGACAGTGGCGAGGATGACGAAGGACGACAGCAGGCGGGCGGGACCCCAGATGGGGGTCAGGAGATCAGCAAGATAGGTCAGCATGATTGGGGAGCGGTCCCAGCGCGGCAATGCTGAAGCCGTAACCGAAGCCCGTGCCGAAATCGAAGCACGATTGCGGCTTTTCAACCACCGGCGTCAGCGCCCGCCAAAGGCTCCGGTGGTGAGGCCGGCAATGAAGGCGCGGTTGCCGAAGACGAAGACCAGCAGGACGGGCACGATGGCGATGACGCTGCCGGTCATCAGCAGTGGCCAATCGGTGTTGTACTGGCCCTGCAGCGTCGCCAGTGCGACGATCGCCACCTGCATGTCGGGCTTGGTGGTGGTGATCAGCGGCCAGAGGAAGTTGTTCCACTGCGCCACGAAAGTGAAGATGGCGAGCGCCCCGAGCGCGGGCTTGGCCAGCGGCAGGACGATGGTGAGGTAGATCTGGGCATGCGAGGCGCCATCGATGCGGGCCGCTTCGAGCAGCTCGGCCGGGATCGACTTGAGGTACTGCCGGAGCAGGAAGGTACCGAAGCTCGAGAAGGCATAGGGCAGGATCAGCCCTTGGTAGGTGTCGATCCAGCCGAGCGACTTGATCAGGATGAAATTGGGGATCAGCGTCACCTGCGAGGGCACCATCAGCGCGGCGAGGTAGATGAGGAACAGCAGTTCACGGCCGCGGAACCTCAAACAGGCGAAGGCATAGGCGGCCATCGAGCAGGTGACGAGCTGCAACAGCGTCACCAGCACCGACACGACGAGGCTGTTGGCCATGGCCCGGCCGAACGAGATGGTCGAGAAAATGCGGACGTAGTTCTCGACCTGCGGGTCGGCAGTGAACAAGGTCGGCGGGAACTGGAAGACGTCCGCCGCCGGCTTGAACGAGGTGGCGATCATCCAGACGAACGGGCCACTCATCAGCAGCGCGCCGATCAGCAGGACCACGAACAGCAGCCAGTCGGTGGCGGTCTTACCCATAGTGCACCCAGCGGCGCTGCAGCTTGTACTGCACCAGGGTGAAGGCGAGGACGATCAGGAACAGCAACATCGCCGCGGCGCTGGCATAGCCCATCTGATAGAACTGAAAGCCGTTCTGGTAGATGTAGTAGACCAGCGTGTTGGTGGCATTGGCCGGACCGGCCTTGGTCATCACCAGCACCAGTTCGAACACCTGGAAGCTGCCGATGATCGAGATCACCAGCACGAAGAAGGTGGTGGGCGAGAGCAGCGGCAGGGTGATGTGCCAGAACCGGTCCCAGCCGGTGGCGCCATCTAGCGCGGCCGCATCATGCACATCCTTGCCGATGTTCTGCAGGCCGGCGAGGAACAGCACCATGGCATAGCCGAGGTTCTGCCAGATCGAGACGATGATGATGGCCGGCATGGCCCAGCGGGTCGAGCCCATCCACTTGGGCAGGTCAGTGACACCGACCAGGCTGAGAGCGGCGTTGATCAGGCCGAAATTGGAGTTGAACAACCAGGCCCAGACGAGCGCTGCGGCGATGGTACTGGTGACCACCGGCAGGAAATAGACGACCCGGAAGAAGGTCTGGCCCTTGATGCCGCGGTTGAGCACCAGCGCGCAGAGCAGCGCCAACACGATCTGCACCGGCACCGAGACCAGCACGAAATAGGCGGTGTTGCCGAGCACCTTGGCGAAAATCTCGTCGCCGGCGAGGGCAATGTAGTTGCCGAGGCCCACCCAGGTCACCTCGTTGAAGAGGTTCCACTGGGTGAAGGAGATGAAGAAGGCCGAGATCACCGGAATAGCGGTGAAGATGGCGAACAGCACGAGGCTCGGTGCCAAAAACAGCCAGGCGGCGCGTTCCTCGGCGCGCGCCACCCGCGTCAGCTGGACCCGACTTCGGGCCACTACTTGTCGATCCCGTAGATATAGGCGGCGTTGCGGTAAAAGATCCGATCCTGGTCGTCGGCGCTGAGGCCCATGGTGTCGAAGGCGGCCTTCCAGCGTTCGATATCGCCCTTCACCCGGCGCAGGTCGGAATCCGAGCCGTAGACGAGTTTGCGCGGTGAGATTTCCTTGCCGATATAGCCGCCCTCGACGATGTGGTTGTGCACCACGTCGCCGCCGCTGATGTCGAAATAGAGCCGCGGCCGCCAGCGCGCGACGGCACTGGCGGTGCGGTAGTCGGGCCAGCCCAGATGCGCTCCGATGATGAACAGCTCGGGGAAATAGAAGGCGATGGTGTCGAGATAGATCGGCTGCATGCGGGCGCTGGAATAGCCGTAGCGCTCGCGCTTGATGCCGCGCGACAGCCGGGTGACCAGCGCTTCCTCGTCGGCGCCTTCGGGGATCGCCTTCCAGGCATCCTCCTTGCCGCCTTCGAGGTAATCGACCGGGCCACCGAGAATGCCGGTGTGGAACAGGATGCGGAGCCCCCGCGCCTGTGCCGCCTCGTAGAACGGGTAATAGGCCGGATCATCGTAGTTGCGCGACACGCCCGAGATCTTGATGCCGTGAAAGCCGCGCTGGTAGAAATCCTCGACCAGCGTCACCGGGTCCTTGTCGAGCTCGAGCCGGCCCAGGGCGACGATCAGGTCGGGCCGCCGCTCCAGCGCGCCGGCCAGCGCGTCATTGCCGCGGCCAGGGTTGGCGAGGAGCGCGACTTTCTCGATCCCGGATTCTTCGCAGGTATCGGACAGCGCTTCGAGGAAGCCGATCTCGGCGCCGCGCGAGAACAGCTTGTCCCAGAAGCCGTAGTGAACGTGTGCATCGAAGACGCGCATGGGTCAGATCCGTTGCTAGAGCGATCAAAACGTCGAGCGTTTCGTTTGAAACGCCCCGGAAAGGCCGGGGCGCCAATGGCGTCCCGGCCAGCAGAGTGGCCTGCTGTTTCGACTATTTGGCCAGTTCGGCGTTGACCTTGTCCTTGATACCGCCGATCGCGTCGGCTGCCGTGCTCTCGCCGTTCCACACCAGATCCAGCGCCGGCTGGATGTAGAGGTTGGAGAGGTCGACGAAGCGCGGGAACTGCGGGAACTGCTCGCCGACATCGGCCTCCTTGAGGAAGACATCGCCGAACGGCGCCTTGAAGGCGGCCCGCACCGTCTCGTTGCCAGTCATCGCCGGCACCGCCGCCGCCTTGGCGCCGGCAAAGATCGACTGACCCTCGGGTCCGGCGAGGTATTGCAGGAAGGCCCAGGCGGCTTCCGGGTTCTTGCTGTTGGCGTTGATGGCAAAGCCCGCGCCGCCGGTGCGGTTGGAATGGATGCCGGTCGGCCCGCCAGGCAGGTTGGCGACGGCCCACTTGAACGGCACGTCGGCGAAAGTGCCGAGCCGCGACGGGTTGGTGATCACCATGGCCGCCTGGCCGCTACTGAACAGCTGGGCGGTGCCGCCGGCCTGCTCGGCTTCGAGGAAGTTGGGCGCAACCTTATCCTTGTTGATCAGGTCGCCGATATACTGGATGGCCTCGACCGCTGCCGGCTCGGCCAACAGGAAGGTTGTCGGCTTCAGCGGATCGTCGAACACCTTGCCGCCGTTCTGCTGCACCCAGGTGGCCCAGTCATTGGACTCGAGCGCCAGGCCATAGCGGGTGATGCGGCCGCCCTCGGTGGTGGTCAGCTTGATCGCCGCATCGCGCAGATCCGCCCATTTCCAATCGGCGTTCGGATAGGCAACGCCGGCCGCATCGAACGCATCGGAATTGTAGTAGAGGGCGCTCGGAGCGCTATCGCGCGGGATGGAATAGAGCTTGCCCTCAAAACTGTGGGTGAGGAGCGAGCTCGGCACATACTGGTCGATCGGAAAGCTGCTGGCTTTGATCAGGTCGTCCAGCGGGGCCAGCGCGCCGCGCGAGGCATAGCTCGGCACATTGGTGATGAAGAACACGTCGGGGCCGGCGCCGGCAGCGAGCTGCGCATCGAGTCGGGTGAAGTAACCCGACCATGGCGCGTGCTGAATCTCGATCTTCACGTCCGGGTGGGCCGCCTGATATTTCGAGACGATCTCCTCGAACGGCGGCAGTTCCGGCGGATCGCCCCAATATCCAAAACTAATCGTCGACTGCGCGAGCGCAGGAGACACTAATCCCAAAGCAGCGACGGCGTAGGCAAGCCACTTCTTAGTCATCTCGGACTCCCTTGTCTGTGGTCTGTGTTTATTCTATACAAATCCTATAGACAATCACTACTAATATTGCGCCGAGCCTACGAGGCTGTTTCGAGAAACATCTTTCCCCTGCCGTGCTCGACGGCGAATTTTTTGAGCGCGTTCAGCGTCGGCGCCGCCAAGGCGCCGTAGTCGGTGACCGACAGCGAGCCCGCGAGCACGGCGAGCTCGGCCGCCTCCTCGGTGCAGCGGCCCGAGCAGAGCCCGTAGAGGAAGCCGCCATTAAAGGTGTCGCCGGCCCCGGTGGTGTCCTTGACCGCCACTTCGGGCGCCGCGACCTTGATCCAGCGACCTCCATCACTGACCAGCGCGCCGGCGGCGCCGCGCTTGATGGCGACGATCGGCACCAGTTCTGCCAGCTGCGCCGCGGCCTTGGCTGGATGGTGCATGCCGGTCAGCGCGATGGCCTCGTCCTCATTGGGCGAGAACACATCGAGCAGGCTAAGAAACTCGCGCACCCCTGGGGTTTCGAGGGTGAAGTCACCGCCACGGCAATCGGCGAAGAGCTTTGCCCCCTGCGCCTTGGCAGCGCGCATAAAAGCCAGCCATTCCGGTTCGAAGCGGAAGGTCTGCAGCAGCCAGGTGGGGCGGACCTTTTCGAGCGTACCGGCAGGCGGCGGCACGATGGCGCCATCGCCATAGGTGAGGAAGCCGCGGTCGCCGCCGGAAGAAAACACCGAGGTGACGCGGCGCAGCGGCTGGTCGAGCCGGTTGAAAAGCAAGGGGCTCAACCCATCACGCGCCGCCTGCTCCAGCACCAGGCCGCTGAACAGGTCGGAGCCGAAATCCACGGCCCAGTGGGTATCGAGCCCGAGCCGGGTCAGTGCCAGGGCGATGTTGTAGGTGCCGCCGGGCAGCACCGTAAGGTCGCGCGCCACCAGTTCGGCGCCGAGCCTGGGCACACCGGGCAGGCCGGCGAAAATCAGGTCGCAATAGTATTCGCCGGTCAGCAGCACGTCGGCGGAGCGCATCACAGCCACGCCCCGACATGCGCCGCGTGTGCGGCGAGGAATTTCTCGACCAACGGCTCGGCCCGCGAATAGGACAGCACGAGCGGGTGCGCCACCAGCGCCTCTACTGCAAGGGCGCGGCTGCGCTCAGCCACCGCTTGCACCGTAAGCCGCTCATAGTGCTTCACCGAGTTCACCAGGTAACCCTGGGCATCGGGCATGGCGCCGATCGGCTGCGGCCGGATGCCGTGGTGATCAACCATGCAGCTGACCTCGACCACGTCGCTGTCGCGCAGGCCGTCGATGGCGCCTTCGTTGGGGACATTGAGCCCGGTGCGGATCGGCGTGCCGCCCTGCAGCGCTTCGATCAGATCGAGCGCCACGCCGGCATAGCCTTCACCATCATGGCTTTGCGCCGCTGCCGCTGCCGCGACCGGCGCGGCGTCGTCACGAGTATGCTGCATGTAGGTTGCACTGCGCTCGCGCTCGTAGGCGAAATAGACATCGAGCGCCTGCCCCGGGTCGGCTAGCAGCTCGGCTTGGCGCAAGCGTGGCAACAGCCGCTGGTTGAGGGCGCGGATCTCCTCGCCACGGGTCGGCCCGGCCGCGCCGGCGGCCACGGCCTCGTCGGCGTAGTAGTAATAATAGAGGTACTCGTTGAGCCACATGCCGTGGCGGCGCACCACATGGGGCGCGAACACCCGCTGCACCGTGCCGGCAAGGAAACGGTCATCGGCCAGCGCATCGGGCAGCACGTCGCGGCCGGCCACTTCGGCGCGGCGGGTGAAGGACAGGTGGTTGAGGCCGAACACCTCGGCCCGCACCGAGCGCTCGGGCAGCCGCAGCCACTTGGCGATGGCGCTCTGCGCGCCATTGGCGCTGTCGCAGATGCCGACGCTGCGGCTATAGCCGGCGTCGCGCAATGCCTGGGTGACGAGCCCGGCCGGATTGGTGAAATTGAACAGCCAGGCTTCGGGGCTGACCCGGGCCAGGGTCTCGGCATAGCTCAGGATGGTGGGGATCGAGCGCAGCGCCATGGCGAAGCCGGCGGCTCCGGTGGTCTCCTGTCCCAAGACGCCATGCGACAGCGCGATGCGCTCGTCGGCGATGCGGCCATCGATGCCGCCCGGGCGTACCGTAGTCACCACATAGCTGGCGTCGGCAAAGGCGGTTTCAGCATCGGTGGTGGTGGAGATGGCCACAGCGCCGCCGGCACGCCGCGCCAGCTCAGTGGCGAGGGCGCCGATGAGCTCGAGCTGCGCCGCGTCGACATCCATCAGGCAGATCTCGGTGAGGCCGGTCCGTGCAGCACGGCGCAATGCCGCCTCGACGAACAGCGGGGCGCGTAGCCCTCCCCCTCCGACAACGACCAGTTTCACCCTGACGTCCCCCGTTCAGTGCAACTGATCATATCCAGTCATAATAGGTAGGCAAGATGGAATCGTACGGCTAAGAATCTGCATCGGGAGCGGCGCCCGCTTCCAAAGCGCAATCAGTTCGGTTACCCCAAAGCCATGGCCAACGGCGTGACGCGCGACGATCCCCTACCGCTCTACAAGCAGGTGAAGGAACGCCTGCTGCGGGCGCTCGACGACGGCACCATTCCGCCCCGCGCCAAGCTCGCTTCGGAACGCGAACTGGTGGAGCTCTACGGCGTCAGCCGCATCACCATCCGCCAGGCGATGACCGAGCTGGTGCTCGAGGGGCACCTGCGCAGCCACCCCGGCAAGGGGTTTTATCCAACCGGCCGCCCCAAGGGCGTGTACGAGCTCGAACTGCTGCGCAGCTTCACCGCCACGGCCGTGGCGCATGGCCGCCGGCCGGGCAGCCGGCTGCTGACGGCGGCAGAGGTCGGTGCCCCCGAGCCGGTGGCGCAGGCGCTGCAGCTCAGCCCCGGTGATCGGGTGATCTCGCTGCGCCGCCTGCGCCTGATCGACGACCAGCCGGTGGCCATCGCGCATGACTGGATGCCGGCCGCGATCGTGCCCGACATTCTCGAGCTCGACTGGACCGTGCCGAACAGTTCGCTCTATGCCGAGCTCGCCGGGCGCTATGGGCTGCTGCCGCAACGCGGCCACACGATTCTGTCGGCCCGGCTGGCCGACGCCGAGGAGAGCCAGTTGCTGGAGCTGCCACCGCCGGCGGCGGTGCTGGGGGTCGAGCAGATGGCGTTCGATGCCAACGAGCGCCCGCTCAACCTGACGCTCTCGACGCATCACCCGACACGGTATCCGCTGCGGCTGGATCAGGATTCGCGGAATAGTCGGGGCGGGCGGTAGGTCGGCTCAGCGTGAGGGGTTCCGCCCGACGGCGGAACCCCATTTTCGTCAGTAGTCGAACTGCTTGGCCAGCGTGAGCTTGAAGGTGCGGCCCTTCGAGCGGTCCATCGACAGGTTCTCGCGGTAATCGGCATCGAACAGGTTGTCGATGCCGAAGGTCGCTTCCAACCCCTCGAACTGGCCACTCTCAGGCTTCCAGGTGGCAAACACGTCCACCGTGGCCCAGCCTTCCGGCATCGGCGTCACCGGCACAGTGGCGACCGCGGTGAGCGGGTTGGCGGCCAGCGTCAGACGCGCGCCGTATTCGAGATCGAGATCCTGGGCTCGGCCGCCGACGGTCAGCACCAGCTTATCCTGCGGGATCGAGCGGACATCATCGCCGGCAAAGATGCTGTTGGCCGGGTTGGTGGCGATCATGTCCTCGGTGTAGACGCCGCGGGTGTAGGTATAGGCGAGACGGGCGAACATCACGTCGCTGTCATACGAGCCCTCGAGCTCGAGGCCCCAGATGCGCATGCCGGCGATGTTGATGAAGTACGGCGCGTTGGCAGTGATCGGGTTGGAGGCGATGCCGTCGGTGATGTCGTTGTGGAACGCCGTGGCCTTGAAGGCGACGCTGTCATTGCCCGTGAAGATGTCGTCCGCCTGGGTGGCGAGGCCGAGCTCGAAGTTGTCCGAGTATTCCTTCTTGAGGTTCGGGTTCATCGTGCGCGTGCCCGAGTACTGGAACATTTCGTCCAGCGTCGGCATGCGTTCGGTGTGCGCGGCAGAGCCGAACACACTAAAATTCTCGTTGAACTTGTAGAGGGCGGCGAGCTTGGGCGAGATGGCGACATCCTCGCTCGGGCTGGCGCCGACGACGGTCTCACTCGGAGTGAGGGTCGAGAAGTCGGCGCGGGCGCCGGCAATCACGGTCAGCGCGTCGTTGATGGTGTGCTCGCTCTGCGCGAACACGCCGACACTCGACGATGTCCCCTCGGGATGGGTGGTGATCAGCGTGCCGCTCAGCGGGTCGGCGACACGGTTCTGATGGCTCGCCTGGACGCCGTAAGTGAGGAAGTTCTCCCAGCCCTCGCCCGAGAAGCTCGAGGTGTTTTCAACGTTGAGCTGAGTGGTCTGGTAGCCGTAATCGGCAACGAAGATGTTGCTCGGCACCGGCGAGGTCGGGTTCTCCTGGCTCACCGCGGTGTTGGAGTAGGACAGCTGGACCTTGAGGTCGAGCATGTCGTTGCCGGAGGCTTCGTTCTCGTAGCTGATGATCGCCGTCTGGTCGTCGACGGTGCGATCGATCAGGCCGAAATTCTGCGGATTGGTGGTCGGGATGGTGCCGGTCTGGGCATAATCCTGCTGATCTGCATCGCTGTTCCAGCGCTGGTAGGAGAGGCGGACCACCTGATCGGCATCGAGATGAATGGTGCCCTTCACCAGGCCGGACCAGGCGGCAAATTCAGAACCTGGCAGTTCGCTGCCATTGGCGAGGTCCACGATGTCGGAACGCCGGAAATTGCCGGCCGCCAGCACTTCGAAGGTCTCGTTGATGCGATGCGCGATGATGCCCGAGGCGAGCGTGCCGTTGCCGTTGGAGCTGTAGGAGCCCTTGAGGCGCACGGCCCCGGTCTTGCCGTCCTTGATGAAATCGGAGGCGTCCTTGGTGGTAAAGTTGATGACGCCGCCGAAGGCGCCGGCGCCATAGAGCGTCGATGACGCGGGGCCGCGCAGCACTTCGGCGGCCTTGTAGAGCTCCGGATCGGAGAAGAACGAGCCCATGCGGTACTGCTCGTAGAACTTCCGCGCCCCGTCGACGGTGAGGATGATGCGCGCCTCGTCGCCGGAGGTCTCGGCAGCGCCGATGCCGCGAATGTTGAAGCTCTCGCCGAGCACGCGCTCGGACCCAATCATGGTGACGCCCGGCACATCGTCGAGAATCTCGCCGATGGTACCGGCCTGCTTCCGGTCGATGTCGGCCTGGTCCACCACGGTCACCGCCTGCGGCGTATCGATCGCCACTTTGGCCTTGCCGGCGCCGACGACGATGCGTTCGAGCAGCGTCACGAATTGCGAGTTGGTCCCGGCGGACTGCGCCATGGCAGCCCCCGCCCCAAAAGTCGCGCCCAAGGCGACGCCGCCAAGCAAGATCGCGGCGTTACGTGCCACCAGCCCCATTTCCTTCTCCAATCAATGACGGACGCCCGGCGGCTGCCGGCGTCGGGAACATGCACTGGCTTGCGGATGCTGGCTGGCACGGCAGAGTGGGTCAAAACATGACTCTTTCACTCCACTATTGCGTGGCTTATAAATCCTGATATTGACTGTCAAGATTTAAGTGACAGGCGCGGCGAAACGAAACTGCGCCACAGAGCATCGAAAGAGGACGCTGCATCTTGCCTGAAGCCCGCCAGATATCGCCTGAGGAAATCCGCCGCCTGCGTGCGCTGCACCCCGAAATGCGTGAGCGCGATTTCGCGCGAATCCAGAAGCTCTCCGAGGCGGAGCTGGTCGCGGCTTTCGTGGGTATGGGCAGTGTGCGGCTGCGCCCCGATGTCGAGGCGTTCCTTGCGGGTGCACCGGCGCTGGGCGAGGTGATGTGCCTGACCCGCAACGAGCACGCGGTGCATGAAAAGATCGGCGTATTCGAGAAGACCCGCTTCGGCCAGCACGCCTCGATCGTCCTCGGGGAAGAGATCGATCTGCGCATCTTCCCAACGCACTGGGCCTCAGCCTATGCGGTGGAAAAGCCGGACAAGGACGGCGCGGTACGGCGCTCCCTGCAGTTCTTCGACGCAGCGGGCACCGCGGTGCACAAGGTGCATTGCCGGCCGGAAACGAACCTCGATGCCTATCAGGCGCTGGTCGAGACGCTCAGGACCGATGAGCAGCTGCAGACGGTCGAAATACGGGAACTGAATGACACCGAGGTAGACACCGCCGCAGCCCAGGCCAGCGCCGCGCAACTGCGCGAGGCGTGGCAGGGGCTGACCGATACGCACCAGTTCTTCCCGATGCTGAAGCGGCTCAACCTGTCGCGGCACCAGGCGCTGAAGACCATCGATCGCGACTATGCCTGGCCCCTGGCGACCAACGCTGCGAGCACCATGCTGGAGCGCGCCGCGGGTAGCGGGCTGCCGATCATGGCGTTCGTCGGCAGCCGCGGCTGCATCCAGATCCACTCGGGCCCGATCGAAAAGGTGCAGGCCATGGGTCCGTGGATCAATGTCATGGACGAGACCTTCCACCTGCATCTCAGGGCCGACCAGATCCAGGAAGTGTGGGCGGTGCGCAAACCCACCGCCGATGGGCACGTCACCTCGATCGAGGCGTTCGGCGCCGACAACAAGCTCATCATCCAGTTCTTCGGCCAGCGCCAGGAAGGGGTGGATGAACGCGCCGCCTGGCGCACGCTGATCGAAGGCCTGCCCCAGCTCGACCAATCCACTGCTGCCTAAGGGTTCACCATGCGTCTCCCTCGCTTGTTTCTCGCCCTCGTCGCGCTCGGCGGGCTTGCCGGCCCTGCCCTTGCCGCCCAGATCACGCCGTTCGCCGACCCGTCGCGGGTGGCGGTGATCGGCGGCTCGCTGCTCGAAATCGTCTACGCGCTGGGCGAGGAAGGCAAAGTGGTGGCCCGCGATACCACCGGCATCTTCCCGCCCGAGGCGATGGCGCTGCCGGATGTCGGCTATATGCGGGCCCTGTCGCCGGAAGGGGTGCTGTCGGTGAACCCTTCAGCGCTGCTGGTGGTGGATGGCAGCGGGCCGCCGGAGGCGCTCGACGTGCTCTCCAAGGGCTCGATCCCCTATGTGACAGTGCCGGAGGATTTCAGCCACCAGGGCATCCTCACCAAGGTGCGCGCCGTCGGCGAGGCGCTCGGCGTCACCGACAAGGCCGAGGCACTGGCGACGACGCTCGATACCGAGCTGAAGGCAGCGGAAGCGGCGACGAGCGCGATCCCCGACGCCGAACGCAAGCGCGTGCTGTTCGTCATCTCGGTGCAGGAGGGCAAGATCCGTGCTGCCGGCTCGGGCACGGCAGCCAACGGCATCATTACGCTCTCGGGCGGCATCAATCCGCTGGCCGACATGCACGGCTACCAGACGCTGAGCGATGAGGCGCTGATCACCGCCAACCCCGACTATGTGGTGATGATGCAGAATTCCGGCGCCGGAGACTTCTCCGCCGACCTCGCGGCCAATCCGGCCCTCGCAGCGTCGCCGGCACTGCAGCAGGGGCGCCTGTTGAAGGTGGACGGGGCCTTCATGCTGGGCTTCGGGCCACGTACGCCCAAGGCGATCCTGACGCTGGCGCACGAGCTTTACGGCGACCGGGTGCCACAGCCTTGACCACGAGCATAATGACGGCCGAGCTCGCCGGTCCGGTTGCCGGGGATCGAACACGCCTGGCCCAATTGACGCTGGCCGGGCTGGTGCTGCTGCTGGTTGCGGCGGCAGCGCTGGCGTTGCTCACCGGCGCCTCGGACGCCTCATTGCCGCGGCTGCTGTCGGCCTGGATGGCGGGAGCCACCGACGATCCGCTGGTGCTGCGCGACCAACTGGTGTTCCTCGATATCCGGCTGCCCAGGCTGCTGCTGGGCATGCTGATCGGCGCCGGCCTCGCGGTCTCGGGCGTGGTGATGCAGGGGTTGTTCCGCAACCCGCTGGCCGACCCTGGGCTGGTGGGTGTGTCGTCCGGCGCTAGCCTCGGCGCGGTGGTGATGATCGTGCTCGGTGGAACGGCGCTGGCGCCGCTGACGGCAATCCTCGGTATCTACAGCCTGCAGATCTCGGCCTTCGTTACGGGCCTCGTCACCACACTGATCCTCTACCAGGTGGCAACGCGCGGCACGCAGACGCAAATCGCCACCATGCTGCTCGCCGGCATCGCCATTGCGGCGCTCGCCACTGCGGTGATGGGGGTGATGGTGTTCCTCGCCAGCGACTCGCAGCTGCGCGACTTCACCTTCTGGAGCATGGGCTCGCTCGCCGGTTCGAACTGGCAGAAGGTCCAGGCATCGGGGCCGATCATCCTCATCGCGGTGTTCTGCTGCATGCTGCTGACGCGCGGGCTCAACGCCCTGACGCTGGGCGAGGCGACGGCGATGCATCTGGGCATCCCGGTGCAGCGGCTCAAACGCATTGCCATCGTCGCGGTGGCGGCAGCCACCGGAGCGGCCGTGGCGGTGAGCGGCGGCATCGGCTTTATCGGCATCATCGTGCCGCATTTGTTGCGGCTGGTGATCGGGCCGGATCACAAATACCTGCTGCCGGCCTCGGCGCTGCTCGGCGCCGCCTTCCTCCTCGTCGCCGACGCCGTGGCGCGCACCATCGTTGCTCCGGCGGAGCTGCCGATCGGCATCGTCACCGCGGCGGTGGGCGGGCCGTTCTTCCTGTGGATCCTGCTGCGGCGACGGGAGCTGGCATGGTGAGCCCGGTGCTGGAAGTTCGCGGCGTTTCGGTCGCCATCGAACGCAAACGGATCGTCGAAGCCGTCAGCGTCACGGCGCGCGCCGGCGAAGTGCTGGCGATCATCGGACCGAACGGTTCGGGCAAGACGACGCTGATGAAGGCGCTGAGCGGCGAACTCGAACACCAGGGCGATATCGCGCTGAACGGCCGGCCTCTGCGCACGCTGCCGCCACGCACGGCGGCGACGATGCGCGCGGTGATGCCGCAGGCCTCGGTGCTGAGCTTTCCGTTCACGGTGCGCGAAGTGGTGCGGCTGGGACTGTCGGCGGGGCTTGGCGTGCCGCCGGCGCAGCGCGAGGCGGTGGTCGCGGCGGCGCTGCGGCGGGTCGACCTCGCGGGGTTCAGCGGCCGGATGTACCAGAGCCTTTCGGGTGGCGAGCAGCAGCGGGTGCAGCTGGCGCGGGTGCTGTGCCAGGTGTGGCAGCCGGCATTCGAGGGGTTGCCACGCCTGTTGCTGCTGGATGAACCGGTGTCGAGCCTCGACATCAAGCACCAGTTGCTGGTGATGGAAATCGCGCGGGGCTTTGCGGCAGCCGGCGGCGCCGTAGTGGCCATCCTCCATGACCTCAACCTCGCGGCGCTCTACGCCGATCAGGTGCTGGTGATGTCAGAGGGCCGGCGCGCCGCCTGTGGCGCACCGGCTCAGGTGCTGGATATCGCGCTGGTACGCGAGGTGTTCGGCTGCGAACTCACGACGCTGCAGCTCCCCAACGGCACCTCGCTGTTCGCCCCTGCAGTGGCAACGCAGCTCGCCGCGGAGTAGCGGTTCAGCCGAGGAAGAAACGCTCGAGCTCGGGCGCGACAACTTCGGGGGCAGCGTTGTGGGTCTGGCCCTCGAGGCTGCGGTGCTCGGCACTGGGCAGCAGGCCGGCAACCGAACGAGCCGAGTTGCGGATCCATTCGGGACTGGCGCCGCCATCCATC
Source organism: Devosia insulae DS-56 (assembly GCF_000970465.2). Classification (GTDB taxonomy): domain Bacteria; phylum Pseudomonadota; class Alphaproteobacteria; order Rhizobiales; family Devosiaceae; genus Devosia_A; species Devosia_A insulae. The sequence goes on from NZ_LAJE02000378.1 coordinate 33,135, forward strand.
ACCAATACCGGGATGGTGACGCCATCCCATGCCCCTGACGCGAGAGGCTTGCCCGACATCCTGCCGCCCAGCACCGCGACGTCATAGGCGAGGGTGTGGGCCAGGGCTTCGAGCCCCGGCCAGGCGGGCGCGGACTTCATCTGCGCCACGGCCTCGGCAGGCGTGCCGACCACCTCGACGAGGAAATACTCGACTGCATCGCCACGACGATCGGCGGCGATCAGCTCGTCGATATGTCTCGCGAAGTCGGCAGGCGGTGGCGGACGACTGCCGTCGGTGATGAAGGGGGGCTCGTAGAGCGAGAGTTTTGTCACCCTGCCCGCGAGCTTTGCCGTGGCTTCGAGCGACAACACCGCACCCGACGAGTGGCCGTGGATGAACGCCGTGCCGCCCAGCGCCTCGATGATGGCGTCGATATCCTCGATCTCGCGCTCGACCGCGTAAGGCGGCGTGTCGCCGCTCTTGCCCCTGCCCCGCCGATCAAAGCTGACCGTGGTAAAGCGCGGGGCGAGGAGCTTCGCGAGCGGCGCCGCGCCCGAGCCGTCGCTGAGCGCGCCGCCGACCAGGATGAGCGCCGGTCCTTCGTCCGACCGGGTGATAGCGATAGGGGTCCCGTCTTTCGAGGTGACCTCTGATGCTGCTTCGTTCGCTTCCAACTTCGCCTCCTCTGCCGACGACCTGATAGGGAGGGTTGAGGCCATGATGCCCGCAAGCCCCGTCGTGACGAACATGCGTCTGCTCAGCGAATATCCAGTCATGCGACCACTCCGCCTTGGTTCCCCCCGGTAACGGGTCGATCCGCCGAGGGTTCCACATTGGAGGGGGCGGGCCTGGGGCCATGCGCCGCTGGCGAGCAGCGCTATCGCACATGGCGAGGCATAGCTCGGCTCGCACAGAGTACCCCCTGTCTCTTATACCAAT
>NZ_LAJE02000379.1 GCF_000970465.2 Devosia insulae DS-56
GCTGGGTCGAGGAGGCGTGGTGCAGGCGCGTGCTGGACGGATGGGTCGAGGGCGAGGGAGCGATCCGGGTGGGCGACGCGGTGAGGGTCCGCAGCTGGGGGCGGGTGGCTTATCCGGGGCAGCACGTACGAAGGACGTAGAATCGCGTGTGAACGTCCCCTCACCCTGACCCGGTGCCCGGAGGGGAGAGGGGAGGCACGTTGCGCGGTCAGGGCCACATCGCCCCCTCTCCCCGCTGGGGAGAGGGCTGGGGTGAGGGGCAGCATGGTTCGAGGCAGACGAACGACCTTCCTACACCGCCGGCCGTGCCCGCCGGATCGTTTCCGCCACCTGCTCGAACACCGCGCTGAACGGCGTGGCCTCGCGCCAGACCAGCGACAGCAGGCGGCGCGCGCCGGGCGATTGCAGCCGGTGGATGCGGATACGGTCGCCGGTGGCTTCCTTCTTCAGGGCGATTTCGGGCAAGAGCGTGATGCCCTGTCCGTTGGCGACGAACTCGACGATGGTCGAGAGCGAGGTGGCGGCGAAGGTGCGCCTGGCCACGTCCGGATCGAGCGCGCAGGCAGCAATCGCCTGCTCGCGGAAGCAGTGGCCTTCATCGAGCAGCAACACCCGGTCGGCGTCGATTTCGGCCAGCGGCACCGGATCCTCGGCGCTGTCGCCGGAGCCGGTGGCGAGCACGAACTCATCGGCGAACAGCGGAGCTGCGGTAAGGCGGGGCCCGCCGGCCCTCGGCTCGCTGGCAATCAGCGCCAGGTCGAGGCTGCCGTCGGCGAGGCCGTCGACCAGCGCGTCGGTGCGGCTCTCTGAGACGGTGAAGCTCAGCTCGGGGAGCTCGCGCTGCAGCGCCGGGAACACGTGCGGCAGCAGGTAGGGTGCCACGGTGGGGATGACGCCCAGCCGCAGCGGGCGCGCCGGGTTGCCGCGCTGGCCGCTGATGAAGGACAGCAGTCCCTCGGTCTGCTCGAGAATCGGCCTGCTACGCTCGATGAACTCGCGGCCTAGTGGGGTGAGTCGCACCGATTTGCCGAGGCGATCGAACAGCGGGCCGCCGCACAGGGCCTCGAGCTGCCGGATCTGCTGGCTGAGGCCGGGCTGGGTGACGTGGTTGCGCTCGGCGGCGCGACCGAAATGGCCGGTTTCCGCCAGCGCCACGGCATACTGCATCTGTCGAAGCGTGATCATAACTCTGAATTATCACAGCTAGAAGCGCAATCAATTGGCATTATGCACCTGGCCCGAGGCACAATGGAACTATTCCAAAGTGTGGGGCCGGGATTGAGCGCGACCAAGCGCGCGAACAGTCACTGCCACGTCACCCGGAAGCCTTATCGCAACGAACAACTCGAGACGGACGGAGACGACCATGGACGCAGCGAACGAAGGTGGTGCGGGCAAATGCCCGGTGCCGCATGGCAGCGCGGGCCGCAGCAATCGTGACTGGTGGCCGAACCAGTTGGACCTGTCGGTGCTGCACCAGCATACTGCGCTGTCCAACCCGATGGGCTCGGCTTTCGACTACGCTCAGGCGTTCAAGACGCTCGACCTAACGGCGCTGAAGGCCGACCTAACGGCGCTGATGACCGACTCGCAGGATTGGTGGCCGGCCGATTTCGGCCACTACGGTCCGCTGTTCATCCGCATGGCGTGGCACAGCGCTGGCACCTATCGCACCGCCGATGGCCGCGGCGGTGGCGGCGGCGGGCAGCAGCGTTTCGCGCCGCTCAACAGCTGGCCCGACAACGTCAACCTCGACAAGGCGCGGCGCCTGCTGTGGCCGATCAAGCAGAAATACGGCTCGGCCATCTCGTGGGCCGACCTGATGATCCTCACCGGTAACGTTGCGCTGGAATCGATGGGGTTCAAGACCTTCGGTTTCGGCGGCGGCCGCGCCGACACTTGGGAGCCCGAGCTCGATATCTACTGGGGCAAGGAAGGCGAGTGGCTTTCCGACGAGGAGCGCTATGGCGGCGAGCGCGACCTCGAAAGCCCGCTGGGCGCCGTGCAGATGGGCCTGATCTACGTCAATCCCGAGGGTCCGGCCGGCAACCCCGACCCGCTGGCCTCGGCCCGCGACATCCGCGACACCTTTGCTCGCATGGCGATGAATGACGAAGAGACCGTGGCGCTGATTGCCGGCGGCCACACCTTCGGCAAGACCCATGGCGCGGGTGACGCCAAGCTCGTCGGCGTCGAGCCGGAAGCAGCAGGGATCGAAGAACAGGGGCTCGGCTGGGTCAACGCCTTCGGCACCGGCAAGGGCGGTGACGCCATCGGCTCGGGGCTCGAAGTCACCTGGACCTCGACCCCAACCAAGTGGAGCAACAACTTTTTCTGGAACCTGTTCGGTTACGAGTGGGAGCTGACCAAGAGTCCGGCCGGCGCGCACCAGTGGACGCCCAAGCACGGCATGGGCGCCCACTCGGTGCCGGATGCGCATGACAAGGAGAAGCGCCACGCCCCGTCGATGCTGACCTCCGACCTGGCGCTGCGCATCGACCCGGCCTACGAGAAGATTTCGCGACGCTTCTTCGAGAATCCGGATCAGTTCGCTGACGCCTTCGCCCGCGCCTGGTTCAAGCTGACGCACCGCGACATGGGTCCGAGGGTGCGCTACCTCGGCCCGGAAGTGCCGGCGGAAGAGCTGATCTGGCAGGATCCGATCCCGGCGGTTACGCACGAGCTGCTCAACGACGCCGACATCGCGGCGCTCAAGGCAAAGATTCTTGCCACCGGCCTCACGGTCTCCGAACTGGTGAGCACGGCCTGGGCCTCGGCCTCGACCTATCGTGGTTCGGACATGCGCGGCGGCGCCAATGGCGCCCGCATCCGGCTTGCGCCGCAGAAGGATTGGGCGGTCAACCAGCCCGAACAGTTGGGCAAAGTGCTCGGCCATCTCGAGGCGATCCAGGCCGAGTTCGGCAAGCCGGTGTCGCTGGCCGACCTGATCGTCCTCGCCGGTTCGGTTGGGATCGAGAAGGCGGCCAAGGATGCCGGGCTCGAGCTGGTGGTGCCGTTCACCCCAGGGCGCGCCGATGCGACGGTCGAGCAGACCGATGCGGCGTCGTTTGCGCCGCTCGAGCCGACCGCCGATGGTTTCCGCAACTACTGGAGCGGGCGCCAGCGCCTGTCGCCGGAAGAGAACCTGGTCGATCGGGCCCAGCTGCTTGGGCTGACCGCGCCGGAAATGACGGTACTGGTGGGCGGACTGCGCGCCCTCAAGGCGGGCCAGCCGCAACATGGTGTGCTGACCAACCGGCCGGAGACCTTGAGCAACGACTTCTTCGTCAACCTGCTCGACATGGGGACGAAGTGGCGGCCGGCTTCGGAGGATCACAGCGTCTACCAAGGCGTCGATCGCGTCACGGGCGAACCCAAATGGACCGCCACCCGCGTCGACCTGATCTTCGGCTCGCACTCGCAGCTGCGGGCTTTGGCCGAGGTCTATGGCCAGTCCGATGCGAGCGAGAAGTTCGCGAGGGATTTCGTCGCGGCCTGGGTCAAAGTGATGAACGCCGATCGGTTCGACCTGGCCTGATCTGGCTCGTGGTGAGGGCGGCTAACACGCCCTCACCAAACTCCCTGCAATTTGAATCAAATTTCCGTCCTTACCTTCAGCGCGCGCACTTAACTGCCGGGCCAAATTGTCCCCCATACGGCAGAAGCCGGAGGGAAGTGACATGACTGAGATGGAAGAAGGCACCACCCGAGCGTTCTCGACGTTCAGGGTCCTCAACGGTGACTCCAACATCGTGGAACGCGATCAGCTGTTCCGCAACATGGCCCAGCTCTACTCCTACGTGTCGGATCGCTGCGATGACGAGCAGGTCGCGCAGTACGACGAGGTGTTGTGCCAGCTGGCCGAATTGGTGGAATCCGAGGCGCGGGCCCATGTGGCCAAGCTCCTCGCTCCGCTCGACCGCGCGCCGGGCAATGTGGTGGTCAAGCTCGCCAATGACGAGATCGAGGTGGCGCAGCCGCTGCTCGAGTTCTCCAATGTGCTGAGCGATGACGACCTGATCGAAATCATTGCCAACCAGACCGAAGAACACCGCATCGCCATTGCCGGCCGGACGCAGGTTCCGGAGCGGGTGGGCGAGGCGATCGTCGAACACGGCGAGACTGCCTCGGTGATCAAGCTGGTGCGCAACACCAATGCCGAGATCGGCCAGCAGGCGCTGGAGAGGCTCGCCGAGCGCGCCGCGTCCGATGCCGCTATCGCGGCCGACCTCCGGGGCCGCGAGGACCTCGATTGGAAGAGCCTCGGCGGCAAGATCGAAGCGGTCGGCGACCGGGTGCGCGAGACCATGTCGCGCATCGACCCGCGGGTCGATCCGGTCACTGTCGGCAAGGTGCAGGCAGTAGTCTATAACCGCATGCGCAACCGCGCCGGCTTCTCCAGCCAGGAGTGGAAGGTCGCCTATAACCAGGTGAAGGCGCTGTCGGATCGTAAGCAACTCGATGAACGTGCACTGATCCGCTTTGCTCGGTTCGGCTATGGTCATCACACCGCCGCGGCGCTGACCATGCTGCTGCGCGTCGGGCCCGAAGTTTTCGTCAAGTGGCTCGCCATGCAGGACTATGTGGCGATCACCGTGGCGCTCCGTGCCCTGGGCATCCAGCCCGACCTGTTCGAGGCGATGATCGCCTCGATGCCGTGGCGAGATCTGCCGAGCCAGGCCGACCTGCAGAATGTCCGGCGGCGCTTCGAAGCGCTGAGCAAGGACGAAGCGGTCGGCATCTTCGAGCTCTGGCGCACCCACGCCTTCCGCCGCCGGCTTCCCAACGAGGATGTCGTCGGCGCTGCCTGAATACGCCGAACACTGTCAACTTCCTCCAGGGCGATCCCGCAACGGATCGCCCTCTTTTCGTTTCGTCATTCGGTCAGAGCAGCGCGTACGGATTGGGGTTCCGGAGGAACGATCTCCACCGGCGCGTTCCAGTACTCAGCGAATTCCAGCATATCGAAATACTGGTTGGCGACCGTCCCGGTTGCGGTGGCCTTGTCGAGGAAGGCCTCCATCATCTCGACGCTGAGCTCGAGCCGGCCGAGGTACCAGCCGAACAGCGCCGTGCCCTCGGTATCGGGCATCCCCTGGCCGGCGCCATAGCGCGCCACCGGCAGGTGGTTGAGGATTTTGACGCCCTCGTCGGCCTGCATGTGCAGCCCGGCGATCCAGATATAGGCGCAGGCCGAGCGGCACTCGCCGACGGCGCGGGTCCACATGTAGCGCTCGTGGATGATGACGCCGATGCGCACCGCGCTCAGCAGATCGCCGCCGGGGCCGCTCAGCTCGACGATCCGCGGCTGCTTGCGGTTGACTTCGGCGAGGAAGATGCCGCCATCGACCGGAGTGATCGGCCCGGAGAGGCGGAGCACCAGGTCGCCGTTGGCGTTGGTGCGGTAGTCATAGTCGGCGGCGAGCGCCGGCAGGCTCAGGCCGGCGAGCGCCGTTGCGGCGCCGGCGAGCAGTCGAAGGGCGTCCATTCTCTGTCTCCTTGTCACCCCGCGGGGCAAGGAGTGCCTCAGTTACGCTCGCGCAGTCCTTTGGGCGCGATGAAATGTTCTTAAAGTTCGCGCACTCCCGCTAGGCGCAGCCCCTCGACCAGCACGCGGTCGCGGCCGTCCGGTTGGCCGGTGCGTCCGAGGAGGCTCGAGATCGTCAGGTCCGGCCAGATCGCATGGGCGCGGGCCAGTTGCGCCTGTGCTTCATCGATGCGGCCCAGATGCGCATAGGCGGCGGCGACGATGCAGTGCGGGAAGTCGACGCCCTCAGACGCCTCGAGGCCGCGCAGCCCCCAGGCCAGCGCTTCCTCGATGCGGCCAGCAGCGAGGTGGGATCGGGCGATGCCGTTGAGGCTCCAGAACGTCTCGGCAAGGCCGGGCGACAGCTGCAGGAAACGCTCGTGACTGGCGATGGCGCCGTCATAGTCGCCCATGAAGAAATGGGCGTAGCCGGAGACATTGGCGATCAGCAGGCTATTGGGGTTGGCCGCCTGGGCGCGCCGGATCAAAGCCAGCCCGGTTCCGTGCTCGCCCGAAATGGTCAGCCGGACGATGCCGGCCACCAGCATCACGTTCGGATCGTTGCCGTCGGCAGCGAGGCCCCGCGCCGCCAGCTGCAACGCCGCTGCAGCGTCATCAACCTCAGGCGGTGCGCTACCGCCGCGGGTCAGCCGCATCTCGTGCGCCCAGGCGGCAAGGGCCAGGGCAGGGGCAAAATCCGGGTCGAGGGCGATTGCCCGCTCGAGCAGCTCGATCGCCCGGTCGAAGTCCTGAAGCTGTACGACTCGAACACCCTGCATGAAGGGTAGCGCCTGCAGGTAGAGGTCGTAGGCGTCGAGGTTTTCGGGCCGCTTGCGGCGGGCCCGCTCGATCTCGGCGCGGCGAAGCTGCGGCTCGATCAGCCCGATCACCGCCTCGGTGATGCTGTCCTGGAAATCGAGGATATCGCCGACCGCGCCGTCGAAATTCTCGGCCCAGAGGCTCGAGCCGGAAGCGCCGTCGATCAGCTGCGCCGTCACCCGGACGCGCGGTCCGGCAAGGCGAACGCTGCCCTCCAGCACGTAGCGGGCGCCGAGGGTGCGCGCCACCTCGCGCACGTCCACGGCGCGGTGCTTGAAGGCGAAAGAGGAGTTGCGGGCGATGACCGCGAAGGTCCTGAAGCGCGACAGCGCCGCGATCAGTTCCTCGACAATGCCGTCGACGAAATAGTCCTGCTGGTCATCGCCACTCAGGTTGGCGAAGGGCAGCACTGCGACGGCGGGAATGCCGGATGTGGCGCCGCCGGCGTCGCGCACCAGCCGGTAGCCGACCCGCGCCACGTTGCCGATCCACTCGGCGCCATCGGGACGAGTGCCGAGGATCTTGCGCAGCGTCGCGACCTGGACGGCGAGATTGCCTTCCTCGACGATGGTGTCGGGCCAGGCCCGGTCCAGTAACTGCGCCTTGGCGACGACCTCGCCGTTGGCTTCGAGCAGTGTCTGCAGCACGGCAGCGGCGCGGCCGCCGAGCGACACGACGTCGTCTCCGCGCAACAGCGTGGAGTTGGTCATGTCGAACAGATAGGGACCGAAAGCGATGCGTTCTCCCATGCCGGTGAATGAGCCGTTTGGCGGCTGATTGAGTCAAGCTCGGCCATGGGGCTAGACCTTGCGCGGCAGGGGATATAAAGATATCTTTATATCTCGAGAGGCTGCATGAACGACACGGCGGATTTGGTTGGGGTGCTGCGCGCGGCGGGGGAAACCACCCGGCTGCGGCTGCTGGCATTGCTGGCCGATGGCGAGCAGTCGGTCAAGGACCTCACCGAAATTCTCGGCCAGAGCCAGCCGCGGGTGTCGCGTCACCTGAAGTTGCTGGCCGACGCCGGGCTGATCACCCGCAATGCCGAAGGCGCCTGGGCCTATTATGGCCTCGCGCCCGAAGGGCCAGGCGGCGATCTGGCGCGCTGGCTGATCGGCCGGCTGTCGGCCGACGATGCCGAGCGGCTGCGCGACCGGCAGCGGCTCGAGGCGGTGCGGCTCAACCAGGCCGAGCAGGCGGCGGCCTATTTCGCCAAGGTTGCCGACAGCTGGGATCTGTTGCGTTCGCTGCACGTGCCGGAAGAGGCGGTGGAAGCTGCCATCGTCGAGGCGATGCAGGGCAGGGTGGTCGACACCCTGATTGATCTCGGCACCGGCACCGGCCGGATGCTCGAGCTGCTGGCCGGGCATTATCGGCGCGGCATCGGCATCGATGCGAGCCGCGAGATGATCGCGGTGGCGCGGGCCAAGCTTGCATCGTGCGCGATCGGCCATGCCCAGGTGCGGCTCGGCGACATTGCCGATGTCGATGCCGGCGCCGGCCGAGCCGACGTGATCGTGATCCACCAGGTGCTGCACTATTTCGATGACCCGGGCCGGGTGCTGGCGCAGGCGCGCCGGGCGCTGAAGCCGGGCGGCGAGATGCTGATCGTCGATTTCGCGCCGCATGGGCTCGAGTTCCTGCGCTCGCACCATGCACATCGTCGGCTCGGGCTCAGCGAGGCGCAGATGGCCGGCTGGGCCCGCGCCGCCGGCCTCCAGGTCAGCGAACTCAAATCCTTTCCACCCACCAATCCGACCGAGGGGCTCACCGTGTGCCTCTGGCGGCTCACCGACGAGACGGACAACCCGATATGAGCACTGACTACACCGACCGCCCGAGCCGCAGGCGCCCGGACGAGCGGCCAAAATTCCAGGTCTCGTTCGAGTTCTTTCCGCCCAAGACCGACGTCATGGAGGAGCGGTTCTGGGATTCGATCCATAAGCTCGCCCCGCTGCATCCGCGCTTCGTCTCGGTCACCTACGGGGCCGGCGGATCGACGCGGGAGCGGACGCTCAGGATGGTGAGCCGGGTGAAGGCCGACACCGGCGTCGATGCAGCGGCCCACCTCACCTGCGTCGGTGCGACGCGGGACGAGGTCGATGCGGTGGTGCGTGGCTACCAGGAGGCGGGGATCAGCCGCATCGTGGCGCTGCGCGGCGACCCGGCCGAGGGTATCGGCAAGCCGTTCACACCGCATCCCGACGGCTACCGGAACGCCGCCGACCTGGTCGCGGGAATCCGCAAGATCGGCAATTTCGATATCTCGGTCGCCGCCTATCCCGAAAAGCACCCGCAGAGCCCGAACTGGGAAGCGGACATCGACAACCTGAAGCGCAAGCTCGATGCCGGCGCGACCCGCGCCATCACCCAGATGTTCTTCGACAATGACGACTATTTCCGTCTCGTCGACCGGGCACAGGCAGCCGGGATCGCCGCGCCGATCGTGCCGGGCATCCAGCCGATCCACTCGTTCAAGCAGATCTCCGGGTTTGCGGCGCGTTGCGGCGCATCGATCCCCGGCTGGGTGGCGGAGCGGTTCGAGGGATTGGAAGAAGATCCCGAGACCCATGCACTGGTTGCATCGGCGGTCGCCGCCGAGCAGGTCTTGGAACTGGTCGATAATGGGATTACGGAATTCCACTTCTACACGCTGAACCGCTCGAACCTGGTTCTGGCACTGGCGCGCCTGCTGGGGGCCAGACCTGACTGAGTGGAAGTCGCTGGTAACGTGTTCAGCGTCCGTTCAGGTGGACTCTGGCAGCGTCCAGAGTGGGGCAATGCCCCGGCCATCCACAAAATGGCCACGTTAATTGGCTTCCGTCGGGCAGTGGGGACGGGGGCAAGTTGAAGGACAGCAGCCTATGAAACTCGATGGCAAGGTGAAGGGCGGACTGGCTTGGGCTGGTCTCGTCGTCATCCTCGCGGTGCCCGCCGCGAACATGGTCGTCGGCAACCCGACCAGCGGTACGGCGAACAGCGCCGTGACGACGGCTGACGCCGGCGCGACCAAGCCCCTGTTGAAGGTTCCCGCGGTCGCCAAGCCCGCGGCGACCGATCCGATCGAGACCGCCAGCGTCACCACCGACCCGGTCGACAAGCTGCTCTCCAAGGGCAAAAAGCTGCCCTCGTACATTTCCGACGGTGACAGCGCGACGCCCACAAAGCCGGCCGCGTCGACGACCGACAAGCCGGCCGCGCCGGTGAAGCTGAAGCCGATCTCGCCGACGACCCCGATCAAGGCGCCGACCGAGGTGGCGACCGTCGCTCCGACCGAGACCCCGCCGGTGCCGCTGCCGCGTGATGCGCGGCCCAAGACTACTGCCGTCGCGTCGTTGCCGGCGGCCGAAAAGCCGCTGATCCTCGACGAGAACAAGGTGAAGCAGCAGGAGAACGCCGCCGTCGAGCCGTTCCCGCTCAGCGACGACGAGGTCGTCACCGGCGACCAGCTCGAGGAATGGGATTCGGGCTCGCTTGCCGATTATCTCGAGCGCAAGGGCCTGTTGTCGCAGACCTCGGCCGAGGACAGCTACGACCCCGACGGGTTCTACCTCGACGAGGGACCGAACAAGAAGAAGCGGCCGGCCGAGGACGACGAGTTCTTCTTCTTCTGAAATCTGCGGCCGCCTCACCAGGCGGCCGAAACGTCATTAGCGCGCTTTCGCCGAAACGGCGAAATGCCTCAGGGGCCGACGATGCAATCCGCCGCATGTCTCATGGCTATGAAATTCCCGTTCGGCGGCTATTGTGCGCCGAGATCGGAGAGGCATATGTCGGTCTGGCAACGTCTTAGCGCCTTCATTGGATCGGCCACCGAACGCACGGGGCTGGTTGGCTCGATCATCAACGCGCTGGATCCAGACACCTGGCTGCCGGGTGGACGCGATGCTGCGTTCACGCTGGCGCTGATTGCGCTATCGGCCAAGATGGCAGTGTCGGACGGCGTCGTCACCGCCTCGGAGCTGCGCGCCTTCCAGCGCACCGTCGAGATTCCGCCGGGCATCGAGGAGCAGGTCGACAAGCTGTTCAAGCTCGCCCAGCAGGATGTGGCCGGTTACGAGGCCTATGCCAAGAAGGTGCGCCGCTTCTTCATCGACAGCCCGGATACGCTGGAGCACGTGCTCGACAGCCTGTTCTTCATCGCCTCTGCCGACGGGATGATTCACGAGGCCGAGCTCGATTACCTGAAGAATGTCAGCGACATTTTCGGCTTCGACGATGCGCGGTTCGAGCAGCTGACCTCGCAGCACGTGCTGTTCGACAAGGGGGCCGACCCCTATATCGTGCTGGGCCTTGCTCCCAGCGCGGAGCGCGACGAGGTGAAGCGGGTCTATCGTCTGCTGGTGGCCGAGCATCACCCGGACCGGTTGATTGCCAAGGGCGTGCCCGAGGAACTGATCGACGTGGCGACCGCCCGCATGGCGGCGATCAACAACGCTTACAACCAGATCATGAAGCGCGCCGCCTGACGGCGCGCAACCTGACTGCGCGCTTGACTGGACCCGGCGCCGTCCCCCATATGCGCCTCGCCAGTTGACCGGGTGGCCGCTCCTGTTTCCGTGGGAGAGGAAAGTCCGGGCTCCATCGAAATACGGTGACGGCTAACGGCCGCCGGGGGCGACCCCAGGGAAAGTGCCACAGAAAGCAAACCGCCTCGCGTTCGCGCGGGGTAAGGATGAAAGGGTGCGGTAAGAGCGCACCGCGGACCTGGCAACAGGGACGGCACGGCAAACCCCACCGGGAGCAAGACCAAATAGGGATGACGTGGGGCTTGCCCCGGCCGGTTTTCGAGGCTTGTCATCCGGGTTGGTTGCATAAGGCCGGCAGTAATGCCGGTCAAAGATGAATGGTCACCACGTCAGCGTCGTGAGACGCAGACCCTACAGAACCCGGCTTATAGGTCAACTGGCATTTCCTTTGCCGAGCGGCCCACTATGTGGGCCGCGCGGACCCGACACGTGCAGGCGGCGTTCCCTCCCCCGCAAGCGCGAGAGGGACGCCGACTGCTGGCCCTGCGAGTCATCTATCTACGACACGGTGTATGAAAAACTTGACACAGTGTCGTGTTCTCCTTACACATCCTCCCAGCACTGAACCGAGGCTGGGAGGCCGAGATGAGTTTCAAGGAATGGGAAGCCGTGGTGAATATCATCGCGGCGATCGTGATCGGCGCCTGGGTGATCTTCGAAGCGCTGACCAACCCGCCGGCGACGGTTGCGGCGGTCGCCGGCCGGCTGCTCTGGGCTATCCTTTATGTGGTGCTGTTCAACATCGCGGCGATGATCGTCATGTCGATCCTCGTCTCCATCGCCCGGCGCGAGGAGTTCAAGGACGAGAAGGCGGACGAGCGCGACAAGGCGGTCGGCATGAAGGGCATGCGCAATGCCTATCTCGTCGCCTCGATCGCCGGTGTCGCCAGCCTGTTCACCCTCGCCTTCGGCGCTGATCCGGCAGAAGCCGCCTACGTGCTGTTCGGTGGGCTGATGCTGGCCGGCGTCGTCGATGCCGGCTCGCGGCTAGTCTACTACCGGATCGGCTGAGCGCCATGGGCAAGGGACAGGCGCGGATCGACAACACTATCCGCACGCTGCGCTTCAATGCCGGCGAAATGACCCAGGCGGCGCTGGCCGAGAAGGTGGGCGTCACCCGCCAGACCATCGTCGCCATGGAGCAGGGGCGCTACTCGCCCTCGCTCGAAGTCGCCTTCCGGGTGGCGCGGGCCTTCGGCGTGCCGCTCGAGCAGGTGTTCCAGTATCGTGGGGAGGGCGAGTGATGCTTGCTGCAATCGTCGACCGCTATGGTCCGCCCGAGGCGCTTGTCATTCGCGAGGTGCCGACGCCGGAACCGGGGCCCGAGCAGATGCTGGTGCAGATCCATGCCAGCGTCGTGACGCCCTCCGACGTGGCGTTCCGCAATGGCGAGTTGTGGATCGCGCGGCTGTTCTCCGGTCCGTTCAAGCCGCGCCTGCCGATTCTCGGCGATGCCTTTGCCGGCACTGTGGTTCGCGTTGGGGCCGGGGTCACCGGCTTCGCCGTCGGCGATCGGGTGGCCGGTTCAACCGGTCCCGAGCTTGCGGCGCACGCTCAGTTTGCCGTGCTCGATCAGGCTGGCGCGATCGTCAAACTGCCGGATGGAGTAGCGTTCGGCGCCGCCGCCGGGCTCTGCGACGGCGGACTCACGGCGCTGCCATTCCTGCGCGACAACGGGCGGCTGCAGGCGGGCCAGCACGTGCTGATCAACGGTGCGTCAGGCAGCATCGGCACTACCGCCGTACACCTGGCGCGAGCCATGGGCGCCGTGGTCACCGGTGTCACCAGTACGCGCAATGTCGAACTGGTGCGCGCGCTCGGTGCCGATCGGGTGATTGACTACACCAAAGAGGACTTCACCGCCGCCGACGCGGCCTATGATGTGATCTTCGACACGGTCGGCAAATCCAGCTTCGCGCGCTGCCTCGCGGCACTGAAGCCGGAGGGGATCTACCTCTCCCCGACACCAATGCTGTCGCCCTCGATGCTGCGCAAAACTGGCCGCCGGGCCCGCTTTGCCGCAACTGGCCTGAGGCGTCCGGCCGATAAGGCCAAGGACCTGGTCCAGCTGTTCGACTGGGTGCGACAGGAGAAACTCCGCACTGTTATCGAGCGCGAGTATGAGCTGGCCGAGATTGCCGCGGCGCATGCGCGGGTCGAGACCGGCCACAAGGTCGGTTCCATCGTGGTGAACATGCCCGTAACCTCAATGGAACCTTAACCTCCCCGCCGCAAAGTGCGCCGATACCCGGTATGGGTGATTTTGTACCGGCGGCGCCGGCGTGGAGTTCGAGCGGGAATGAGTGAGCCCAAGGGCAGCGACAGCCAGGCGCCGCATGTGCCGGTGCTGCTGGCCGAGGTGCTCGGTGCGCTGGCTCCACTCGAGGGTGCGCGCATCCTCGATGGCACGTTCGGGGCCGGCGGCTATTCCCGTGCTTTGCTGGAAGCCGGTGCATCGGTCCTGGCGGTCGATCGCGACCCCTCGGTGCTGCCGCACGCCGAGCGGCTCAGCGCCGATTTCCCGAATCGCTTCAAGTTCGTACCCGGCACCTTTTCCAATCTGGATGAGCTGGCTGACGGCCCGGTCGATGGCGTGGTGCTCGATATCGGCGTTTCGTCGATGCAGCTCGACCAGGCAGCGCGCGGCTTCTCGTTCATGCAGGAAGGCCCGCTCGACATGCGGATGTCGTCGGATGGCGAGTCCGCTGCCGATCTGGTGAATAGTCTCGCCGAATCTGACCTCGCCAACCTGCTGTTCGCCTTCGGCGAGGAGCGCAAATCGCGCCGTATCGCCAGCGCCGTCGTCGCAGCGCGCGCTAACGCGCCGATCGCGACCACGACGCAGCTGGCGCGGCTCATCGAAAAGACCATCGGCCGCAAGCCAGGCGACGCCCACCCGGCGACCCGCAGCTTTCAGGCGCTGCGCATCGCGGTGAATGGCGAATTCGACCAGCTGGTCGGCGGGCTGTTCGCCAGCGAGCGGCTACTGGCCGAGGGCGGGCGGCTTGCCGTGGTCACCTTCCATTCGCTGGAAGACCGGATCGTCAAACGCTTCTTCGATCCGGAAAAGGGCGCGCCGACGCAGTCGCGGCACCTGCCGCAGGTTATGCTCGAGGCGCCGCGCTGGGACCGGGCCGGTAAGGCTCTGAAGGCCGGTGCCGCCGAACTCGGGCGCAATCCACGCTCGCGCTCGGCGACGCTCCGCGCCGGCGTCAGGACTACCGCTCCGGCGCGCGTCATGAGTTACGCCGGGCTGGGCGTGCCGCTGTCGCGAGGTGCCGCATGATCAAGATGCTCAACGCCGTGATGGTCTGCACCAGCCTCGTCGGGCTGGTCGGCGTTTACGCGCTCAAATACTCGGTCGAGGACATCGCCAGCGCCAAGGTGGCGCTGGAGCGCAAGATCGACCGCCAGGAAGGCGATCTCAGCCTGCTCAAGGCCGATTGGTCGTATCTCAACCAGCCCGCCCACGTGGCGCCGATCGTTGCCCGTCACCAGGAGGCGCTGGCTTTGGTGCCGACGGCGCAGGATCAGTTCGGCCGCATGGATAACCTGCCGATGCGCCCGGCGGCCCCCGATACCGCGGCGCTCGATGCGCTGCTTTCTTCGCTCGATGCGGGCATCGACCCGATCGAACAGCTGATCGAGGCCAACTAGATGGCGATCATCACCGAAGGCGCCGAGACCATTTCGCTCGATGGCGGGCGGAAGGCACGTGGCAACCTCACCAAGGCGCGCATCCGCTGGGTCATCGTGGCGCTGGTGCTGGTGTTCGGCACGGTCGGCGGCCGGCTGATCCAGCTCGGCGCCACCGTCACCGATTCCACCATCGAAGGCATCGAGCGCGATGTCATCACTGCCAGCCGCCCGCCGGTGCTCGACCGCAACGGGCTCGAGATGGCGGTCGATATCCGCGTCCCTTCGTTGTTCGCCGAGCCGCGGCGCATCATCGATGTTGAAGAGGCGGTGCAGAAGCTCCGCACCGTGCTGCCAGACCTCAACGAGGATTGGCTGCGCAAGCGTCTGACCGGCGACAAGGGCTTTGTCTGGGTGAAGCGCGAGCTGACCCCGGCGATCGAAGAAAAGATCTTCCAGCTAGGCATTCCCGGGCTCGATTTCGTTACCGAGAGCAAGCGCTTCTACCCCTCGGGGCAGGAGGCGTCGCACATCCTTGGTTCGGTCAATATCGACAACCAGGGCACCATGGGCATCGAAAAGCACATGGACGATGACAGCCTGGCGCTGCTGCAGTCGATCGGCCTGGCGCGCGGCAATGAAATGACGCCGGTGAATCTCGCCATCGACCTGCGCGTGCAGCACGTGATGTACGAGACGCTGCAGGATGCGCTGGTCCGCTACAAGGCCATTGCCGCTGCCGGCGTGATGATGGACGTGAAGACCGGCGAGATCGTCGCGCTCGCCTCGCTGCCGGATTTCGACCCGAACAACCCCTCGACCCTGTTCCAGGACTATAACGGGGTGAAGAACGACCGCTTCAACCGCATCACCTCGGGCATTTACGAGCTGGGCTCGACCTTCAAGACGGTGACGTTGGCCGGGGCGCTGGATAGCGGCAAGGTGCGGATCACCGACCAGTTCGACGCCCGCTTCGGGGTGCGTTTCGGCCGCTTCACCATCGACGATTTCCACGGCAAGCACCGCGTGCTGAGTGTGCCCGAGGTCTACAAATACTCGTCCAATATCGGCACCATCAAGATCATGCAGCAGCTGGGCAAGGACGACTTCCGCGCCTTCCTGGGCAGGATCGGTATGGACAAGCCGGTGCCGTTCGAGCTGCCCGAGATGCGCAAGCCCAAGGTGCCGGACAAGTTCTCCGAGATTGTCGCTGCGACCTCGAGCTTCGGGCACGGCCTGTCGGTGTCGCCGCTGCACATGGTTCGCGCCGTCGCCGCCTTCGTCAACGACGGCAATATGGTGCCGCCGACGCTCTACAAGCGCAGCGAAGCCGACGCGCGCCAGCTCTACGAGCAGGTGATTTCGCCCGGTACCAGCGCCGAAATCCGCTACCTGATGCGGCTCAACGCGCTCGAGGGCTCGGGCACGCAGATGAACAAGCTGGCCAACGGCTACCGGGTCGGCGGCAAGACCGGTACCGCCGAAAAGGTCGTGGGAAGGACATACTCTTCCGACAAGACCTTCGCGGTGTTCGCCTCGGCTTTCCCGCTCGATAACCCGCGCTACGCCATGGTCATCATCGTCGACGAACCGCAGGACGAAAACGCCCAGTCGGGCCATACCGCGGGCTGGAACGCCGGCCAGGTGACCGGCCGTGTGGTGCAGAGGGTTGCGCCGATGCTTGGAATCGCGCCCGACTTCAGCGAAATGTTGGATACAAGCCTTGTCCCAGTCGAACTCCGCTGAAGCCATTCGAGAAGAAAGCGTGGACGTGCCTTTCGCGCTCACAGAACTGCTGAAAGGGGCAGGAGCCCCTACCGTCCCAGCCATCGAGGTCGAGGGCATCAATTCCGATAGCCGCGCTATTGGGCGCGGCGAGGCGTTCTTTGCGCTGCCCGGCACACGCGTCCATGGCGATGGCTTTGCGGCGCAGGCCGTCGGCCGCGGCGCCAGCGTGATGATCAGCGATCGCCAACCGGAAGCCGACCCTGGCATTCCGGTGGTGCTGGTCGAGGATGTGCGCGCCGCCTATGCACAGGCGGCGGCTCGGCAATTTGCGCCGCAGCCCGACGTCTCGGTCGCCGTCACCGGCACCAATGGCAAATCCTCGATCGTCTCATTCGTGCGCCAGATCTGGGACGCCTGTGGCATCGCCGCGGCCAGTCTCGGCACGGTCGGCGTCGAGACCCGCGCCGGCATCCGGCCGCGCGAACTCACCACTTCGGACGCGCTGTCGCTGCATCGCGACCTCGGCGAGCTCAGGGCCGAAGGCATCGGCCATATCGCCATGGAGGCTTCGAGCCAGGGGCTCGACCAGCGGCGGGTCGACGGCATCCGCTTCAACGCGGTGGCCTTCACCAATCTCAGCCGCGACCATCTCGACTATCATCGCGACATGGACACCTACCGGGACGCGAAACTCAGGCTGTTCACCGACCTGATCGCCGAAGGCGGCGCTGCGGTGGTCAATGCTGACGACCCCGAGCATATGCCGTTCCTGTTCGCGGCGCTCGATCGCGGTGCGACGCTGATGACGGTGGGCAAGGAAGGGGCGTTCCTCGAACTCACCGAGATCCGCAACGAGGGCTATAGCCAGCGGGTCATCGGCCGCATGGTAGGGGAGCCGGTCAGCTTCCTGTTGCCGCTGACCGGCGCGTTCCAGGTCAACAATGCCGCCGTGGCGCTGGCGCTGGCCGTCGCCACCGGCGCGCCCGCCGACAAGGCGGTGAAGGCGCTGGAGCAGCTCCAGGGCGCCAAAGGGCGGCTCGAGCTGGTGGCTGAGCACAATGGCGCGGCGATCTTTGTCGATTACTCGCACAAGCCGGTAGCGCTTGAGACGGCGCTTGAATCGCTCCGGCCCTATGCCGGCGGCAAGCTGCGCCTGGTGTTCGGCTGTGGTGGCGACCGCGACAAGGGCAAGCGCCCGATCATGGGCGACGTGGCTGAGCGGCTGGCTGACGACGTGATCGTCACCGACGACAACCCGCGCACCGAGGATGCGGCGACGATTCGTGCCGAAATCCTCGCCGCGGTGCCCAAGGCCCTCGAGGTCGGCGATCGCCGCAAGGCTATCGAGACCGGCATTGCACGTTTAGAGCCGGGCGACGTGCTGCTGATTGCGGGCAAGGGCCACGAGGACTATCAGATCATCGGCACCACCAAGCACCATTTCTCCGACCACGAAGTGGTGCTGGAGACGCTGAAAGGACTGTAGCGCCGATGCGACCGCTCTGGACCGTCGCCGAGGTCGTCAAAGCCACCGGCGGCCGGCCCGAAGGCCTGTCGGACGGCCCGATCGCCTCGATCTCGATCGATTCCCGCGAAATCGCCCCCGAGGCGCTGTTCGTCGCCATCCGCGGCGACACCCATGACGGGCACGATTTCGTCGGCAAGGCGATCGAGGCCGGCGCCACGGCTGCGCTGGTGTCGGAGGCCTATCACGCCGCGCATGGTGGCAAGAACCTGATCGTCGTGCTCGATACGCTGAAGGCGCTGGAGCAGCTCGGCATCGCGGCGCGGGCCCGCAATCGCGGCCAGATCATCGCGGTCACCGGCAGCGCCGGCAAGACCACCACCAAGGAAGCGATCCGCACCGTGCTCGCCGCCGCCGGCGAGACGCATTACTCGATCAAGAGTTTCAACAACCATTGGGGCGTGCCGCTGATGCTGGCGCGGATGCCGCGCGAAGCGCAGTTCGGGGTGTTCGAGATCGGCATGAACCATGCCGGCGAGATCACGCCGCTGGTGCAGATGGTCCGGCCACATGTCGCGGTCATCACCACCGTGGCGGCGGCGCATCTCGAGTTCTTCAACTCAGTTGCCGATATCGCCGCGGCCAAGGCCGAGATTTTCCTCGGGCTCGAGCCGGGCGGCACGGCGCTGCTCAACGCCGACCACGACCACCTGCATATCCTGTTCGCCCACGCCCGGGCGGCAGGCGTGGCAAACGTGGTGACCTATGGCTTCGACGAGAGCGCCGACTGGCATATCGGCCGGGTCGACACCTCAGCCTCGACGACACTGGCCGAGGTGACGCACGGCGCCGACCGTTGCGATCTCAGGCTGCAGGTGCCCGGCCGCCACATGGTGGCGAATGCCGTGGCAGCGCTGGCGGTGGCGCGGATCTCGGGCGAGGGCACCCGCTCGGCGGTCGCGGCGCTCGCCAAGTTCGGGGCGCCGGAGGGCAGGGGGCTGACCCTGCGGCTCGGCCCCAGCGCCAAGCCGCTGCTGCTGGTCGATGAGAGCTACAACGCCAATGTCGCCTCGATGACCGCTGCAATGGATCTCTATCGCTCGGTGCGTCCGCCCGACGGCCGCAAGTTCCTGGTGCTTGGCGACATGCTGGAGATGGGCCCGCAGGGCCCGCAGCTGCATGCCGGGCTGGCCAATGCCGTGCTGAAGACCGGGGCCAGTGAGATTTACCTCGTCGGTGCGGCGATGCGTTCGCTGGCCGATGAGCTCAGGCACCGCGCCGAAAACGATCGCGACGTTCCCGCTGTGACGCATATGCCGAGCGCCGAGGAGATCAGTGATACCGTGCTCTCGGCGCTTGCCTATGGCGACGCAGTTATGGTCAAAGGGTCAAAAGGCGTCCGCCTCTCACCTCTGGTGCAGAAGATCCGCGAGCGCTTCCAGTAAGACGCTCTAGTCCGACGGGTGGGACACCAACAGCATGCTGTATTTCCTCGGGCAGTTGGGCGATAGCCTCGCCGCCTTCAATGTGTTCCGTTACATCACCTTCAGGACGGCCGGCGCGGTGATGACCGCGCTGTTCTTCGTGTTCCTGTTCGGCCCCGGCATGATTGCTGCGCTGCGCATCCGCCAGGGCAAGGGCCAGCCGATCCGCGAGGATGGCCCGGCCGGGCATCTGCTGACCAAGAAGGGCACGCCCACCATGGGCGGGCTGATGATCCTGTCGGCGACAGTAATCTCGATCCTGCTCTGGTCGAACCTTTCGAACGGCTATGTCTGGGTGGTACTCGGCGTTACCGTTTCGTTCGGCGCCATCGGGCTTTACGACGATTACCTCAAGGTCAAGCGCATGTCGCATGCCGGTTTTTCCGGCCGGCAGCGGCTGATCCTCGAGGCGATCATCGGCGCGGTAGCCTGCTATTTCATCTCGGTGCTGGGCGACCCCGCGACCTCGACCTCGCTGTTCTTCCCGTTCGTCAAAGGGCTGGCGATCAACCTCGGCTGGTTCTTCGTCTTGTTTGGCGCCTTCGTGGTGGTCGCCGCCGGCAATTCGGTGAACCTCACCGACGGTCTCGATGGCCTCGCGATCGTGCCGGTGATGGTGGCTGCCGCCTGCTTCGGGCTCATCGCCTATCTCGTCGGCTCGGCGACTTTCTCGGAATATCTGTTCCTCAATCCGGTCCCCGGCACCGCCGAACTCTCGGTGGTCTCAGGCGCGCTGATCGGCGCCGGCCTCGGCTTTCTGTGGTTCAACGCCCCGCCAGCGCAGATCTTCATGGGCGATACCGGCTCGCTCGCCCTCGGCGGCGCGCTCGGCACCATTGCGGTCGCTACCAAGCATGAGATCGTTCTCGCCATTATCGGCGGGCTGTTCGTGCTCGAAGCCGTCTCGGTGATCGTGCAGGTGGTGTCGTTCAAGCTCACCGGCAAGCGCGTGTTCAAGATGGCGCCGATCCACCACCATTTCGAAATGATGGGCTGGACCGAAAGCCAGGTGGTGATCCGCTTCTGGATCATCAGCTTCGTCCTCGCCCTGATCGGGCTGAGCTCGCTGAAGCTGCGCTGACGGCGTATCGCTGTCGCGATGGACGCGAAGCGGGAATGAATCGCAAGCGGCAACGCACACGGACGTCACTCCCGCGAAAGCGGGAACCTAGCGGGATGCCAAGCGAGGTCGTGCGCCACCCACCGGGTCATTCCCGCGAAAGCGGGAACCTCTGTTTTCTTAGCCCCTTGCGCGATCGCAAACGGAGTTCCCCGCTTTCGCGGGGATGACACCGAGTTTGGGGGACTTGCAGAGACCTCGATGGGCAGGGCCAGGGCACGTGCCGTGCCGCGACAG
>NZ_LAJE02000380.1 GCF_000970465.2 Devosia insulae DS-56
CCGGTTTGATGGTGCGTCCCGGGGCATCCTTGGAGAACCGCGAGGTCGCCGACCACGATCCCTATCGCCCACCCTACCCTGCAGCGGTGTTCGAGAAGCTGCGCGAGTTGGCGCCCCGGCACGACGCGATGCTGGATATCGGCTGCGGCCCCGGCAAGGTCTCACGTCCATTGACGCGGTATTTCGCCGATGTGGTTGCCGTCGATCCCTCGCAGCACATGATCGCGCTCGGCCAAAGCCTCCCAGACGGCCGGGCGCCAAACCTTCACTGGGTGCGCGGCTTCGCCGAAGACGCGCCGCTCGATGGCTGGCGCTTCGACCTCACTGTCGCCGCGGCCAGTATCCATTGGATGGAGCATGACCGGCTGTTCCCGCGGCTCTTGGCACACGCGGCGCCCGGCCACGTGTTTGCGGCAGTCTCCGGCGACGATGCCTTCGAGCCGCCCTGGCACGACGACTGGCAGCGCTTTCTCGGCAAATGGGTGATGGAAGTCACCGGCCGCCAGCTCGAGCCGCGATGGGCCGATGCGATCGCCAGTGATTTTGGCGGCCATGTCGACGTCGCCGGTCGGGCGTTCTTCACCGCGCCGGTCAGCCAGAGCGTCACCGATTTCACCAAGTGCCAGCACTCGCGCGACACCTGGGCCTATTCGAAGCTCGGCAGCCGGACAGCGGCGTTTGACAGCGAACTCAATGATGTTCTCGCCCCGCATGCAGTAGCTGGGCAGTTGAACTACACCGTGAGGACGCTGGTGACCTGGGGCAGCATCGTGCCGAGGTAGCTCAATTATCGTGCAGCAGGCCAAGAAAACAGAGGTTCCCGCTTCCGCGGGAATGACCCGGTGGGTGGGGCACGAATCTAACTTAGCGTATGGGCCTTCGCCGGGGTGATACCGTGGTTGGGGCAACATTGGGTGCCCGCAAACGAAAACGGGCCGCTTGCGCGACCCGTTTCAAACACTCGTCCGCCGCGGCAGTTGTCTCAGAACGGGATATCGTCGTCCATCGAGCCGGATTCGAAGGCCGGGGCCGAGCTCGGGCGGCGCTCCTGCCGGGCTGGTGGGCCGCCAAAGCCGCCGCCGCTGCTGGATTCGCGCGGGCTGGAGAAGCCGCCGCCACCCGACGCGCCGGCGCCTTCGCCGTCATTGCGACCATCGAGCATAGTCAGGTTCGAGTTGAAACCCTGCAGCACCACCTCGGTCGAGTACTTGTCCTGGCCCGACTGGTCCTGCCACTTGCGGGTCTGCAGCTGGCCTTCGATATAGACCTTGGACCCCTTGCGCAGGTACTGCTCGGCAACGCGCACCAGGCCTTCCGAGAAGATCACCACGCGGTGCCACTCGGTGCGTTCCTTGCGCTCGCCGGAATTCTTGTCGCGCCACTGTTCGGAGGTCGCGACGCTCAGGTTTACCACCTTGCCGCCACTGGGCAGGTTCCGCACCTCGGGGTCATTGCCCAGATTGCCCACCAGGATGACCTTGTTCACGCTGCCAGCCATGGCATTTTCCTTTCCAACTTTCCCGGAAACGCGCCCCGGGAGAAACTCCGGCGCGTATCCTACCGCTATCGTCCGCACGGCGCGCGCGCCAAAGGGCCTTAGCCCACAGCTTCGTCGGCTCGCCGTCGTTCCTCTTATGTTCTCCTCGCGCCGCGGTTTGTCAAGCACCTGCTGCATTGCACCGCTGCACGACAGCACTTGACCGACTCTATCCTGTTCCTCTTATGTTCACGTGAAGTTTGAAGAGAGCCATGAACCGCCGTGGTGACAGGAACCGTTGCGGCGTGGTTAAGTTGCAAGTCGGGCGCCGGATACCCAGATGTGCGGCCTAGCCCCTCTTTTTTGAAACCCTGACACGATTTGGCACAAAGCGGCACTATGGTCGCTTGCCCTCGTCAAGTGGAAGTCTTTGATGGCCGACAGACCTAATCCGAACCGCGATCTCGTCATCAGGGGCGCCAAGGAACACAACCTCAAGAATATCGACCTGAGGTTGCCGCGCGACAGCCTCATCGTGATGACGGGGCTATCCGGCTCGGGCAAGTCGTCGCTCGCCTTCGACACCATCTATGCCGAAGGCCAGCGCCGCTACGTAGAGTCGCTGAGCGCCTATGCGCGCCAGTTCCTCGAGATGATGCAGAAGCCCGATGTTGAGCAGATCGACGGCCTCTCGCCTGCCATCTCGATCGAGCAGAAGACCACTTCGCGCAACCCGCGTTCCACCGTCGGCACGGTCACCGAGATCTACGATTACCTGCGTCTGTTGTTCGCGCGCGTCGGCATCCCCTATTCGCCGGTCACCGGCCTGCCGATCCAAAGCCAGACCGTCAGCCAGATGGTCGACATCGTCATGTCGCAGCCGCCGGAAACCCGGCTCTATCTGCTGGCGCCGATCGCCCGAGGCCGCAAGGGCGAGTACAAGCGCGAGCTCAACGACCTGATGCGCAAGGGCTTTCAGCGCGTCAAGATCGACGGCGAGTTCCATGACATCGAGGACGCGCCCAACCTCGACAAGAAGATCAAGCACGATGTCGAAGTGGTGGTCGACCGGCTGGTCGTCGGCCCCGACATCGCCACCCGCCTCGCCGAAAGCTTTGAGACGGCGCTGAAGCTCGCCGACGGCATCGCCTTCGCCGAGTTCGCCGACGAACTCGATGAGAACGGCGCCCCGAAGCGGCTGATCTTTTCGGAAAAGTTCGCCGATCCGATCTCCGGCTTCACCATTCCCGAGATCGAGCCGCGGCTGTTCTCGTTCAACAACCCGTTCGGCGCCTGCCCGGTCTGCGATGGCCTCGGCACCGAGCGGAAGATCGATCCGAACCTGATCGTCCCCGATGTCAGCCTTTCGCTGCGCGATGGCGCCATCCTGCCATGGTCGAAGACCAGCGCGCCCTACTATCTGCAGACCCTGCAGGCGGTGGTTAAGCACTTTGGCGCTTCGACCGGCACGGCCTGGGAAGAGCTGCCCTTCGAAGTGCAGCACGCCGTGCTGTTCGGTACCGGCTCGACCCCGATCAACTTCGTCTATGACGACGGCCTTCGCACCTACAAGTCGACCAAGCCCTTCGAGGGCGTCATCGGCAACCTCGAGCGGCGCTACAAGGAGACCGAGAGCGCCGGCATGCGCGAGGAGATCGAGAAGTACATGTCGCAGGCGCCCTGCGTCGCCTGCAGCGGCTACCGCCTGAAGCCCGAAGCTCTGGCAGTGAAGATCGATGGCCTGCATATCGCGCAGGTCAGCGAGAAGTCGATCAAGGCCGCGGCCGAGTGGTTCATCGCCCTGCCCGAAAAGCTCACCGAGCAGCAGAACAAGATCGGCGAGCGCATCTTCAAGGAGATCCGCGAGCGCCTCGGCTTCCTCAACGATGTCGGCCTCGACTACCTGACGCTCGCCCGTAATTCCGGCTCGCTGTCCGGCGGCGAGAGCCAGCGCATCCGCCTCGCCAGCCAGATCGGCTCGGGCCTCACCGGCGTGCTCTACGTGCTCGACGAGCCCTCGATCGGCCTGCACCAGCGCGACAATGCCCGCCTGCTCGAGACGCTGCAGCGGCTGCGTGACATCGGCAACACGGTGATCGTCGTCGAGCACGACGAGGATGCGATCCTGCTGGCGGATTACGTGGTCGATATCGGCCCGGGCGCCGGCGTCAATGGCGGCCATATCGTCGCCGAAGGCACGCCGCAGCAGGTGATCAGCAACCCCAAGAGCATCACCGGCCAGTATCTGTCGGGCGTGCTCAGCATTCCGATGCCAATCGAACGGCGGAAGCAATCGAAGACCAAGAAGCTCCACATCGACGGAGCCACCGGCAACAACCTGAAGAACGTCTCGGTCGACGTGCCGCTCGGCAATTTCGTCGCCATCACCGGCGTCTCCGGCGGTGGCAAGTCGACGCTGATGATCGACACCATGTACCAGGCGATCGCCCGCCGGCTGAACGGCGCGCGCGTCAACCCGGCGCCGCACAACCACCTTACCGGCCTCGAGCACCTCGACAAGGTGATTGACATCGACCAGTCGCCGATCGGCCGCACCCCGCGTTCCAACCCCGCCACCTATACCGGCGCCTTCGGCCCGATGCGCGAGTGGTTCGCCGGCCTGCCGGAAGCCAAGGCACGCGGTTACGGCCCGGGCCGCTTCTCGTTCAACGTCAAGGGTGGCCGCTGCGAGAAGTGCGAAGGCGACGGCGTCATCAAGATCGAGATGCACTTCCTGCCCGACGTCTATGTCACCTGCGAAGTGTGCAAGGGCCATCGCTACAACCGCGAGACGCTCGAAGTGCAGTTCAAGGGCAAGTCGATCGCCGACGTGCTCGACATGACCATCGACGAGGCCGTCGAGTTCTTCGCCGCGGTGCCCTCGATCCGCGAGAAGTTCCTCACCCTGCAGCGCGTCGGGCTGGGCTACGTCAAGGTCGGCCAGCCGGCGACGACGCTGTCAGGCGGCGAAGCGCAGCGCGTCAAGCTCAGTAAGGAGCTCAGCCGTCGCGCCACCGGCCGGACGCTCTACATGCTCGACGAGCCGACAACCGGGTTGCATTTCCACGACATCGCCAAGTTGCTTGAAGTGCTGCACGAGCTGGTCGACACTGGCAATACCGTGGTGGTGATCGAGCACAACCTCGAAGTCATCAAAACCGCCGACTGGGTCATCGACATGGGTCCGGAAGGTGGCGATGGCGGCGGCGAGGTGGTCGGCATCGGCACCCCCGAGGACATCGCCGCCAACCCTCGCTCCCACACCGGCCGCTTCCTCAAGGACGTCATGGAACGCCGCCCGCAACGCACCGCGGCGGAGTAGGCGCACCGAAGAGCACGCTTCCAAAGAACTCGCGGGCTTCCAGTAGGGTGCGCCGACTGCGAGCATCGTTCCCGATCCCTCGGGTCGCTTGACGTTTGCCGCCCCGCAACCTGGGCAGCGGGTTGCGTCGCGGCCCGATGGGACGTTACTGCTCGCCATCATGAGGAAGTACGGACGCACCTACCACCTGCCGATTTCGCCCGGCGCCACCAGCGACGACAAGGTCATGCTCGGGCTCGACGGGCTGATGGTCGAAGATCTGGTGGTCACCGAGAAGATGGACGGCGAAAACACCACCATTCATCGCGGCGGTTCGCACGCCCGCAGCCCCGATAGCCGATACCATCCGTCGCGCGACTGGCTGAAGGCCTTTGCGGCCGGGATCAGCCCGCAACTGGCCGATGGCGAACGCATCGTCGGCGAGAATCTCTATGCCCGACGCTCGGTGAGCTACGACGAGCTGCCATCCTACTTCCTCGGCTTCGGCTGGATCATCGATGACGAAGTCCAACCGTGGGACGCGACATTGGCGCGGTTCGAGGAGCTCGGCGTCACGCCGGTGCCGGCACTCTACCGCGGGCCGTTCAGGCCAGGCCTGTTCGAAGGCATCGCGGCGTCACTGGACCGAACAAGGCAGGAAGGCTTCGTCGTGCGCGTCGCAGCCGCATTCCCGGAGGCGGAAATGCCCATCCGCATGGGCAAGTATGTGCGGGCGGGCCACGTTCAGGACGAAACGCACTGGATGAAGGCCGAGCTTATCGCCAATCGCCTGGCGAAGTGACGCCGGCCGGAGAACCGGGTGGCGGGCTCTTGTTCCGATCCTCGGCCCCTGCTCTTCTCTCGCTCAGACTCTCTTGCGCACGGACCTCACCTTGACCACGCCCCTCCCCATCTTCGACGGCCATAACGACGCGCTGCTGCGCCTGTTCAATTCCACCACTGCCGATCCGGTCGCCGGCTTTCTGGCCGGCGGCGAGGCGGGGCATATCGATCTGCCCAAGGCCCGCGCCGGTCACCTGGCGGGTGGCCTGTTCGCAGTCTTCTGCCCCTCGCCCGAAAAGATCGACTTTGGCGCCCTGCGCGCCGCCGGCGGTGAAGTGCCGATGCCGCCACCGCTCCCCATGGATACGGCGCGCGCCAGCGCGGTGCGAATGATCTCGCTGCTGTTCCAGCTCGAGCGGGCTTCAGCCGGCCAGTTCGCGGTGTGCCGCAGCGCCGCCGATATCCGCGCTGCCATAGGACGGGGCGCGATGGCGGCAGTCCTCCATATCGAAGGTGTCGAGTGCATCGATCCGGAGCTCGATTTCCTCGACGTGCTCTACGCCGCCGGGCTCCGCTCGCTCGGCCCGGTATGGAGCCGTAACAACGCCTTCGGCTACGGCGTGCCGTTCCGTTTCCCCGGCTCGCCCGATATCGGCCCGGGTCTCACCGATGCCGGCAAGCGCCTGGTGGCGGCCTGCAACCGCCTTGGCGTGCTGATCGACCTGTCACACCTCAACGAGCGCGGCTTCTGGGATGTGGCGGAACTGTCGAGCGCCCCGCTGGTCGCCACCCACTCCAACGCCCATGCCCTCTGCCCGACACCGCGCAACCTCACTGACGACCAGTTGCGGGCCATTCGCGACAGCAACGGCATGGTTGGGCTCAACTTCGCCACCGGCTTCCTCAGGCCCGATGGGCAGATGAACCCCAATACCGATATCGAGCTGATGGTCCGCCACCTCGACCACCTGATCGAGATCGCCGGGGACACCCATGTCGGTATCGGCTCGGATTTCGACGGCGCCATGATCCCGGCGGCCATCGGCTCGGCGGCCGACCTGCCGGTGCTGGTCGAAGCACTGGAGCGCCACGGCTATGACCGCCCGCTGCTCGAGCGCCTGGGTACCGGCAATTGGCTGTCGCTGCTCGAACGCACCATCGGCTGACTCCGACCTCGATCTCCGTACATTGCGACGCCGGCCGGGCGGCCGGCGCTTTTGCGCGAAATCTGTGACAGTCGCGTGAAATTGCCATGCACCTGATGCATGCCGGCACTGATAACTCACTGCATGCGCATTCGCGCAAATCGGCCCATGCTTAGCGAGTGGTGATCCGCAAAAGGAGAACGCCATGTTTGTTCGTGCCGTCTGGCGCCGCCGGCGACTGGTCGACATCAGGCAGACCTTGCGGGAACTGGACGTCCCCACAACCCGCGATGCTCTGGGGATTGCGGGACCAGACTTCCAGAAGATGACCCGCGGACTGTTCGACCGCTAGCCCTTCATCTGTCGCTAACCATTCGAGAATGGCCGCCGTGTGCCCGGCGGCCATTTTCTTGCCCGCAGCTCGCCGCCAGTCTGAATCGCACATGAACGTGAGCGGTTAATGCCATGCGCCAGACGCATAACGGTTCTGATGCATCTCCATCTGCTCGTCCAGACCGAACGAGACTATCTATGTCCTCGTAAACGAAAGGAGACTTCAAATGGGTATTCGCACTACGCTGAAGAAGTGGGCCGCCTACCAGCAGACCGTCCGTGAGCTCAACGCTCTCGACACCCGTCAGCTGAGCGATCTCGGCATCACTCGCACCGACATCCAGCGCATCGCCCGCGACCATGCGCGCACCATCTAACGGTTCGCTCTCTGGTTCGTGCCTGACGCCGGCATCTTAGAACGCTCGCTTCCTGATAGAAGCGGGCGTTCAGCCTTTCTGGGGCTTCGTTCCTCCTAGAAGGCCAGCCGCCCCACCAGTTCCTCATATGACACATTGATCGCCTTGCGGAACGCCGCGCGCTCGTTGAGCCTCGCATGCCAGGCCTCGACATGCGGCAACGCGGGCCGCTCGATCTCCATGGTCGACCAGCGGAACAGCGCCGCACCGGCGGCGATATCGGCGTAGCTCAGCTCGCTGCCGCCCAGATACGGCGCCTCCGCCAGCCGCGCCTCGAGCATTCGGAAGCACCTCAGCGAAGCCACCAGCGCGTTGTCGATCGCCGCAGCGTCCTGCTGCGCCTCCGGCGTCCGAACCTTCAGCCAGAACAGCCCGATCCAGGCTGGCTGGAACGTCGTCGCCGTCCAGTCCGTCCATTGGTCCACCGCTGCGCGATCCCGCGCCTCCATCGGGAACAGCAGCCCGCTGCCATACTCGGCGCTGAGATAGCGGACGATGGCGTGGCTTTCCCACAGCGTCAGCTTGCCGTCGCGCAGCGTCGGCACCAGCCCGTTGGGGTTCATCGCCAGGTATTCCGGCTCGCTGTTGCCGCCGAAACTGCCGCCCAGCGGGACATGTTCGTAGGGCAGTTCCAGCTCTTCCAGCGCCCAGACGACCTTCTGGACATTCGCCGAGCTCAGTCGCCCCCAAAGCGTGATGGTCATGCCAGCCTCCCTGTTCGGGCGACATTGCTACCCATCGCTCAGGTGGTGCGCAACCGCCGGCGCGGGAAGTTGCGTGTTGTAGAGGCGATGCTAGCCTGCCGCCCGTCCCTAACGGAAACCCGTCATGACTGAGCAGCCCTCACCCTTTCTCACCCGTCCGCCAATGCCTGGTGCCGAGGCGCAAGCCGCGTTCGACGCGCTGTTCGATGATGCCGTCGCTGCCGGCCCCAATACGCTGATCGACTATGATCTGCCCTGGCCGCGCTGGCAGTTCATCAGCCACATCGTCGACACGCGACAGTTGATCTCCCACGGCTCGCCGGACGGCGCCATCGAACAGTTCGAGCCGCGCCAATCGCACGACGCGCATCCGTTCGGTAATCGCCAGGCGGTGTACGGCGCCTCGGATGGCCTGTGGTCGATGTATTACGCCATCCTCGATCGCGCGACGCACCCGATGTTGCTGGTCAACTCGGCGGCGCGGGTCGAGCTGGATGACGGTTCGCTCGGCGATCCGTTCTATTTCTTCTCGATCAGCCAGCCGGCGCTCGACGCTCGTGCCTTTCGCGCGGGCACCCTCTACCTCTTGCCCCGTGACAGTTTCGAACAGATGCCGCCGCTGATGGTTGGTGGCCAGCGCGCCCACGTACCGCAATGGGCGAGCCTCAAGGCCGTCACCCCGCTCGCCCGCATCGCCGTCGCCCCGGAGGACTTTCCATTCCTCGAGCAGATCCGTGGCCACGACGACGCCTTGATCCTCGAACGCGCCAAATCTGACCCCGACGGCTTCCCCTGGCTGGACTGAGCCGCGCCATTGCCCGGACGGGCTGGGCTTGCTATTTGGCGCCCATGTCAAAACACCTCGAACCCATTCATGTGATCGGCGGCGGCCTCGCCGGCTCGGAAGCCGCCTGGCAAGCTGCCGAAGCCGGCGCCAAGGTGGTGCTTCACGAAATGCGCCCCACACAGAAGACCGATGCGCACCAGACCGAAGGCTTTGCCGAGCTGGTCTGCTCCAACAGCTTCCGCTCCGACGATCACCAGCACAACGCCGTCGGCTTGTTGCATGAAGAAATGCGCCGCTGCAACTCGCTGATCATGCGCGCCGCTGACCTGCATAAGCTGCCGGCCGGCGGAGCGCTGGCGGTCGACCGCGACGCGTTCTCGGATGCCGTTACCGCCGCCATCCACAACCACCCCAATATCGCGATCGAGCGCGGCGAAGTCGCCGGCCTGCCGCCCGAGGCGTGGCAGAATGTCGTCGTCGCCACCGGGCCGCTGACCTCTCCGGCCCTCGCCGAAGCGATCCAGCAACTGACGGGCGAGGACTCGCTCGCCTTCTTCGACGCCATCGCGCCGATCGTCCACCATGAGTCGATCAACCACGACATCGTCTGGGCCCAGTCGCGCTACGACAAGGTCGGACCGATGGGCAATGGGCAGGATTACCTCAACTGCCCGATGGACGAAGCGCAGTACCACGCCTTCGTCGACGCGCTGATCAGCGCCCCGCTGCATGAGTTCAAGGATTGGGAGAAGGTGCCGTATTTCGATGGCTGCCTGCCCATCGAAGTGATGGCCGAGCGCGGCCGCGATACCTTGCGCTGGGGTCCGATGAAGCCGGTCGGTCTCACCAACCCCCGCAATCCGACGGTCAAGGCGCATGCCATCGTGCAGCTCCGCCAGGACAATGCGCTGGGCACGCTCTGGAACATGGTTGGCTTCCAGACCAAGATGCGCTACGGCATCCAGGCCGAGATCTTCCGCATGATCCCCGGCCTCGAGAACGCGCAGTTCGCCCGGCTCGGCGGATTGCACCGCAACACCTTCCTGAACTCCCCCAAGGTCCTGGACGCCAACCTCAAGCTCAAGGCGATGCCGCGGCTGCGCTTTGCCGGCCAGGTCACCGGCGTCGAGGGCTATGTCGAAAGCGCCGCCGTCGGCCTGATGGCCGGCCGCATGGCCGCCGCCGACGCACGCGGCGAGCAACTGGCGATCCCGCCGGCGACCACCGCCATGGGCGCCCTGATCAACCACATCACCGGCGGCCATCTCGAGGCCGAAGCCTATTCCGGGGCGCGCAGCTTCCAGCCGATGAACGTCAATTTCGGCCTGTTCCCGCCGGTATCGATCACCAAACCCGAAGGCCATGTCGGCCGCTGGAAATCGACCGAAAAGACCATCGCCAAGAAAGAAGCGATCACCTCGCGGGCGCTCGACGACATTATTGCGTGGGCGTAGGCGGCCGGTCGGCAAACAATTGGCCCAGTAGGCCGGTGACTTGCAGG
This sequence comes from Devosia insulae DS-56, assembly GCF_000970465.2. Classification (GTDB taxonomy): domain Bacteria; phylum Pseudomonadota; class Alphaproteobacteria; order Rhizobiales; family Devosiaceae; genus Devosia_A; species Devosia_A insulae. The sequence continues at coordinate 10,448 of NZ_LAJE02000380.1, forward strand.
TCCTCGCGTTCAGCGACACGCTCGAAGCTAGCCGTGTCCACGGCTAGCCGGTAGTTGGCCTCGGCAAAGGTGAAATCAATCCAGGGCTCAACGAGGTACTCCTTGGTCTGACGAGCTGCGAACGCTGCCAGACCGAGCACAACCGGAACGGCGAGGTCGCCTGATGCAGTCGCGCCAGGCAGGACCTCGATCCTTAGCTGTCCGTTGTCGATCGACAGAGCGATCTCGCCGCCGCCTTCCCGCGTCGTATTGACGTGCTCGCTCCCCTCCTGATCGGTCCAACGCATGAACGTACTGACCGTAGACCCGGGCCGCAGGATCGACACCTGCCCAAGGTAAAATGGGGTCGCCGCGACCGGAACCGGGGTGACCCTGCGCCAGATCGTTGCGTTATGTTCCGCCATTAGACTTCCATAGGGCGCAAATCCGAGTGCGGGGAGGACCACGGCGGAGCCATCGCGGTCGGCCTGCCAGGTTATCCCGTACTTGCCCATGACGTGCCGAACCCCGGTCCGACCTTCGGCGCTGCCGCTGAGGTAGTCGATGATACTTGTCGCCTGCGCGATCTCCGCGCCCGTCCAATCCGGCCTCGGTGGGCTCGCCGAGCGGTCCGCGCCGGCGTTCATGACCAGTGCGTCGAGCTTCCCCATTTGCTGCTGCATGGAAAGATTGCCGTAGTTCCAGGGCCCGATCGAAATCGCCAGAAGGATAGCTCCCGCCAGAGCCGGCATCAGCCGGATGTCGCCGCGGCCGACGAGGAACACCGCTGCCAGCACTGCTGCCCACACGCCGCCTGCCACCAGCAGCACGCGCTCATCCGTGAGCCCGTAGGCATCCACCCGCGTCCACACCGCGACGAAGAACAGCGCCAGCGGCACCAGCGTCAGCCAGAACCACCAGCCGCGGAACAACCGGGCGAGCGCCCGCGCCCGAATGAACGGCGGATACAGTGACAGCCAGGTAGCAGCGCCAATCACCACGAAGCCGAGCACCATCCAGCCGATCAGCCCCTCCGGCAGTTGCTGGGCGATAGCGATCTGCACGGTGTAGGCGAGCAGGATCAGGCTATAGATCAAGAGCAGCGGCACCAGCACGAACTGGCCGAGAAAGCCAAAGGCACGCGGCAGGAAGTCCGGGCGCTCCAGCTCTTCGGCGCGGTATGCCGAAAGGTGCGGCAGCGTCGAGAGCCAATAGACCGGCGCAAGGAACAAACCGGCGAACGGCAACACCCAACGATAGAACAACTGGTTCGACTCAACCCCGAACAGCACCGACAGTGAGCGCTCGATGGCGAACAGGCCGAGCGCAATCAGCAGCAAGGCTATTGCGGCGATGACAGCTGTGGTGAACGCTTGGAAGTTGACCCACCAGAAGCGGTTCTGCACCTCGTCGCGTGGCGCGCCACGCTCGATGCGTGTGAAGGGCGAGACCGACAGCCAGAGCACCGCCACGACCGGCAGCGCATAGGGCACGAGCCAGGTGATGTCGGTCAGCTGGAACGCTGCAGCGACGACAACCGGCAACATATACCTGAGGATAAGGCCCGTAACGCGCGCTTCCGGCCGGCTCTCGGCGAAGTAAACGCCGGCGACAGCCAGCACCGCCGCGGTGGCAAGGCCAAGCGCGACGCGGGCCCAGACTTCTTCGTCCATCTCGGCGATACCATTGATCGCCCCGATGACGACGATCGTGGTGAGACCCGCGAACAGGATCGCCAACCAGAACCGCTGGCCGGTGAGCAGGAAATCCGGAGCCTGCTTCTCCAACCACGCCCTGAAGCCCATGCTGCCCTCATCCCCCGAGGCAATGCCTGCGGTGCCATGATGGCGATTCTCCGGCCGGCTACCAGCGCCGTCACGCGCGACGCGCCGACCACCACCACATGGCGAGGATCTTGCGCCAGTCCGCCGTCGCGGCGGTCGCGGCGTACGGCGCGCGGTTGCGGGCGGCCTGGCGCAGCTCAGGCCCGAGCAACGCCGCCGGCGCGAAGGCCGGCCGCAGCGGCTGTGGCAGCGCCGCGATGGCGCGCTGCGCCTTGCCCAGGTGCTCGACCGCCAGATCGTTGATCTGGCCGAGTGCCGCGAACAGCCCCTCGCCTGCTTGCCCGGCGAGGATTTCGCCATCGGTCATGCCATTGGCCGCAAAGATGTTCATCGGCAGGAAGATGCGGCCCTGCGAGGCGTTGAAGCCGAAGGCGCGCAGGTGCCCGGCCAGCGCCTGCGCCACGCCGAGATGCCCGGCCGCATCGCCGGTCTCGACTTCGGCGCCGCCGTTCAGCACCATCGCGGCGAGCTGGTACAGCACCGAGACGGTTTCCCCGGCATACCCCTCGAAGCTCGCAACGTCAGGCATCGGGTCCTGGTAGAGGTCGAAGCGCCGGGCCGCCACCAGCCGGAGCAGCGGGCCGCTCGGCAGTCGGTACGTCTCGATGGCATCGAGCAGCGCTGCCGCCAGCGGGTTCTGGCGCACATTGCCGTGCCCCGTCCCCTTCAGCGCATCGGCCCACCATTGCAGCCGGATTTCTCCCGCCGTCGGCTCGCGGGCCCGGTCACGGATCGACGCCACATCGGCACTGAACGCGTAGAGCGACTGGATCGCCGTCCGCTCCGGCTCTTTGAGCAGCAGCGTCGCGAAATAGCGGTCACGGTCGGCATCGCGCAGAAAGCTCGCGACGTACCCGGCGCCTTCGCTCATCGGGCGCTCTCGACCGCCAGCAGCGCCGCGCCCACGGCACGATCCTCGGCCAGCAGCACGTTATAGGTGCGAACCGCCCCACCGGTGGCGATGGCTTCGACGATCACCCGGCGCTCCTTCAGCGCGGCGCGCACCGCGGGGTCGAGCCCGGCGATATCGCCGCCCAACCCGATCAGCAGCACATCGAGCTGGTCGGCGGCCTCGAGCACGGCCTGAAGACTCTCGACCGACACCTCAGCGGGCAGCGTCGCCTCCCAGGCGAACATGCCGCCGGGGAGACAGAGCAGTGAGCCGCGATGCGACATGCCGGCGAAGCGGAAACCGCCATTGCCGTAGGCGTCGATGGGGACCTGCCGGGGATAGAACCCCTCCCCCCGCTCAACCACGGGCTAAACCGCGGCGCCGTCGGCGCGCTTGTTCGCCTTGGCCTTCTTTTCCTTCTCTTCTTCCATCTCGCTGCGCGGCTTGAGCCCGAAATGGATCAGGATCGGGCCGCCGATGAAGATCGAGGAATACATGCCGAAGATCGAACCGAAGGTCATGGCGATGGTGAAGCCACGGATCGACTCGCCGCCGAAGAACACCAGCGGGAACAGCGCCAGCAGCACGGTGAACTGCGTCAGCGAGGTACGAACGATGGTCTGGTTGATCGAGAGATTGATGATCTCGGGCACCGACATCTTCTTGTATTTTCGTAAGTTCTCTCGGACGCGGTCGGAAATCACCACCGTTTCGTTGAGTGATAGACCGACCAGTGTCAGCACCGCCGCGATCGAGGAGAGGTTGAACTCCAGCCCGGTTATCGAGAACAGCCCGACTGTCATGATCACGTCGTGCAGCGTCGTCGTCACGGCGGCGAGGCCGAACTGCCATTCAAAGCGGAACCACACATAGATCAGGATGGCGACCAGCGTCACCAGCACGGCGATGGTGCCGTTGAAGGCCAGTTCACCCGACACCGTGCCGCTCACCGCTTCGGTACGGCGCACCTCATAACTCTCGGTGGCCAGCGTCTTGGTGACTTCCTGCACGGCCACCTGCTGGGCGGCGTCGCCGCCCTCCTGCAGCTGGATGCGCACCAGGAGATCCTGCGGCGTGCCAAAACTCTGCACCTGGACTTCGCCGAGGTGCAGCGTTTCGAGCAGCTCGCGCACCCGCGCCGGGTCGGCGTCGCCCTCCGCCGTATGCTGCACTTCGATGGCCGAACCGCCGACGAAGTCGATCCCGAGGTTGAAGCCCTTGAAGTAGGCGGTGCCGATAGCGAGCACCGTCAGGACGATCGAGAGGATGATCGCGTTGCGCGACATCTTCATGAAGTCGATCTTGGTGCCGTCGGGGATGAACCGGAAATGCTGGATCTTCAGCGTCTTGGGGCGCTTCCAGTGGTACCAGATGCCGATGAAGAAGCGGGTCACCGTATAGGCGGTGAACAGCGAGGTCAGGATGCCCAGCGCCAGCGTCACGGCAAAGCCCTGGATCGGGCCCGAGCCGAGGAAATACAGGACGATCGCCGCGATCAGCTGCGTCAGGTGGGAGTCGATAATGGTGCCCCAGGCACGGTGGAAGCCCGCGTCCAGTGCCGCAAGGATCGATTTGCCGGCTCGCTGCTCCTCGCGCATGCGCTCATAGATCAGCACGTTGGCGTCGACCGCCACGCCGATGGTGAGCACGATACCGGCGATGCCGGGCAGCGTCAGCGTCGCGCCGATGGCCGAGAGCGACCCGAGGATCAGGAAGATATTGAGCACCAGCGCCACGTTGGCGAACACGCCGAACAGACCGTAGGCGATGACCATGAAGGCCAGCACCAGCACCGACGCCACCGCACCGGCGGTGATACCGGCGCGGATCGAATCCGCACCGAGGCTGGGGCCGACCGAGCGTTCTTCGACCACGTCGAGGCTGGCCGGCAGCGCACCGGCGCGCAGCAGCACAGCGAGGTCGCTGGCGGTCTGTGGCGTAAAGTTGCCACTGATCTGGCCCGAACCGCCGGTGATCGGCTGCTGGATGACCGGCGCGGTGATCACCTGGTTGTCGAGCACGATGGCAAAACGCTTGCCGACATTCTTCGAGGTGATTTCACCAAAGGTGATGGCGCCGCGGGTGTCGAACTGGAAGCTCACCACCGAACGCGAGGTCTGCTGGTCGAAGCCCGGCTGCGCATTGGTCAGCGACTCGCCACCGAGTTCGATGTTCTCGTTCAGCAGCTCGTTGCCGCCATCAGCGCTGGGGAGAATGAAATAGCCCGACGGGATACCCTGCGCCTCGGCCTGCGCCGCGGTCATCGAGGGATGGACCAGGTGGAAGGTGAGGCGCGCGGTCTGCTGGACGATCTTCTTCAGCCGCTCGGAATCCTCGAAACCCGGCACCTGCAGCAGCACACGGTCCTGCCCCTGGCGCTGGATGGTCGGCTCGGTGGTGCCCACCTCGTCGACGCGGTTGCGGATCACTTCCATCGACTGCGCGACGAGCGACGACATGCGCTCCTTGACCCCGTCGGCGGTCAGCGACACCACGATCTTGCCGTCCGGCGTCTCGGAGAAGGCCAGTTCCGGCACGCCGCCGACGCCAAAGCTGCTCGAGACATTGTTCTGCAGCTTCTGCACAGCCGTCATCGCGGCCGCCTTCTGCGTCGGATCGGTCAACTCGATGGTGATCGAATCCGGCCCGGTGGTGATCAGGTTGCCGATACCATTGTCGTTGGCCAGCGCCGAACGCACGTCGCGGCGCAGCGTCTTGATCCGCTCGGTGATGATCGACTCGCGGTTGACCTGCAGCAGCAGATGCGAGCCGCCCTGCAGATCGAGGCCGAGCACCACGGTCTGCTTGGGCAGGAAACCCGGCCAGGCGGCGAGGATATCCTTGGGCAGGAAGCTCGGGATGGTGAACAGGATGCCAAGTATCGCAACGATGACGATGATGGCTGACCGGATTGGCGATGACTGCATGGTCGGAACTTGGGTCCTGTATGGTGCCCTAACGGGAAGCAGCAAGCTGCCCCATGGGCAAGCGGAGCCCAGTGGCTCCGCGTCTATGTCAGAAATGCGTCAGCCGGCCCATTTTGGGGGCCGGCTGGAATGGGTGGCTCAGGAAGCCTTGTTGTCGTTGACCGGCGTCGACTTGGAGCGGACATCCGAGATACCGCCGCGCGTGACCTTGACGCGGGTCCCCTGCGCGATCTCGACCTCGAGGTCCTCGCCGTCGACCGCCTTGGTGACCTTGCCGACGAGACCACCCGAGGTGACCACGGTGTCGCCACGGCTGATCGACGACAGCATCGCCTGGTGCGCCTTCATGCGCTTCTGCTGCGGACGGAAGATCAGCAGCCAGAAGATCACGACCAGCAACAGGATCGGGGCGAACTGGATCAGCAGATCACCGGCGCCCATGCCACCGGCGGGGGCTGCACCTGCGGCTTGCGCGAAGGCGGGGGTCACGAACATTAAGAAACTCCTTGCATAGTGGCTGTCGGCACGTCGGATGGCCGTTGTGGACCCATATAGGGCTGGTCTCCGGCGCTGGACAGTCCAACCCGGCAAAAATCGGCCGGAATATAGAGGCCGTGCACAAGGATTGCAAAGCCAATCGGGCTGCGTCAAAACGGGGGCGTACCCGGGAGTTCGCCCATATGACCACCGACTATTCCGCCGACATCGCGGCGGCCCTCGCCCGCATCGCCGATACACTCGACGCCATGAAGCCCGGCGCCGGCACTCCGGCCCCTGCCCTCACCGACGCCGACGCCTATCACTGGGACGCCGCGGCGGATGCGCTCATCCCGGTGCCGAAGGTATCGCGGGTGCCGCTGGCCATGCTCAAGGGCATCGATGACGTGCGCGAGATCCTCTTGCAGAACAGCCTGCAGTTTGGGCGCGGCTATGCCGCCAACAACGCGCTGCTCTGGGGCGCCCGCGGCATGGGCAAGAGCTCACTGGTCAAGGCCGTGCACGCCCACATCAACGGACTGGGCGAACCCGGTACTAAACGGCTGATCCTGATCGAGATCGCTCGCGAGGACATCGAAGCCCTGCCCCGCCTGATGCGACTCATCGCCAAAGAGGAGACCGCCCGCTTCATCGTGTTCTGCGACGATCTGAGCTTCGACAAGGACGAGACCAGCTACAAGTCGCTCAAAACCATTCTCGATGGCGGCCTCGAAGGCCGGCCCGAAAACGTGCTGTTCTACGCCACGTCCAACCGCCGCCACCTGATGCCGCGCGACATGGTGGAAAATGAGCGGTCCACGGCGATCACCCCGGGCGAAGCGGTCGACGAGAAGGTGTCGCTGTCCGATCGTTTCGGCCTCTGGCTCGGCTTCCACAACTGCGACCAGCCGACCTATCTGGCGATGATCCGTGGCTATTGCGACGAGTATGGCCTCGTGATCGACGACGAAACCCTGCGCGCCCGCGCCGTCGAATGGTCGATGACCCGCGGCGCCCGCTCCGGCCGCGTCGCCATCCAGTTCGTCCGCGCACTGGCCGGAGAACAGGGTAAGGCTATCTGAGTAGCGAGTAGCGAGTAGCGAGTAGCGAGTAGCGAGTAGCGAGTAGCCGGGCTGCGGATGTCACAGCGCCCTCGCAACCCCTTTCTATTCGCTACTCGCCATTCGCTATTCGCCGCCCCCCCATAAGCATCACCACGTACATCGCTAAGCGCCATCGCGCCGTCCTACGCGCAGATGTTGCCAGCGCGGTGTTTCCGCATTGCTCACGGGAATTCCACTTATCTTGCGTATACTTATCTCTATTTGACTAATCTCGTATTCCGTGGTCCCGGGCGCAAGTCGTCGAGCGCCTGACACGACCGGCCGAGCGTCCTGCCCAGGAGGGTGGCGGCCACTTGTGGGGTACTCGAATGCCTAGGCAACGAGACAGTCAGTTGCGCCACGTGTGGTCACTTCGTGGCCTCAAGCGTCTTGCCGGCGATCACGACGGCGCCTCGGCGGTCGAATTCGCCATCATCGCTCCGGTCTTCATCCTGATGATCGTCGGCGTCCTCGCCTACGGTATCTATTTCGGCGCCGCCAACTCGGTGCAGCAGATCGCCGCCGACGCCGCGCGCACCTCGATCGCCGGTCTCAGCGCCACCGAGCGCAACACCCTGGTTACGGCATTCATCGAGAGCAATGCCGGCTCCTATGTCTTCATCGATCCCGACGAGGTGGATTTCGCCATCGGCGACGATGCCAGCGATCCCAACCAGTACAAGGTCACCGTCACCTACGACGCCTCGCAACTGCCGATCTGGGGGCTGCCGGTGCCGATGCCGGGCAAGCTCATCAGCTACACCTCGACCATCCGCCTCGGTGGCACATGAAGGTTTTGCGCCGCTTCCAGGGCGAGGAGCGCGGTAACATCGCAGTGATGTTCGCGCTGATCCTGCCCGTCGTGATGCTCGCCGGCGCTTTTGCCGTCGATGAAGGTTCGCTCTATCTCGAGCGGCGGCAGGCGCAGTCGGTGGCGGACCTCGCTGCTATCGCCGCAGCGACCGACCCCAGCAAGGCGCTCGACACCGCTTTCAAAACCTTCCAGGCCAACGGGCTGATCGGCGCCACCCTCAGCATCGACGATCCCTCGATCCAGATCCGTTCGTCGCGCCCCGTACAGGTGGTGACCGGCCACTACAAAGCAGCCCCGGAACTGTCGGTCACGGCGCGCTTCTCCCCCGGCGGCTCGCCGCCCAATGCCGTGCAGGTGACCTATCGCAAGACCGGCACGCTGTGGCTCGCCCGGCCCTGGCAGGCGCCGCCCGAAATCTCCGTTGCAGCGCTGGCCACGGCCAACCCGCAGGCGGCCTTCTCGGTGGGCTCCCGCCTCGCCTCGGTCAATGGCGGCGTCGCCAACGCCCTGCTCAAGAGCCTGCTCGGCACCTCGGCGACGCTCGACGTGATGAGCTACAATGCCCTGCTCGATGCCAAGGTCGACCTCCTCGATTTCCTCGATGCCCTGAACCAGAACCTCCACCTCTCGGCCGCCACCTATGGCGACGTGCTGAAGGCCTCGGCCAGCCGCGGCGCCATTGCCGGCGCCCTCGCAAGCGTTCTCACCGGCACCGCCAAGACCGCCGCCACCACGCTCTCCACCACCATCGCCGATACCGGCACCATCCCGCTGCTCAAGCTGCTCGATATCGGCTCGCTCTCGACCCTGCCGGTGGGCAGCGAATCTGGTTACTTCGCCGGCCTCTCGGCGCTCGAGCTGCTCAATGCCGCGGCGGTGATCGCCGGCAACGGCAAGCAGATCGATCTCAACGTCGGCGCCAGCCTGCCCGGCCTCACCAGCATCGCTCTTAGCGTCGCCATCGGCGAGCCGCCGCAGCATGCCTGGTACCGCGTTGGCGAGAAGGGCGCCGTCGCCCGGACCGCGCAGACCCGGCTGAAGCTCACGGTCAAGCTGCTCGGCAGCCCGGTGCTGCTCGGCGCCGGCGTCACCCTGCCGATCTATATCGAAGCCGCCTATGCCGAAGCGCGGATCCGCTCGCTCACCTGCCCCAGCCTGGGCAAGCAGGCCGGCAGCGCCGTGGTCGAGGTGCTGCCCGGCGCGGCGCGCCTCGCCATCGGTAATCTCTCGGGCGCCAGCTTCACCGATTTCGGCGCCCTCCCGGTGGTCAGCCAGGCCACCATTCTGTCGGTCCCGCTGCTGCTCAAGATCAAGGCCAGCGCCGCCGTCGCCATCGGCCAGACCTCGCCGATCCTGCTCAATTTCTCGAGCGACGACGTGAAGCAGGGAACGGTCAAGACCGCGACCAACCACACGATCGTCGGCAGCCTGTCGAAATCGCTGCTCGACGGGCTCGATATCGATGTCGACGTGCTCGGATTCGGGCTGTCCAGCGATGCGGTCATCGAAGCGGCGGTGCGCACCCTTGTGGCGCCGCTGGCGCCGGTGCTCGACAGCACTATCTTCGGCGTGCTCGAGGTTCTCGGAGTCGGCCTCGGCGAGGCCGACGTCCGGGTCTACAGCGTCACCTGCAGCCGCCCGGTGCTGGTAGGCTAGAGCGCTTCAGGAAACGGGCCTCCCCGCGAAGGCGGACCGCACCAAGCGAGCTCACCACCAAGCGGCGCCCCAAACGCGATGTCATCCCGGCGCAGGCCCACTACTGTCCGGGATTTTTGGGTGATGGTGGATTGAGGCTGAGTTCCATCTGTCCTTGCATTGAGTTTGGTCGTCGTCGTGGTGGCTGGAAGGCGTTTAGGACGTTGATCCTGAGCAGGGTACGGA
>NZ_LAJE02000381.1 GCF_000970465.2 Devosia insulae DS-56
GGACAGTGGAGATATGGACTCCGGCCTTCTCGAACACGCGGCCATGCAGTAGCCCCATCTCGCCGCCGCCGCCAGCTTCGCGACTCCACGGCTCGATCTCGAACTTGCCGGCAGGCCGGTCGGCGTGCGGCCCCTTCACTTCGGCTTCGACTGCTTCGAGACTCGCGCAGAGCTGATCGCGAAAACTCCGGAACCAGGCCGCGGCCACTTGCTTTTTTGAGTCAATATCGGCGGGTAATGTCATGATAGAGCTGCAAAACCGTTGGTCTGTCGCAGCGCCTCCCCTAGCACGAGGCTGCCGGCCACGGCCACGTTGAGCGAGCGCATATCTTGTCGCATGGGGATGCGGACCTTGAGGTCGGCGTCGTCAGCCACGCTGTCGGGCACCCCGGCGGACTCGCGGCCGAGCAGCAGGATATCGTCGGGCCGGTAGCTCGTGGCATAGGCGGAGCCGCTCGCCTTGGTGGTGAGCAGCGCCAGCCGGCGGCCGGCCGAACGGCGCCAGGCATCGAAATGGGCGTAGCTGTCGTGCTCGGTGAACAGTGCATGCTCGAGGTAATCGAGGGCGCCGCGGCGGATCGAGCGCGGCGAGAACTGAAAGCCGGTTGGATGGATGATGTGCACCATGACCCCCAGGCAGGCGCCGAGGCGGAGCAGGGTGCCGGTGTTCTGCGCGATATCGGGTTGGTAGAGGGCCAGATCGATCATCGGGTTTTTCGCATCGAATTTCTTGAGCAAGGCGGTAAGGTTTTAGCCGGTTGCTATAGTGTCGCATCGGGGGAAAGTCACCCTGACTCCGGCTGGACAAGCCCCATTCATAGTGTCAAAAGAACGCCCAAATCACGCGCTGTTGAGGGCGGGGGTTGGCTCTGGCTATGTGGCCCTAAAGCCAACGGGCACCGAGGCGCTGATCAAGACACAACAGACGGAAGCTTACCTTGGCGACGCAATCCAATCTGGCACATCAGGACGACCCTAAACCGGGTCGGCGCGATTTCCTCTATATCGCGGCGGGCGCCGTAGGCGCGGTGGGCGTTGCCGGGGTGACCTGGCCGCTGATCAACCAGCTGAACCCCGATGCGTCCGTGCTGGCGCTGGCCAGCATCGAGTTCGACCTTTCGGGCATCGAAGTGGGCCAGTCGGTCACCATCAAGTGGCGCGGTCTGCCGGTGTTCGTGCGCAACCGCACGCCCGAAGAGATTGCCGAGGCCAAGGCCGTTCCGATGTCGGACCTCAAGGATCCGGCGACCGACGAACAACGCACCAAGCCGGGCCATGAGCAGTGGCTGATCATGATCGCCAACTGCACGCACCTCGGCTGCATCCCGGTCGGCGATTCCGGCGATTACAACGGCTGGGCCTGCCCCTGCCACGGCTCGCAGTTCGACACTGCCGGCCGTATCCGCAAGGGCCCGGCGCCGACCAACCTGGTGCTGCCGCCCTACGAATTCATTTCCGATACGCTCGTGAAGATCGGTTAAGGGGACTCGACCAGATGGCTCACGAATCCAGCTACGTCCCCGGTAACGTCGTCGAGAAATGGATCGACGACCGCCTGCCGATCATCCGGTGGTCCAAAGAACACCTGATGGACTACCCCACGCCGAAGAACCTCAACTACTGGTGGACCTTCGGCGCCATCCTCGCCTTCATGCTCGGCGTGCAGATCGTCACCGGCATCATCCTCGCGATGCACTACACTCCGCATGTCAGCCTCGCCTTCGACTCGGTGGAGCATATCCGCCGTGACGTGAATGGCGGCCGCATCATCCAGGCCGTGCATGCCACGGGCGCCTCGATGTTCTTTGCGGCGGTCTATATCCACATGTTCCGCGGGCTCTATTTCGGCTCGTACAAGGCGCCGCGCGAGATCCTGTGGATCCTCGGCGTGCTGCTGTTCGTCTTGATGGTGACCACCGCCTTCATGGGCTACGTGCTGCCGTGGGGCCAGATGAGCTTCTGGGCCGCCACCGTGATCACCAACATCCTCGGCGCCATTCCGGTGCTCGGCACCCCGATCCTCGAGCTGCTGCGCGGCGGTTTCGCCGTCGACAACGCGACGCTCAACCGCTTCTTCTCGCTGCACTACCTGCTGCCGTTCATCATCGCGGCGGTGGTGGCGCTCCACATCTGGGCGCTGCACGTGCCGGGCAACAACAACCCGATCGGCGTGGAAGTGAAGTCGAGCCGCGAGACGGTGCCGTTCCACCCCTACTACACGATGAAGGACCTGTTCGCGATCATCGTGTTCTGCATCCCGTTCGCCTGGTTCGTGTTCTTTGCGCCCGATATCCTGGGCCACCCCGACAACTACATCATGGCGAACAGCCAGGTGACGCCGGCCCATATCGTGCCCGAATGGTACTTCCTGCCGTTCTACGCAATCCTGCGCGCCATCGACTTCAACATCCTGTTCATCGATTCGAAGCTGGGCGGCGTGATCTTCTTCGCCGGCGCGATCCTGGTGCTGTTCTTCGTGCCGTGGCTCGATACCAGCAAGGTCCGCTCGGGTACCTTCCGTCCGGTCTTCAAGTGGTTCTACTGGCTGTTCGTGGCGAACTTCGTGTTCCTGACCTGGCTCGGTTCGGCACCGGCCGAGGGCATCTACGTGCTGCTCTCCAAGATCGCCACTGCCTACTACTTCATCTACTTCATCATCGTGCTTCCGCTGCTCGGACGCTTTGAGACGCCGCGGCCCCTGCCGACGTCGATCACTGAGTCCGTGCTGGCTAAGCACAAGGCGCCGGCGGCGGCTCAGCCTGTCGCTGCGTCGACGTCGCACTGACCCGGGGCCCAACGCCAATGATCAAGACCAAAAGCATTATCGGCGCCCTGCTGGTGAGCATCCTGTTCGCTGCGGCTCCGGCCGCGGCGCAGGAGGGGCACGCCACTCCGGAGATCCACAAGGAAGCCTGGAGCTTCGCCGGGCCGTTCGGCACCTACGATCGCAACCAGCTGCAGCGCGGCTTCCAGGTGTTCAAGGAAGTCTGCTCGAGCTGTCACTCGGCGCGCCTGATGGCGTTCCGCAACCTCGGCGAAAAAGGCGGTCCGGAGTTCACCGAGGGCCAGGTGAAGGCGCTTGCCGCCGAGTACGAGATCAACGATCCCGACGCCGAGGGCGGCAAGCGCCCGGGCATCGCGGCCGATCGCTGGCCGTCGCCGTTTGCGAACGATCAGGAAGCCCGTGACGCCAATGGCGGCGCGCTGCCGCCGGACTTCTCGGTGCTGGCCAAGGCCCGCGGCACGACGCAACCGTTCCCGTGGTGGATCCTCAACTACTTCACCGCTTACTCGGAAGGCGGTCCGGACTATATCCACGCGCTGCTCAACGGCTATGTCGACCCGCCGCCGCATGGCGCCGAGGTGCCGGAAGGCAAGCACTACAACACCTACTTCCCGGGCCATGCGCTCGGTATGGCGCCGCCGCTGAGCGATGGTGCCGTCACCTACGAGGAAGGCGAGACCGGCAGCGTGCCGCTGACCGTCGACCAGTATTCGCGCGACGTCGCCTCGTTCATGATGTGGATGGCCGAGCCGCACCTCGTGGCGCGCAAGGAAGCCGGTTTCCAGGTGATCGCGTTCCTCCTGGTGTTCGCCGGACTGATGTACCTGGTCAAGCGCAAGCTCTGGTCGCGCGTCGAGCACTAGCCAACGCTGCCGCAATGTTTATGCAAAGGGCCCCGCGGGGCCCTTTGTCGTTTCCGTGCCCTTGCGATCCGCTGCGGCATCGTCGATATTCCGGGGCGAAGCAGTTCCTGGCGAAACATCCGGAGGCCCACATGTCGATCATTCGCGGCGCCATCACGGCCGCAGCCCTGGCCCGGACGGTGATCGCCCATCCGATGGTGCGGGCCGGCATTGCCGCGGCGCCGCTGCTGCTGACGCCCAAGGTGAAGGCCGCCGCCAAGGATGCGACGCTCAACACCGCGTACAAGGCCGGCCAGCTGGCACGAAAGATCGTCGACAGCACCAAGCGCTGACGCGCCAGCGAAATAGCGAATAGGGCTTCCGGCAGCGGTGCTCACGACATAGTTTCGCTACTGGCCATTCGCTACTCACTATTCGCTCCCACCACTCGTTGTTCCCGCGCCAATGCTTGATCTGAAATCGCTCGTCCGCACGATCCCCGACTACCCCAAAAAGGGCATCCTGTTCCGTGACATCACCACACTGATCGAGGATCCGGCCGGGTTCCGCGAGAGCGTCGACCGGCTGGCCGGACTGCATCGCGACCTGGGGATCACCCACGTGGCGGGCATCGAGGCGCGCGGCTTCATCTTCGGCGCCGGCGTCGCCATTGCGCTCGGCGTCGGGTTCATCCCGGTGCGCAAGAAAGGCAAGCTCCCCGGCGAGACGATCGGGCAGAACTACGCGCTCGAATACGGCGTCGACACCATCGAGATCCATGCCGATGTGATCGGGGCAGGCGACAAGGTGCTGCTGGTCGACGACCTGATCGCCACCGGCGGCACGGCGGTGGCGGCGGTATCGCTGCTGCGGCGAACCGGGGCGGAAGTGTCGCATTCGGGTTTTGTGATCGACCTGTTCGACCTGGGCGGAGCGGACAAGCTGCGCGCCACCGGGGTGAAGGTCGAGGCGCTGATCCCGTTCGAGGGGCATTGAGGGCTGCCAGAGCGCTTCATCCGCAGCTACTACTCGCGGCGGGAAGAGAGGTATCTCATGGTGCCGGTGAGTGCGGCCATGCTTACGAGTCTCCCTGTCGGCAGACGGCCCCCTCCCGGCCTCCCCCATAAAGGGGGAGGTGAAGAGTCGGGGCTTTGACATCGATCGCGCCATGAGCACCGGCGGAGCACCTCCCCCTTCATGGGGGAGGATGGGAGGGGGCCGTCTCTGTCAGTCGGCACTAAGGCTGCGCCGCAGTGAGAGGGCCCTAGTGCACCACGCGAAGACTACGCGGCACCACGTCGAAGCGGCGGCGCCAGCCGCTGACCTGGTCGCGGCCGCCGCTCTTGGCCGCATAGAGCGCCTCGTCGGCGCGGCCGACGAGGTCGATGGCACTGCGGTCGGTCTGGCCGGGGGCATAGGCGGCGATACCGAGGCTGACGGTGACGCGGCCGAACTCGCTCGCCTGGTGCGGTAGCGCCAGCGCCGCCAGCAGCTCGCGATAGTCGTTGGCCAGCCGGTAGGCCGTCTCGGCATCGACCTCGGGCAGCACCACGAGGAACTCCTCGCCGCCGTAACGGGCGATGAGATCGGCCGGACGACGGAACACCTGGCCGAGACACTGGCTCACCGCCTTCAGGCAGGCGTCGCCGGCGAGGTGGCCATAGGTGTCGTTGTAAGCTTTGAAATGATCAATATCGAGCAGGATGACGCTCAGCGCCGTGTCGGAGCGCAGGCTCCGGGCGATCTCGATTTCGAGCCGCTGGTCGAGGGCGCGGCGGTTGACGAGGCCGGTCAGCGCGTCGGTCGTCGCTTCCTCGCGCAGCCGTTCGGCGACATTGAGCAGCTCGAGCTCGGTGCGCTTCAACCGGGTGATGTCGGAAACCACCACCATCGAAACGCCGTCGGGCGAGGGGCGGGTGGAGACCCTGAGCCAGGTGCCATCGAACAGATGCACCTCTTCCTCGGCGTCGTGATGCAGCGACTCGGTGATCTCGTCGATCCATTCGGCGACGTCGGCCGGGGACGAACCGACCTGCTGCTCGCGCCGCTCTGCCGCCGCAGTGAGAATGTCGCGGATATTGGCGCCGGGGACGCGCACGTCGGAGGTCAGCGGGAACAGCTTCTGATACCGGGCATTACAGAACAGCAGTTTGCCGCTGTGATCGAACATGGCGACGCCATCGGTCATCTGCGCCATGGCGAAGGCGAGAACGCGTTGGCGCTCGTCGAGCTCGAGTTCGAGATGCTTCTGGTCGGTGATGTCGCGGTTGTGGGTGATGAGGCCCTCGGGGCGGCCGCTTTGGTCGTTGAGCTGCACTTCGAGCGTCTGCAGCCAGCTGGTGCTGCCATCGGGGCGCTTGACCGCCTGCTGGAAGGTCCAGTGCGTGTCGCCGGGGTGCGGCGGCGAGGCCGGGTGGGCGATGCCGAGTTCGGCGCCTGGGCGGCCGATCAGCGCTTTCGGCGAGCTGACGCCGAGCAGTGTTGCCGTCGCCGGGTTGGCGATGACGAAGCGCCCTTCGGGATCGCGGACGCTGATGCTGTCGGGCAGCTCGTCGATCACCTGGCGGTAGATCTGGTTCTCGCGCCGCGCCGTGCGCAATTCCTCGTCATGAGTGAGGGCCAGGCCCGAGAGCATCACCGCGAGGAACAGCAACACCGTGCGCGCCGCCATCAGCGGCACCCAGTCGCTGGCGCCGGGGTCGATGGGGACGAAAGCAATGGTTAACAGGCCGATGGCGCAGGTGGCGAAGGCCAGCGCCGGCGAGTGCCAGCGGGCGATCCTCAGCCCATGGCGGCGCAGCGCCAAGTGACCGAACGAGGCGGCGAGGGTGATCAGCGTCATCGACACCATGCCCGCCGGCGCGCCGGCGCCACCGATCCACAGGCGGTAGGCGATGGCGGGGATGAGCGCCGCCAGCGCCGCAATCGGGCCGCCGAAAAAGGCGGCGAGGGCCAACAGGCAAGCGCGCAGGTCGAAGAAGATGCCGGGCGCGAACTGCACCGGGAACAGCATGGTGGCGATGGCACCGAGCCCCATCACCGCCCCGAACCCGGCCTCGACCGCGCGCGGACCGAAGCGCTCGAACACGTCGCGCAACTGGGTCCACACACTGACGACGAACGCGACGACCGAGACGTTGGTCATCAGGCTGTACCAAGGCGACTCCATGACCGACGGACCTCGTGGCGCGGGTAAGGCAATAGTGTCGTCGCATCATTGTGCGCCAGCGCGCATAACGAAGCCCTAAACCGTTGAATAGAAAGCATCCGGGCCGGTAAGTGTTTGTTCGTGCTGCCGGCGCGCCGGCCGCGAACTGCTCTGTTGCTCAATGTTTCTGAGGCGCCGCTTGGCAATGCTTCGCCGCAAATCTTGCCATAGAGTGCGCTTGTCAGGCCGGGGCCGGCAGAGGATTGTGCGGCTATGACTGCTTCCCCCCATGTGCTGGTCGTCGATGACGATCAGGAAATCCGCAAGCTGCTCGGCCGCTATCTCGGCGAGCAGGGTTTCAGGGTATCGCTGGCCGGCTCGAAGCGGGAGTTCCTCGACCGGGTGGCGACCGAGCGGCTCGATATCGTGGTGCTCGACGTGCTGCTGCCGGATGGCTCGGGGCTCGATCTCTGCCGGTACCTCCGCCAGCGCGCGCCGCAGGTGCCGGTGATCCTGGTGACGGCGCTGAAGGAAGAGGTCGACCGGATCATCGGGCTCGAGATCGGGGCCGACGATTATCTCGGCAAGCCATTCAACCCGCGCGAACTGGTGGCGCGGATGCGGGCCGTCCTGCGCCGCGCCGGCGGGGGCGCCGTGACGGCGAGCGGCACGACCTATCGCTTCGCGGCGCTCCTCGCCGATGCCGGGTCGCGCAGCGTGGTGACTGCCGATGGCGCGCCGATCGATCTGACCGGGGCGGAGTTCGAGCTGCTGCGGGTGTTTCTCGATCGACCCGGGCGGGTGCTGTCGCGCGAGCAGTTGCTGGGGCACACCCAAGGGCGCGAGGCGGGGCCGCTGGATCGCTCGATCGATGTGCTGATGAGCCGGCTGCGGCGTAAACTCGGGGCCGAGACCCGCGAGCCGCTGTTCAAGACGGTGCGCAATGGCGGCTATCAACTGGTGGCGCGGGTCGAAGCCGAAGAGGCGGACTGATGCACGGCCTCAGGGTCAAGCTGGCGCTGATCTTTGTCGGCTCGGTGCTGGCCGTCGTGCTGGTGGCGACGGCGGTGACGGCGCTGATGCTCAGCATCGGCGAGACCGACCGACTGATGGGGCCGATGGCGCGGCACATGGCGATCGCCAACGACATCATCACGGCCGGGCCTGAGGGCAGGGCGCCGGACCAACCGCCCGAGCGGCCGCGCTTCAATCCCTCGTTCAAGCCGCCGTTCGGGCCCGACCGGGTGGTCGAGGCGCTGCCGAAGGGAACGGCACGGCCGGAGCTTGCAGCAGCGCTGCAGCGCGCGCTGCTGCGCGAAGGCGAAACGCGACCCGTCGAGGTGCTCGAGCTCGGCGGTGGCGAGCGGATCGTGGCGCAGCGGCTCACGGATGGGCGCTACATGCTGTTCCCCTTCCCGCGGCCACCCGGACCACCGCCGCAGCTGTGGCTGGCCTTGCTGGCCTGGCTGGCGCTGGTGGTGATCGGGGTGCTCGGCGCGGCCGTGGCACTGGCCTGGCGCGCCACCCAGCCCTTTGCGGTGCTGGAGCGTGCGATCGGTTCGGTGGGGCCGGACGGGGTGCTGCCGCATGTGCCCGAGACCGGTGGCAGCGAGGCGCGGCAGACGGCCATGGCGCTCAACGCCTTATCGGACCGGCTGAAGGCGGCGATGGAAAGCCGAATGCGGCTGGTCGCCGCTGCCGGGCATGATCTGCGGACGCCGATGACCAGGATGCGGCTGAGGGCCGAGTTCCTCCCTGAGGAGGATCGCGGCTCGTGGCTGAATGACCTCGATGAACTTGACGCCATTGCCGACAGCGCCATCCGGCTGGTGCAGGAAGAGGGGGCAGGCGAGGACCGCCGGCCGGTCGAGCTCGACCGGCTGGTGCGGGAAACGGCAGCCGAGCTGGCGGCAACCGGGTTGCCGGTGACGCTTGGTGAGATCGCGCCGGCCGTGGTGACGGCGGGTCCACTGGCGTTGCGGCTGGCGCTGCGCAATCTCATCACCAATGGCGCGACGCATGGCGGTGGGGCGGCAGTCGGGCTGGCGATCGACGGTGACGAGGCGCTGGTGGTGATCGAGGATGATGGTCCCGGTATTCCCGATGCGCTGATTCCGCAGGCGTTCGAGCCGTTCTTCCGAGTAAACCCGGGGCGCCTGCAGACCACCAAGGGCGCCGGGCTGGGGCTGGCGATCGCGCTGGAGATCATCGAACGATTCGCCGGCAGCATCGCGATCAGCAACCGGCCGGAGGGCGGATTGCGGCAGGTGGTGCAGCTGCGGTTGTCCACTCCACCTGCCGGTTAGGCGAGGGCCGCGCGGGTGGGGCGCAACCCTCGCCCGAAGCGGCGGGGCGACAGGCCCCGCGCGCCACTCAGGCGGCGCTGTCGAAAATCCTCGACAGGGTCTCGAGCAGGTCGTCGCTGCTCGAGGAGGCCGAATAGGCCGTCTTGGCGGCAGCGAGCAGATCGAGCGCCAGGGTCGATTCATCGTCGTCGGCCTCGGCGCTGTCAGCCTTGCCGCCAGGGGGAGGACCACCTGGCGGTGGGCCACCGGGACCGCCGGGCGGTGGGGCCATGGCGGATTTCAGGCTGTCGAGAAAGTTCGACGATTCCGTTTCGGTGATGGCGCCGTCGCCATCGGCGTCGATGCTGGCGAACAGCTGCTCAAGCTCATCGGTGGAGACGCCCTCGGCCGCGTCGCTGGACGAGAACTCCTCGAGGCTGACCAAGCCCGAGCCATCGAGATCGGTCGTAGCGAAGATGTCCTCGTTGCTCGGCGGCTGGTTGCCGCCCGCCATCAGCTGGGTCATGAACTGCATGGCCTGGCGCTGTTCGGCGAGCTTACTGTCGAACGCGTCCTTTTCGTCGCTGCTGACCGAACCGCTGCTGTCGGCGTCCATGGCGGCGAACAATTTTTCGGCGCGCTGCGCGCTTTTGGCGTCGCTGGCGCCACCCGGGGCGCCGGCTTTCAACTCATCGAGCGTGATATCGCTGCTCGCGTTACTATCGATGGAACTGAAGCTGGGTGGCTGAAACGGACGCATCAACGCCGCGCCGCCTCCCACCCCACTGATGGACATGAGGGACCTCCATTGCGGGCCGGATCGGCCACGTGCAGACCGAAAGTCGGCCGCGAATGGAGCAGGGGCCAGGGGCGGTTAACCAGGTGTTAAGGCTGCGCGGCCCCGGTTTCCAGGGTTTTCCCGGGCCGCATGGGCAATGTCCGGATACAAATTTCCTCGCGGTGGCGCCCCGGCTCAATCGCCGGGGCGCCCTTCGCTCACCGTGACTTTGGTCCGCCGAGCCATGGCGGCAGCACCAGCTTGGGTGCCTCAGGCGTGGGGTGCCCGGCCGGCCGGCGGACCGGCTGGTACGGGTTGGCGCCGGGACGGCCGCTCCAGTTCTGTTTGCTGACCGGGGCAGGGCGCTGATAGGTCATGAATTTGGGCATAGGCAATCTCCTTGCCCGTCGCGACGTAGTAACGTCGCATACGAGCTCAAGTAGCGGGGTAACGCGAAGCAGTGCTGCGCGCGCGCCGCGGTTGGCGATGAAGTGCAGGGGGAGATTGGACGCCCGAGGCGCCGGACAGAGTCAGCCCGTTATCTGGAGCATTGCTGTGGCCGGCATCCGCGCATCAGCTGCCACTCGCAAGGCGAGGGAAGCAATGGCTCGGGCGTCCGCAACAGTGCTCAGATCATTTTCGGGCGATACTCCTCTGGAAGGCGCGTTGTTTAGCGCTGGAAGGCGGGGAGGTCAAGATGGGACGTAGGCCACAAGCATTGGGGCTCCGCGCACCCCCTCCGAGCTACGCTAGATCGCTCTCGCTCTCAAGCTTCGCTTGCCCCATCAAGGGGGAGGTGGGGGCCTCAGCTTGTGGCTGGCACCTGCCCCACGGCCGCTGGCTACCCCCGCGGGGTGCAGGTGAGGACGTTCTTTTCCGCGGTGTAGAGCTGCAGCACGTCGCGGCCGGTATCGTCGAAGGCGAGGATGGCGCTGGTGATGCCGGCGCCGACGACGAGGTTGCCATCGAGGAAGGTGACGCCGTTCGAGGCCATCTCGACAGTGCCGCTGCCGGAGGCGGTGCTGCCGAAATTGGCCGAGGCATAGCCGTAGGAGCCGGCATAGATGGTAAGGAGCCCGGCGCGGGTGCCGTCGATATTGGCGCGACAGCCCCAGTTGCCCTCGACGCCGACGCCAGTGAGCGACTGCGCGGTGGCGGGCGCGACGGCCAGCAGCAGGGCAGCGATAGCAAGGGCAGGGCGCATGGCGTGACTCAACTCCGTTGGGTCAGCAACTTCCCTAATCCGGGGATTTTGGTCAACGCCTCAAGAACCCGTAAGTGTGGCGGCATCCGATAGTCGCGCAGTTTGGAGAAGCCGACCAGTTCGGCGTGGTAGACTTTCTCGCCGTGCTGGTTCACCGCATCGAGGCTGTTGAAGAGCAGGCCCCAGCCGGGAATCGAGTTGGATGGGCGCTTGCCGGTGACGGTCAGCGTGTAGGTGACGGTGTCGCCCGGGCGGACCGGCGCCTTGAATTCCATCTTGTTGACCCCGGGGGAAGGGCCGGAAACGCCCGGTTCCTGACCGAGATCGCGCAGGCGAACCTCTTCGGCGTCGAGCGCGTCGACCATCTTCCGATGCCCCATCAGCACGGTGTGCCAGCCCGAGGCGATGACGCCGCCGAAATGGCTGCGCGCGGCGGCAGCCGGGTCGAGGTGGAAATATTGGGGGTCGTACTCGCGACCGAAGGCGAGGATCTCTTCCTCGCTGAAGGTATGGCTGCCGAGCGGAAACGGCTCGTCGATGGTGATGTCCTCGAACCAGCGGGTCATGCGGCACCGCCCTGTTCGACGTCATAGGGCTGCTCGGGCTGCGCCTGCATGCCATCCTCGGGACTGCGCGTCTCGACCAGGTTGGCGAGCCGCATGCTCATCACCGGCTGGCCGTTCTGGTTCTTCACGTCGAGATCGATGCTGACGATGCCCCAGTTGGGGTGGTGGCGGGAGCGACGCAGCTCGGCAATGGTGGCGGTGGCCCAGATGGTGTCGCCCTTCATCACCGGCTTCTTCCACTTCAAATCGGAAAAGCCGAGGCCGCCGGCCGAGGCGATTTTGCTGAGGAAGCTGTCGCCGAGCAGGCGCAAGGTCAGCGCCGCGGTCTGCCAGCCGGAGGAGGCGAGGCCGCCGAGCAGCGAGCGCTTGGCGGCAGCCTCATCGAGATGGAAGGGGAATGGATCGAACTCGCGGGCGAAGGAGATGATCATCTCCTTGGTCACGAGGGTCGAGCCGAGATTGATGGTCTCGCCGACGACGAGATCCTCGAAATGGCGGCGGTCAGCAGTGACGGCGTTCATGGCGGGTTGACGTATACGTCAACGGACGGGCGGGAGGCAAGGTGGTGGGTGATGTGGGCGCTGGACTCTCAGTGATCCTCCCCCGCCACGCGGGGGAGGATCACGGAGAGGGCGGTGGCTTTACGCCAAACCCCAGATGATCGCGATGCTCCGGGCGGTGCAGTAGACGACGAAGTTCACGGCGAACAGGCCGAGCAGCCAGACTGGCAGGCGGCGGGTGGCGTTGGCGGAGATGATGCCGGTCCACAGCAGGAGGCCCACCGCGCCGATGACCAGCGCGAACATCACTACGAACCAGCCGCCAAGGATATTGCCGATGGCGAGGATCACCGGGGTCAGCGCCGCGGCGACGACCGGGCCGATCACCCACACAGCATGTTTCTCGCGCCAGGCGATGGCGGCGATGATGCCAAGCAGCAGCAGCGCGAAGCCCACCGTCGGGATGACGGTGAACGGGGTTACGGTGCCGGCAGCGAGCGCCGCCGGTCCCGCCAGGTAGGACGATATCGTCGGCCACCACGAGCCGAATAGCTGGTCGAGCATGTTTTGGCTCAGGGGGTGTGAGTTAAATTATTGAAATAGCTTAAGTATTGAACTTGAACAACATCACGTCGCCGTCCTTGACGACGTATTCCTTGCCTTCGTCGCGGGCCTTGCCGGCTTCCTTGGCGGGGACTTCACCGCCCAGCGTGACGAAGTCGTCGTAGCCGATGGTCTGGGCGCGGATGAAGCCGCGCTCGAAATCGGTGTGGATCACGCCGGCCGCCTGCGGGGCGCGGTCGCCCTTATGGATGGTCCAGGCGCGCGTCTCTTTCGGGCCGACGGTGAAATAGGTCTGCAGGCCCAGCAGCTGGTAGGCTTCGCGGATCAGGCGGTTGAGGCCCGGCTCGTGCAGCCCGAGGCTTTCGAGATATTCGGCCTGCTCTGCGTCGGGGAGTTGCGCCAGCTGGCTCTCGATCTCGGCGGAGATGACGATCACCGCCGCGTTGTGCTGCCGCGCGTATTCTTCCACCTGCTTGGTCATGGCGTTGCCCGAGGCAGCCGAGGCCTCGTCGACATTGCAGACATAGAGTGCCGGCTTCGAGGTGAGGAGCTGCAGTTCGACGAAGGCCTTTTCCTCCTCGGCCGAGCGCTGCACAAGGCGCGCCGATTTGCCGTCGCGCAGCAGCAACAGCGAACGATCGATCAGGTCGAGCGTCAGCTTGGCTTCCTTGTCGCCACCGGTCTTGGCTTTCTTCTCGACGCCGTTGCGGCGCTTCTCGAGGCTTTCGAGGTCGGCAAGCATCAGCTCGGTCTCGACCACTTCGGCATCGGCGAGCGGGTCGACTTTGTTGGCGACGTGGATGATGTTGCCATCCTCGAAGCAGCGCAGCACATAGGCGATGGCGTCGCATTCGCGGATATTGGCAAGGAACTGGTTGCCGAGGCCTTCGCCCTTGGAGGCGCCTTTCACCAGACCGGCAATATCGACGAAGCTCATCTTGGCCGGCAGGATCTGTGCCGATTTGCCGATGGCGGCGAGCTTATCGAGGCGCGCATCGGGGACGGCGACTTCGCCGGTATTCGGCTCGATCGTGCAGAACGGGAAGTTGGCGGCCTGCGCGTTGGCAGTGCGGGTCAGCGCATTGAAAAGCGTCGACTTGCCCACGTTGGGCAGGCCGACAATGCCCATCTTGAAACCCATAACAGTCTCCGGAAATCTTTGCGCCTCACATCGGGTGATCGGGCGCGGAAGTCAATCGGTTTGGCGCGCCTGGCGCCCCTCACCCCGACCCTCTCCCCAGAGGGGAGAGGGGGCGATGTGGCACCGTCCGTGCAGAGTGCGTCCCCTCTCCCCTCTGGGGAGAGGGTTAGGGTGAGGGGCGCCAAGCGCACTAGTCCTTCTTGAACAGCTTCTTCAGCATGTCCGCCATCGGACCCGTCTCCGGCACCTTAGCCTGTGGCGCAGTTGGCCGGGCGGCGCGGATGTGGCTTTGCGCCGGGGCCTTCTTGCGGGTCGGGTCGGCGGTTTCCGGGCGCTGGGTGCGCTCGGCGCCGTCACCCTGCACGGCGATGGCGAGCTTGTTCATCAGCCCGTTATCGTCGCCCTTGACGATCATCACCGCGTTGTCGGCGATGGCGTCGAGCAGCGGGATCAGCCAGGCCTGCTGTTCGGCCTTCGAAAAATCACCGAGCACGTGCGGCATCACCAGGTCCTTATGGCCGGGGTGACCGACGCCGAGGCGGACGCGGCGATAGCCGAGCCCGATCTGCGGATCGATGGAGCGCAGGCCATTGTGCCCCCCATTGCCGCCGCCGACCTTGACGCGGGTCTTGCCCGGGGCGAGGTCGATCTCGTCATAGAGCACCGAGACGTCGGCGGGACCGAGCTTATAGAACGTCGTGACCTTCTGAACGCTGTCGCCCGAGGAATTCATGTAGGTCTGCGGCTTCAGCAGCAGCACCTTTTCGCCGTCGATGGTGCCTTCGGAAATCAACCCCTGGAACTTCTCGCGGAACGCGGGAAAGCCGTGGCGGCGCGCAATGGCGTCGACCGCGAGGAAGCCGATATTGTGGCGATTGTTGCGGTATTTGTCCCCGGGATTGCCGAGGCCGACGATGAGGTGCATCGGCTAACTTCCAGGCAGCAGGGGCAGGATGGAGCGGGCCGAAGCCCGCCCCGGAGTCATTATTCCTTGGCAGGAGCAGCGGCGGGGGCCGCAGCTTCCTCGGCAGCGCCTTCCTCGGCTTCTTCGGCGCGCAGGCCCGACGGAGCAACGATGGTGGCGATGGTGAGGTCAGCCTCGTGGCTGTGGTCGGACGCGCCGGCCGGCAGCTTGACCGACGAGATGTGGACGCTGTCGCCAACATCGAGACCGGTGAGATCGACGACGACCTCCTCGGGGATGTGGTCGGCATCGACGGTCAGGTCGAGCGTGTGGTGGACGATGTTCAGCACACCGCCGCGCTTGATGCCCGGGGAAGCGTCTTCGTTGATGAACTTCACGTGCACCTGGACATTGAGCTTGGTGCCCTTGCCGACGCGCAGGAAGTCGACGTGCAGCGCCTTGTCCTTGACGGGATCGAGCTGGTAGTCGCGCGGAATGACGCGGTGCTTCTCGCCATCAACGTCGACAGTGACGATGTGGGAGAGGAAACCACCGGCGTAGATCGACTTCATCGCCTCGTTGTACGAGATCGAGATCGGCAGGGGAGCCTTCTTGTCACCATAGATGACGGCAGGAATGAGCCCCTCACGACGCAGTGCACGAGCGGCCCCCTTGCCCACCCCGCTCCGCGCCTGAGCCTTGAGCTCTTTAGCAGCAGTAGCCATTGAATGATCCATTCATGGGTTGGTGTGAACTTTGAAACATCAAAGCTCACGCACCCGTCCTCCAGGGGTGACGGGCGCTTCATGGGCGGTGGCTATAGTGGAAGACGCCCCGGCGGGCAAGGGCGAAGGCAGTCGGCAGTCGGCAGTCGAAGAAAGGGATGAGACACTGGAGTACCACGACTGCCTACTGCCTACTGCCTACTGCCGCCTTTACCCGTCCACCAGCGCGGCAATCTGCCCACGCAGATAGTGCCGCACCGCGGCGTCGGTGGCGAGGCCGCTGGCGAGGGTGAGGGCTTCGTGCGCTTCGGCTTTGTGGCCGGCGCGCGCCATCAGGTGGCCGCGGGCGGCCCAGTAGGGCTGATAGTCGGCCATGCGCTTGTCGGCGCTGAGCGGCGCGATGGCGGCAAGCGCGGCTTCCGGCCCCTCGAGTTCGGCGAGCGCCATGGCGCGATTCAGCGCCACAACTGGCGAGGCGCTGAGCGCCAGGAGGTGATCGTAGAGCGCTCGGATGGATGGCCAGGTGTTGGCGCCGAGCGTCCGGCGGGCGACGTGGGCCGACTGGATCGCGGCCTCGATCTGGTAGCGACCGGAAGGGCCCGCGGCGTTGGCAGCTTTCAGCAGCGCCTCGGCGAGGCCGATCTGCGAGTCGTCCCAGAGGCTTGTGTCCTGCTGTTCGAGCGGCACATACGCCCCATCGGCCGAGCGGCGAGCGGCGCGTCGCGCTTCGGTATAGAGCATCAGCGCCAGCATGCCCTTGGCTTCGGGCTCATCGGGCAAGAGGCCGACGACGAGACGGCCGAGCCAGATGGCTTCCTCCGCCAGCGCAATCGAGGCGGCATCGCCGATCTCGGCCCAACCCTTGGTGTAGGCGGCGTAGATCGCCTCGAGCACGGCATCGAGCCGCTCGGGCAGCAGCTCCTTGTCGGGAATGCCGAACGGGATGCCGGCATCCTTGATGCGGGCCTTGGCGCGGACCAGGCGCTGGCCCATGGTCGCCGGCGGGATCAGGAAGGCCGCGGCGATATCGATGGCGGTGAGCCCGAGGATGGTCTGGAGGATCAGTGGGGCCCGCATGCCGCGCTCGATTGCCGGGTGGGCGCAGGCGAACATCAGCGCCAGGCGCCGGTCGGGGATTTCATCGGGGGCGTCGGCCGCGGCTTCGATTTCGTCGGCGATCATTTTGAGATGCTCCTCGCCGGCCCGCCGCGTTGTGCGGCGGCGCAGCGCGTCGGTCTGCCGCCGGCGGGCGACCGTCAGCAGCCAGGCATCGGGATTATGCGGCACACCCTCGGTCGGCCAGGTGTGGAGCGCCGCAGCAAACGCCTCGGCCAGCGCATCCTCGGCGCCGGCGACATCGCCGGTGCGGGCGGCGAGGCAGGCAACAAGGCGCCCATAGCTTTCGCGCGCCACCCGCTCGGCTGCCCGGGCGGCCTCGTTGCCCTCGATCTGCATGGGTCAGCCGTCCTGTCGCCGGAGGCTCAAGTCGGGCCGCGGGTAGCTCTCGGCCAGAGGCCGGATCTCGATCGAGCCGTAGCGCGAGCTGGGGCAGCGCTTGGCCCAGGCGATGGCCTCATCGAGGTTATCGACCTCGATGAGGAAATAGCCGGCGAGCTGCTCCCTGGTGTCGGCATAGGGGCCATCGAGCACCTCGGTGCGGCTGTCGCCGAAGCGAACAGTGGTCGCCGCCGAGGCCGGCTGCAGGCGTTCGCCCGCAGCCATGCCGCCGCCCGCTTTGGCCAGCGCCTCGTTGAAGGCGGCGTAGTCGGCCCAGAGCTCCCGTTGCGGCGCATTGGCGAGGGCGACTTCGTCGTGATGGATCAGCATCATGTAGCGCATGGTGGAGCGATCCTCAGCGGGTGGCTTGTTTGACGAGGTCGGTGATGCGCTTCTCGTCCGCAGGGGTCAGCTTGAGCAGGGCGAAGCTCGACGGCCACATGTTGCCATCATCGAGCTGCGCCGCCTCGTTGAAGCCGAAGGTGGCGTAGCGCGCCTTGAACTTCGCCGCATCCTGGAAAAAGCAGATGCTCTTGCCGTCCTTGTAATAGGCCGGCATGCCGTACCAGAGCTTGCTGGTCAGCGTCGGCGCCGCGGCCTTGACCAGCGCGTGGATGCGTTCGGCGAGGCGGCGGTCGGCCTCCGGCATGGCGGCGATCTTGTCGAGCACGGCCTGCTCTTCCTCGGCGGCGCTGGCGTTGCGCTTCAGTTCCTTGGCGCGCTCCTTCATCGCCGCCTTTTCTTCGGCGGTGAAACTGTCGGCGGCGGCGTCGGTGCGCTTCACGGTGTTCTTTGCGGTGGCCATTTTCGGTTCTCCTTTTGCTCTCTCGCTTACCAGTTCAGCTGCACGAACTGAATGATGTTGCCGCAGGTATCGTCCACCTGGGCAATGATCGAGGCGGTGACGTCGGTCGGCGGCATGATGAACTCGCCGCCCTTGGCCTTGATCCGCTCATAGTCGGCCTTCACGTCCTTGGTGTGGAGCAGCAGCGCGGGCTGACCCTCGGCAAACATCGCCTGCTGGTAAGCTTTGGCGGCCGGGTTGCTGTTCAGTTCGAGCTGCAGCTCGGCGCCATCCGGATCATCGGGCGAGTTGACGGTCAGCCAGCGATAGCCGTGATTGCCGAAGTCGGCTTTCTTCTGGAGACCCAGCACCTCGGTATAGAATTTCAGCGCCTTGTCGTGCTCGTCGACATACACCTTGGTCAGCTTGATCTGCATCGGTCGTTCCTCTGTCATTTGGCTTACGGCGGTGGCCGCGTCAGCGTCAGGACACCGTGCCCTGATACGACAATGACGGGGGTGCTCAGACCATTTCGACTCCCGGGCAAAAAAACTTCAGAAAAATCTGTGGCGCTCAGAATCCGGAGATCAGGGCGCGCACTTCGACCGGACCCCATTGCGCCGCCGGGCACTGTTTCGCCCAGGCGAGGGCCTCGTCCATGTCAGCGGCCTCGATGATGTAGAAGCCGCCGAACTGCTCGCGCGTCTCGGCATAGGGGCCGTCATGCACCTTGAGCTCGCCGCTATCGTTGACAAAGGCAGCGCCGCCCTTGCCGTCCTCGCGATAGCTGGCATCGCCGCCTTCCATGACCAGGGTCTTGGCCTCATGGGTGCGGGCGAGGGGGGCAGTCATGACGAAGGCACCGGCCTTGGTCAGCGCCTCCTGATAGGCATAGAGCGTCTCCATCGCCTTCTGCATCTGGTCGGGCGGGATCTGGGCCCCGGCTTTCTCGTCGGCGTAGAGCATCAGCATGTAGCGCATTGGTGTCTCCTCTCGGGGGCACGATAGCCCCTCAGGGCAATGTCGGGCGAGGGGAGGCGATTTCGACAGGGGAAGGCTGTGCCGGAGGCAAAATCGCTCTGGAGGGGATTTGGCTGCTCTATTCGCCAAGCCTACCGCCGTCATCCCGACGAAAGTCGGGACCCACTGCGCGGAGGGTTGGTTCAACGCGAAACTCACCGGTCCATCACGGCAAGGTCGGCGAGGTTGTGCACTTGGATGACCCTGAGCACTGGGTCCCGACTTTCGTCGGGATGACGGCCGGTGGTGGTATGGTCGACCCAGTCCAATCCCGTCGTCCCACCGGGCCGGTGGGCGAGGTGACCGGCAGCCCTCCCACCAAGGGATCAGTCCAGCAAACTCGACACGCTCTGTTCGCTTGCGGTGCGGGCGATGGCTTCGCCCATCAGCGGGGCGATCGAGATGATGCGGATGTTCTTGGCGGCCTTGGCGGCATCGGTGGCGATGATCGAGTCGGTGATCACCAGTTCCTTCAGCTTGGAGGCAGCGATGCGCTCGGCGGCGCCCTCGGAGAGCACGCCGTGGGTGATGTAGGCCGAGACCTCGGTGGCGCCGGCCTTGAGCAGGGCTTCGGCGGCGTTGACCAGGGTGCCGCCGGAATCGACGATGTCGTCGATCAGGATGCAGGCGTGGCCGGAGACGTCGCCGATGATGTTCATCACTTCGGAGACGCCGGCCTTGGGGCGGCGCTTGTCGACGATGGCGAGGTCGGCGCCGATACGCTGCGCGGTGGCGCGGGCCCGGGCCACGCCGCCGACGTCGGGCGAGACGATCATCACGTTGCCGTTGGGCGAATAGTGCTCCTGGATGTCGCGAACCATCACCGGCGCGCCATAGAGGTTGTCGGTCGGGATATCGAAGAAGCCCTGGATCTGCGCGGCGTGGAGATCGAGCGTCACCACGCGGTTGACGCCGGCTTCGGTGATCAGGTTGGCCACCAGCTTGGCTGAAATCGGAGTGCGCGAGGCCGACTTGCGGTCCTGCCGGGCATAGCCGAAATAGGGAATCACCGCGGTGATACGACGGGCCGAGGAGCGGCGCAGCGCATCGGACAAGATCAGCAGCTCCATCAGGTTGTCGTTGGCCGGGTAGGAGGTCGACTGCAGGATGAAGACATCCTCGCCGCGGACGTTCTCGTGGATCTCGACGAAGATTTCTTTGTCGTTGAAGCGCTTGACCGTGCAGTCGGTCAGCGGGACCTCGAGGTAGCTCGCGACGGCTTCGGCGAGCGCGCGGTTGGAATTGCCGGTGACAAGTTTCACGAGCGCGCTCCGCTATCGGGCCGGTCCGGGGAGTTGCCGGCTCCTGATGCGCGGGTCTTTAGCTTGGGGCGCAGCGGGGCGCAATGCGCCTTGTGACGAAGAGATGAAGGAATCTGGGCGGTGTGACCGCAATCCATCCGGCGACCGCATCCTGAGGTCAGGCACGGAGTCATTCCCGCGAAAGCGGGAACCTCTGTTTTCTGAGTGTGCCGCGAACTCCGCAAACGGAGGCTCCCGCTTTCGCGGGAATGACCCGGTGGTGGCGGCGCCAATAGGGGAGACCTACAGCCCGCCCAACCCGAT
>NZ_LAJE02000382.1 GCF_000970465.2 Devosia insulae DS-56
CGTGATCGACCTCGGGATGTGCGATCCGGGGATGACCGCCTATCCGTCCGAGGGCGGGTTCCGAGGGTGGTCGGGCGGGTTTCGCGATCGGTTCCATGTGGCGACCGACAGCGCGACGCCGGGCTATGTGCATGGGCCGATGCCGGCAGGCGAGTGGAATGTCATCCTCGGGCTCTACAAGGTGCCAGCCGCTGGTGCCGAGGTGACGGTTACGGTGGAGCTCGACAACGGCGAGCGTCCCACCAATCCGCAGCCGGAACGGACGTTTCCGGTGCGGGCTGGGGCGGGGTGGTATCGGGGCGACCTCCACTGCCACACCTTCCATTCCGATGCGGCGGGCTCGCCCGAGACGCTGCATAAGGCCGCGCTGCAGGCCGGGCTCGATTTCCTCGCCATTGCCGACCACAACACCATCACGCAGCGGCGCTACTTCCACCCGGCCTCGTCGCCGGAGCTGGTGTTCGTGCGCGGCATGGAGGTGACCACCGCTGTCGGGCACGCCAATGTCTACGGGGTCGATGAGTGGATCGACTTCCGCATGACCAGGCCGTCCGACGCGCACGTGCTAGCGGAGATGGTGCACCGCAAGGGCGGGCTGTTATCGATCAATCACGACAAGCCGACCATTCCCTGGGACTATGAGTTTCCGGCGGCCGATTGCCAGGAGGTCTGGCAATCGACCTGGATGGCGTGGAACTGGGTGTCGCTGGCGCGCTGGCAAGAGCGGCTGGCGTCGGGTTTGCGGATCTCGGCGATCGGCGGCAGCGACTTCCATCAGCCGGCGAAGCTCCAGCCGGAGGGGCCGCTGGTGCTGGCGCGGCCGACCACCGTGCTGTGGCTGCCGGAACTCAGCGAAGACGCGGTGCTCGCCGCGATGAAGGCCGGGCGTGGCTATGTCACCGAAGGGCCGAAGGGGCCGCATCTCGAGATCACCGTCAATGGCCAGCCGATGGGCTCTGCGGTGACGGCGCCGCTCCACTGCGAGGCGATCGTGCGCGGCGCCCGCGGCGACTTGCTGCAGTGGATCGACGCGCGCGGCACCATCACGGAGCAGGAAATCAGCAGCGGCGACTGGCGGGGTGAGCTGGCGCTGCTCGACGGCGCCGAAAAGTTCGTGCGCGCCGAGATCATCGCCAAAGCCAGCCGGCCGTGGCTGATCGAGGAGTTCACCAAGGCGGCGAGCGAGCGCGGCGAGTTGCCGTGGCAGCTCAAAGGTTCGCACCTCACGGACGAGCCGATCCGGCGCGCCATCTCCAACCCAATCTACATCGATCAGGACTAGCTCATGTTTATCGGCAATGCCCCGTGTTCCTGGGGCATCAACTATCCCACCGGCAACGCCTACACCTGGCAGGAATATCTCGATCAGGTCGCGGCCTCGGGCTATCGCGGCACGGAGCTGGGGCCGTTCGGGTTCCTGCCCAAGGACAAGGCAGTGCTGGGGCGGGAGCTCGAGCGGCGCGGGCTGACACTGATCGGCGCAACGCATGTGCACACCTTCGGCGATCGCGCTTCGGCACCGGTGCTGCTGGCGACGCTGCGTGAGCTGGCCCCGCTGCTGAAGGACCTGGGCGCGAAACACCTCGTCATCATGGATGAGAGCAACTGGTACCCCGAGGGCCAGGAAGGCGTGCTCGATCGCGAGGGCTGGAACGGCCTCACCGCCACGGTGCGCGAAGCGCAGGCGGTGATCGAGGGTGAGTTCGGACTGAAGGCGAGCTTCCACCCGCATATCGGCACGGCGGTGGAGTTCGAGCGGCAGATCGACCGGCTGCTCGAGGAAACCGAAATCGACCTCTGCTTCGACACCGGACACCATGCCTTCTGGGGCCAGGACCCGCTGGCCTACATGGAAAAGGTATGGGGGCGGATCGCCTACATGCATCTCAAAAATGTCGATGCAGCGGTGCGCCAGCGCGTGCTCGACGGTAAGCTCTCGGTGGCGGCCTCCTATGGCGCCGGGGTGATGGCCCCCCTGCCCGATGGCGCTGTCGATATCCAGGCGGTGATGCGGTTCCTCGACGCCAAAGGCTTCGACGGCCCGATCGTCGTCGAACAGGACATCGCCGAAAATGCCGCGGAGACGCCGCTCGAACTGGCCAAGCGCAACTACGTCTACATGCAGGCGATCGCGTGATGGCAAAGCTCAGAGTTGGCCTGATCGGCCTCGGTGAAGTCGCGCAACTGATGCACCTGCCGCTGCTGGCGGACGACCAGCGCTTCGAAATCGCGGCGGTGACCGACGTCTCCCCCAGCCTCGTGGCGCATGTGGCGGAGCGCTATGGCGTGAAGACCCGGCACGCAACGGCCGAGGCGCTGATCGCCGATCCCGCAATCGATGCGGTGTTCATCCTGACGCCGGATTTCCTGCATGCGCCGCTCCTGGAGAAATCCATTCGCGTCGGCAAGCACGTGTTCATCGAAAAGCCGGCGGCGCTGACCGCGGCGGAATTGAAGCCGCTGCTGGAGCTCGAAAAGACCAACACCAAGACGGTGTTCGTCGGTTACATGCGGCGCTTCGCGCCGGCCTTCACGGCGCTCAAGCAACGGCTGCCGCCGCGCGAAGAAATCCGGCACGTACGGATCCGTGATCTGATCCGCGAGAGCCAGTTCTTCGTCGATCAGTCCCGCAACATTTTCCGGCCCACCGACGTGCCGGCGGAGGCGATCGCCGACGGCCGGACGCAGACGCAGGCGTTGCTGAAATCGGTGATGGGCGAGGCCCGCCCGGATCAGCTGCGGGCCTACCAGGTGCTCACCGGGCTCTCGTCACACAGCTTTTCTGCGATGCGCGAACTTTTCGGCGCGCCGAACGCGGTCGCGGCGGCGCGGCAGCATCGCGGCGAGAACGTGCTGGTGATGTTCGACTACGGCAGCTTCACCGCACTCTACGAGGCGGTGATCCATGACGTGGCGCGGTTCGACGCCGGCATCGAAGTGCTGACGCTCAACCAGCATTTCAAGATCAACTACGATACCCCGTATGTTCGGAACCTGCCCACCCGGCTGGAGATCACCACCTCGGATCTCAACTCCACCGGCACCGAGATCATCGGGCCATTCTACGAGGATGCTTTCCGGGTGGAGTTGGGCGCTTTCCACCATGCTGTGACAACTGGGGAAAAGCCCAAGACGTTGCTGACGGACTCTCTGGCTGACCTCGAACTGTTCGCCGAAGTCGGTCGTCATTTCCTCGAACAAAACTGACGTTGTCGTGGCCTGAAAGCCCCGAAAACCGGGGCTTTCAGGGTGTCATCGGGCTGTCATCGGAGTGCGGTTTAAGCGGCAGGAAAGCGCGTGCGGAATAAATCAGGCGCGCGCTGTCACAATGGAATTTCCGTTCCATTTTTCGCTTGCCAGCGGGCCCGCCGAGATTAGTCTGGTCCCCACGGTCGGCGTCAGATTGACCTGCCGCGGGATGGCCCGCAGGCGAACCTGGGAGAGACAACGATGAAACGTCGTGCGTTTATGCTTTCGGTCGGCGGCGCAGCCGCTGGCATGGTGCTGCTGCCGCGGATGGCCTTTGCCGAAGCCGGCAAGATCGACTGGTACACCTCGTCGGACCAGAACATCCTCGATTTCTGGACCAATGTGGTGAAGCCGAAGTTCGAGGCTGCCAACCCGGGCGTGACCCTGAACCTCGTGGATGCCGGCGATGCCGCCGGGCAGACCGCAATCGGCGAGCGCGCGCTGGCCGCGATGCAGACCAAGACCGATCCGCAGGCCGACTATTTCGAATCTGCCGACTGGCGCCTGCCGGCCGGGGCGGCCGATGCCGGGCTCTATGTGAACATCAAGGAAGCCGGGCTCTCGAACTATTCCAGGATCAACCCGCTGGCCTTCGACGGCGACTACTCGGTGCCGTATCGCGGTTCGCAGGTGTTGCTCGCCTATGACACCACCAAGCTCGACCCGGCGAACGCGCCCAAGACTTTTGCCGACCTCGTCACCTGGATCAAGGCGAACCCCGGCCAGTTCATCTACAACCGTCCCGACAAGGGCGGTTCGGGTGGCAACTTCGTCCGCCGCGCCATTCTCGAGGCGAACGGCAAGGACCTCGGCAAGTTCAAGATCGACAACTACACGCAGGAAGCCGGCGACGCCGCGCTGAACCCGGCCTGGGAGATCCTCAAGGACCTGTCGGGCTCGCTGTTCGACAACGGCGCCTATACCTCGGGCAACACCCAGTCGATCCAGTTGCTCGGTCAGTCGGCCATCACCATGATCCCGGCCTGGTCGGACCAGGCCATCCAGGCGATCAACACGGGCGTCCTGCCGGAGACGACCGGCCTCGTGCAGTTGCAGGACCTGGCGCTGCCGGGCGGCTTCTCGCGCTCGGTCATCCTGTCGAACGGTGTCAACAAGGACGCAGCGCTGAAGCTCGCCGACTTCATCCTCACCGAGGAAGTGCAGTCGGCCGTGCTGAGCGAACTCGGCGGCTTCCCGGGCGTTGCCTGGGACTATGTCAGCCAGGACCTGCGTGAAAAGTATGCCGACGTGATCCCGACCACCATCCCGACCTTCCCGGGCGGCGACTGGGAAAAGGCGATCAATGACGGCTGGTATCGCAACGTCGCCCCCAACGTGGACCGCGCTGCGTGAGCCTGACACCGGCGAGCGACATCGTCGGTAAGAAACCCGGCAGGGGGCTCACGGGCCTCCTGCTGGTCGCCATACCGGTTTTGCTGGTGTGCTGGATGGTGATCTGGCCGATCATCTCGGCGATCGGCCGTACCCTGTGGCTACCCAATGACGGCGGCACCGGGCGGAGCTTTTCGGTCGAAACCTACAAGTTCTTCTTTTCCGACCAGTACAGCCTCAACAACCTTTACGTGACGTTGTGGACCACCGGCGTCTGCGCGGTGCTGCTGGTGCTCATCTGCCTGCCTATCGCGCTCTATCTGCGTTTCGCCAAGGGGCGGCTCGCCGCCTATGTGCAAGGTCTCGCGATCTTCCCGATGTTCGTGCCGTCGATCATCCTGAGCTACGCGATCATTCGCGTGCTGGGCCCGAACGGCACGGTGGACCTCTTACTCAACTCGGTCGGCCTGCCGCACATCCGTTCGCCCTATCTGACGCCGTGGGGGCCAGTGATCGGACTGGTGTGGGACAACATCCCGCTGACCGTGCTGATCCTCATCTCCGGTCTCGGGGCGGTATCCAACCAGTCGATCGAGGCGGCGCGCGATGTGGGCGCCGGGCGCTTTGCGGTGCTGTGGCACATCATCCTGCCGCGCATTTCGAACTCGATCCTCGTTGCCGTCAGCTTCACCGTGCTTGGCATCTTCTCCTCCTTCACCCTGCCCTATGTGCTGGGGCCTGCGGCACCGGAAATGATGGGGCCGTTCATGCAGCGCACCTTCCGCGACCTGAACGATCCCACCAACGCCATCACCCAGGCAGTGATCGCCTTCGCATTCTGCATCGTTTTCGGGCTGTTCTACGTCCGCTCCGTCGCCAAGAACCGGGCCCGCTGAGATGGCGGGCGCGCTGACCGAGAAACGTATCGACTGGACCGGCATCGGCTTTGCCGTGGTGCTGACACTGGTGATCATCTTTCCGCTGGTGGTGGTCGGCACCTGGGCGTTCGCCAATGTGTGGCGCTACCCCTCGGTGATCCCGCAGGAATTCGGGCTCAGGTACTGGAACCAGACCCTGGCGCGGCCGGACGTGTGGAGCGCCATCACCATGAGCCTGAGCCTTTCGACGGTGGTGACATTCCTCTCGGCCCTGATCTGCCTGCCCGCCGCCTATGCCTTTGCGCGGCTCGAGTTTCCGGGGCGCAGCATCCTGTTCTTCTCGTTCCTCGCTGGCCAGGCCTTCCCGAAGTTCGGCCTGCTGGTCGCCATAGCCGGCATCTTCCTGACGCTCAACCTGATCGGCACGTTCTGGGGCGTGGTACTGATCCAGTTGGTGGGGACGCTCCTGTTCATGATCTGGATTCCGGTCGCCGCTTTCCAGGCGGTGGACCGAAGGATGGAGGAGGCGGCTCGCGATGTCGGCGCCTCGCCGGTGCGCGTCTTCTGGTCGATCACCCTGCCGCAAGCGGGGCCGACGATTGCCGCAGCGGTGCTGCTGAGTTTCGTAGGCACGTTCTACGAGACCGAAGGGGCATGGCTGATCGGCGCGCCGCAGATCCGCACCCTGCCGGTGCTGATGATCAGCTTCATCAACAATCAGCCGGTGATCCAATATGGCGCGGTGCTATCCGTGCTGCTGTGGATCCCGAGCTTCATCGCGCTGTTGTTCGCGCGCCGCGTCATCAGTTCGGGCAGCTTTGCCAAGGGCTTTGGCGGTTAAGGAATTCTCGCATGTCCGTGCTCGAAATCAGAGATGTGACCAAGGCTTTCGGCGCCACCAAGGCGGTGGACAGCTTCAACCTGACCGTCGGCGACGGCGAGCTGGTGTGCTTGCTCGGCCCCTCCGGTTCCGGCAAATCGACGCTGCTGCGGATGATCGGTGGCTTCGAGACGCCGACATCGGGCCACGTGGCGATCGACGGCGAGGACGTGACGCGGGTGCCGCCCGAGAAGCGGCCGACCGGCATGGTGTTCCAGAGCCATGCGCTGTGGACGCATATGAACGTGTTCAAGAACCTGGCGTTCGGGCTGAAGCTGCGGCGGCTGCCGGAAGCCGAGATCAAGCGCAGGGTTGAGGCCGTACTGGAGCTGGTGGGGCTCGCCGGCTATGGCCACCGCGCCACCAACCAGCTGTCGGGTGGCCAGCAGCAGCGCGTGGCGCTGGCGCGCTCGCTGGTGCTCGAGCCGAAAATTCTGCTGCTCGACGAACCTTTCGCGAGTCTCGACCAGCACTTGCGCGAGCGGCTTCGCGAAGAGGTTCGGGATATCCAGCAGCGGCTGAAGATCACCACGCTGTTCGTGACGCACGGGCAGGACGAGGCGCTGGCGCTGGCCGACCGGATCGTGGTGATGCGCGACGGACGGACCGAGCAGGCAGCGGCGCCCGACGTGGTCTATCGCGAGCCGGCGACACCATTCGTCGCGGGCTTCATCGGCACGATGAACCTCGTCGAGGGCGCTGTGGCCAATGGTACCTTCACCCATTCGGGCTTCACCGTGCCGCTGCCGGTGGGCGATGGCACGGCGACGCTGGCGGTGCGACCGGAGGCGCTGGAGATCGTTGCGGTGAATGGTGGCGGCATGGCCAAAATCCACCGCGTCACCGATTACGGCACCCATGCCATCGTCGATATCGAGCTGCCGGACGGCACGCGGCTCAAATCGATGACCAGTGAGGCGCGCGACTGGTCGCATGGCCAGCCGATCGACCTGAAGCCGAGGGCGTTTGCGGCCTACCGCGACAACGCGGCAATCCACCGGAGCAACTAAGATTATGGCCGACGCGATCTCGGTGACCCGGGCGGGTCATCGCACGTTCTTCAAGTGGCACCGTGGCCGGCGCACCGGCAGCGATCCGGTGTTCACCGGGCGGCGGATCATCGAGGGGATGCAACTGGGCGCCAGCGTCGAGGTGGACCTGGTGATCCATGCCGATGACGGCATGGCAGTGCTGCACAACCTGTCGCTGGAGCGCGAGACCACCGGCAGCGGACTGGTGCGGCAGACCTCGGCGGAGACGCTGCGCGGGCTGCATTTGAGGGACAATGACGGGCAGCCGATCGACGACAAGGTGCTGCTGCTCGAAGACCTCGCGGCGCTGATTGCGCGCGACGGCGCGCATCCTGAAGGGCTATTGCAGCTCGACTACAAGGAGGATGCGGCGGCGCTCAACCCGCGGGTGATCGCCAACTTCGCCAAGGCGTTGGCGCCGGTGGCGCGGCATTTCATCCTGTCGTCAGGCGATGCCGAGGCGGTGCGGATTCTGACCGACAGCACGCCGGGGCTGAGGATCGGCTACGACCCCTGCCACAAGGGCGCGATGGAGCGGCTGATGGAAACGCGGGACTACGCCGCCTTCGTCGCCGATGCCGCGGCGGCTTCGCCGAAGTCGGAGCTGGACTATCTCGAGTACCGGCTGGTGCTGGAGGCGGACCGCGACGGGTTCGACATTATCGGGGCGTTCCACGCGCATGGACGGCGGATCGACGCCTATACATTGCGACGGGCCGACGACGAGGGGATGGCGGTGATCGAGCGATTGCTCGAGCTGAAGGTGGACCAGATCACGACGGACGATCCGGAAGGGGTGGCCGCAGCGCTGGGTTGAGCCTCGATCTCTCCGCCATCTCCCCCCTTGCGGGGGAGAATGGAATTTCTTGGGCTTAGCTTCTTGGCTAAGCCTTAGAAATTCCAAGAGGGGGGACGCGGCGGGCACCGTGGCCCCGCCCCCTCTCTGGCGAAAGCTAAGGACTTACCTGCGCTAAGCCCAAGTTGTCGTTTTCTCCCTCCCAAGGGCAGGGCAATCGCATATGAAAGCCACCGGGCTCTCCGTGCTCCTCCACCGCGCAGCGGGGGAGGGGGACCAGCGAAGCTGGTGGAGGGGGCGGCCACAAAAACCGGCGCATCCTGCCGCCCCCTCCACCGCCTTCGGCGGTCCTCCTCCCCCGTTTCACGGTGGAGGAGCACTGACAGTTCAGCGCACAAAGTCATATGCGATTGCCCTGCCGCAAGGGGGGAGATGACCGAGAGGCCGGTGTTCGCCTCACACCCCCTTGGGGTGCTTCGCTTCCTTCTTCGGCACATCCTTCAGCTTGTCGATCAGATAAGCGTGCGTCGCCTTGTTGGCGACGATCATGGCGCCGGTCTGCTCGTAATATTCCGGTCCCCTGCCCCACCAGTCGGTGACAATGCCGCCGGCTTCCTGGACGAACAGGATGCCGGCCGCGGTGTCGACGAACCCAGTCTCCTCGTAGTAGCCGGTGAGCCGGCCCATCGCGACATATGCACAGGAATTGGCGGCGCTGCCGACAATGCGGACGGCGCCGACGGGCGCGCGGATGGCATCGAGACGCTCATAGGCGCCGGGATAGAGCGACAGGCCTGGGGTCGGCAAGCCGGTACCGATGTTCATCAATCCGATGTCGGTCTGCTCGGAGACCGTGAGCCGCTCACCGTTGAGGAAGCTGCCCTCTCCCACGATCGCCGTGAACATCTCGTCGGCGGGCGGATTGTAGAGCACGCCGACCACCGTCTCGCTGCCGCGGCGCAGCGCCAGCGAAATGGTGTAGTGCATGCCATTGATGAAGTTGGTGGTGCCATCGATCGGGTCGACCAGCCAGCGATACTCCTGGTCGGCCTTGTCGACGGGCGGGAATTCCTCGCCGGTGAAGCTCCAGTCCGGATAGCGCTCGAACAGGAACTTGCGGATCAGCAGCTCTGACTCCTTGTCGGCGTCGGAGACGAAATCCGCCGGCCCCTTGATGCCGATCTCGATGTCGCGGAAGCGCTTGAAATAGCCCAGTGTCAGGGCTCCCGCCTCACGCGCAACAGTGACCATGTCGGCAAGGACGGCGTCGTAGGAAATGCTCATCTGAATCACTCGCTCGGATAGAGCCGGAGCTTAGCGCGGGAATGACGGGGCCACATGTCCATTCGCGCGAAATCGGGCTCAGCCCAGGCATTGCTCGGCGACACTCGGGAGAATGGCGTCGATGCTGGCTGGCTCCGCTCCCGCCCCCTCAGGTTGCGTTGCGAAGAACTTGCTGTTCGATCCACGCATAGGTCGTTTCCAAGCCGGAACGCAACGATGCCGAGGGCCGCCAGCCCAGTGTTTCCTCGATGAGGCGGTTGTCGGAATTCCGTCCCCGCACACCCTGCGGACCAGGAATATGGTGCTTGTGCAGGGTCTTACCGGCGATTTCGGAAACCATGTCGACCAGTTGATTGATGGTCACCATTTCATCGGACCCGATATTGACCGGTCCTTCAAACGCCGAGCGAGTCAGCCGGATCGTGCCTTCGAGGCATTCGTCGATGTACAGGAACGATCGCGTCTGGTGGCCGTCGCCCCAGATTTCGATCTCGCCGTTGTTTCGCGCCTGAGCAACCTTGCGGCAGACGGCGGCGGGGGCCTTCTCCTTGCCTCCGGTCCAGGTTCCTTCGGGCCCGAAGATGTTGTGGTAGCGGGCAACGCGGTTGCTCATGCCAAAATTGCGGTTGTAGGCGAGGAAGAGTCGCTCGGAGAACAGTTTCTCCCAGCCGTATTCGCTGTCGGGGGCTGCGGGATAGGCGCTCGACTCGGCGAGGTTGGGGTTATCCGGATCTTCCTGATTGTAAGCGGGATACATGCACGCCGAAGACGAATAGAAAATCTTGGCGTTGTGACGCTTATGAGCGCTGTCCGACACGTTCAGGTTGATCGTCGCCGAGTTGTGCATGATCGCGGCGTCGTGCTCGCCGGTGAAGATATATCCGGCGCCGCCCATATCCGCTGCCATCTGGTAGATTTCGTCGAAGCGGCGGTCGATCACGCGATCAACGACATTGCGGTCGCGCAGATCTCCGATCACGAAATCATCGGCATGGGTCTCGGAGAATTCCGGAAACTTCAGGTCGACGCCCCTTACCCAGTGTCCCTCGGCCTTCAGCCGCTTGACCACGTGGCTACCGATAAAGCCGCCTGCGCCGCAGACCAATGAAGTTTTCATGCTGGAAATCCTGCTTGTGCGACAGCAACATACAGCATGTTGCTGTCGACAGCATATCCGTAGCGGCGGTGACCAACGCAAAAGGCAACGCCTTCGCAGCATGCGGACGGAAGTACACCACCCCCTGGTCGCTGTACCGCCCCCGTCGCCTCAGGGCGGAAAACGCCTGCATTTGCGCCGGGCGACAGCGGACTGGAAGGCAAGCTACGCGAAGCGCGTTTCCCTCGCCGGCAAGTCCACCAAAACCTGGTTGAGAACCAGATTTTCCGTTCTTGCCCGGCGACCGAAGAGTGTTTCGCGCCCGGCGGCGCCGATAGTTGGATTACCCCAGCAAAAGCATGGGGTTTTGCGGCACAAGGGGGTACATAGATGGCAATGTGAGACCGCTTTCATCCGGGCGGTCCACGCCGAAACCAGGAGTTCCCCGAATGAACCAGATTTCCATCCGCCGCGCGCTGGTCGCCGCCGCGCTGCTGGGCAGCGTTGCCGTGGCGCCGCTCGCCTTGGCGCAGGAGTTCGATGCCAATGCGACGATCCGCATCGGGTCGCTCTACGAGCCGCAGAACCTCGACAACACCGCCGGCGCCGGCCAGGGCATCAACGAGGCGTTCAACGGCAACGTCTACGAAGCGCTGTTCCAGCTGACCGATGCGGGCGCCGTGGAGCCCAAGCTGGTCGACAGCTACAGCGCCAGCGAAGACGGGCTCACCTATACCTTCAAGCTGAAGCCGGGCGTCACTTTCCATTCGGGCGATCCGCTCACGGCGGCCGATGTGAAATACTCGATCGAGCGCGTTACCGCCGAGGCCTCGAAGAGCTCGCGCAAGAAGAGCCTCTCGACCATTACCGGCATTGAGACGCCTGACGATTCGACGGTGGTGATTACGCTCTCGGCCCGCTCGATCTCGCTCCCCTACAACCTCAGCTATGTGTGGATCGTCAATGACAAGGCGACCGACATCACCGCGAGCGAAGATGGCACCGGCCCCTATACGCTGGGCGAATGGCGACGCGGTTCGGCGCTGGCGCTCAACCGCAATGACAAGTACTGGGGCAGCGCGCCGAGCAATGGCGAAGTGATCTACACCTACTTCACCGATGCCACGGCGCTGAACAACGCGCTGCTGACCAACGCGGTGGACGTCATCACCTCGGTGCAGAGCCCGGATTCGCTGGCGCAGTTCAGCGGCAACCCGGCCTACACGGTGACCGAAGGCGCTTCGACCACCAAGGAGCTGCTGGCCTGGAATGACCGCGTTGCGCCGTTCGACAATGTGAAGGTGCGCAAGGCCCTGGCCAAGGCCACCGACAAGGCGAAGCTGCTCAATTCGATCTGGGGCGATTACGGCACGCTGATCGGTTCGTTCGTGCCGCCGACCGACCCCTGGTATGTCGACCTGACCGGCGTCGACGCCTATGACGTGGACGCGGCCAAGGCGCTGCTGGCGGAAGCGGGCTACCCCGATGGCTTCGAGTTCACGCTCGATACGCCTGACTACGACCCGCACCCGATCGTCGCGCAGTTCCTGCAGGCCGAGTATGCCAAGGTCGGCGTGAAGGTGAACATCAACATCATCACCGCCAACGAGTGGTACGAGAAGATCTACAAGGCGCACGACTTCCAGGCGACGCTGCAGGAGCACGTCAACCACCGCGATATCGTGTTCTACGGCAACCCGGATTTCTACTGGGGCTACAACAACCCTGAAGTGGTGAAGCTGATCGCCGACTCGGAAGCCGCGGCAACGGTCGACGAGCAGGCCGCGCAGCTGACGGAAGCCAACAAGCTGATCGCCGAAGATGCGGCCAGCAACTGGCTCTACCTCTACCCGCAGATCGTGGTGTCGGCCGCCAACGTCACCGGCTATCCAGTGAATGGGCTGAACTCGCAGTTCTTCGCCTATGGGATCCAGAAGGCGAAGTAAGCTCTTGGAGGGCGGCGCGCGTCGCCGCCCTCATCCAGCCTGCCATCAACCTCGGTGTCATCCCCGCGCAAGCGGGGATCTCTGTT
This sequence comes from Devosia insulae DS-56, assembly GCF_000970465.2. GTDB lineage: Bacteria > Pseudomonadota > Alphaproteobacteria > Rhizobiales > Devosiaceae > Devosia_A > Devosia_A insulae. The sequence continues at coordinate 12,579 of NZ_LAJE02000382.1, forward strand.
TTCTGCTGCAGCATTGCAAACAGAGTTTCCCGCTTGCGCGGGAATGACCCGGTGGGTGGGGCGCGATAAGGTGGGCAAACCACAAGACTGAAGGCCACACTCCCATTCTCACCTACCTCCTCCGGCGCCTCGCCATCCTGCTGCTGTCGCTGCTGATCGCGGCGATCGTGCTGTTCGTACTGCTCAGGCTGCTGCCGGGCGATCCGGCCAATGCGCTGCTCGGGGTCGGCGCGACCGAAGCGCAGATCGCGGCGGCGCGGACGCAGGTCGGCTCCGACCAGCCGCTGCTGACACAGTTCGTCAGCTTTGTCGGTAACCTGGCGCGGTTCGACCTCGGCACCTCCTTTGTCAGCAAGGCGAGCGTCTTGGGCGAGATCGGCAACCGACTGAGCGTCACGGTGCCGCTGACCATTCTCGGGTTCCTGCTCGCCATCGTCATCGCGCTGCCGCTCGGGATCATCGCGGCGGTGAAGGCGGACCGCTGGTACGGGGCGGCGATCTCGATCGTCAGCCAGTTGGGGATCGCCATTCCGGTGTTCTGGCTCGGCATCCTCATCGTCACGATCTTCGCCATCAACCTCCGGCTGTTCCCCTCGGGCGGCTTTCCGCTGAAAGGGTGGACGAGTTTCGGCGAAGCGGCCATAGCGCTGGCGCTGCCGGTGCTGACGGTGGCGCTGGTGATCGCGGCGTCGCTGCTGCGCTATGTGCGGTCGGCGACCCAGGACGTGATCGGCAGCGACTATATCCGCACGGCGCGGGCGCTGGGCTCGGGCTTCACCGAAGCGCTGGTGCGGCATGGCGTCCGCAATGGCGCGGTGCCGGTGATCTCGATCCTCGGCATTGAGCTGGCGACGACGTTCCTCGGCGCCGTGGTGGTGGAAAAAGTGTTCGCGCTGCCCGGGCTTGGCTCGATGCTGCTGCTGGCCATCCAGCAGCGGGACTATCCTAATGTGCAGGGCGTGCTGTTCATTTCGACGCTCCTGGTGCTGTTGATCGGCTTTGCCGCTGACCTCTTGCAGCGCTTCATCGATCCGCGGCTGCGCGGCCGGGCGGGCGCCCCGTGAGCGCGGTGGCGGCAACTGCGCCGCGCGCACGCGGCTCGCTGACGCTGTGGCTCGGGCTGCTGCTGGTAGGCCTCCACATCGCGGTGGCGCTGCTGACGCTGGTGTGGCTGCCGTATGACCCGGCAGCGCTGACCGGCGGACGGCTGACGCCGCCGTCGTGGGAGCACTGGGCGGGGACCGACCGGCTGGGCCGGGACTTCTTCACTCAGATCATGATCGGCTCGCGCATCGCCCTGATCGTCGGCATCTCGGCGGTCGCGATCGGCGGGTTGATCGGGGTGACGCTCGGCGTCCTCGCCGCCTTCGCGACGCGGCTGCTGGACGATGCGCTGGCGGCGACGCTCGATATCCTCATCGCCTTCCCGACGCTGCTGATCGCCATGCTGGTGGTGGCGGCGAGCGACACGGCGAGCCTCGGGACGGCGGTGCTGGCGCTCGGCATCGCCTTGTCGGCGATCGTCGCGCGCCTGACGCGCATCCTCGCCAAGCGCGTGCTGCTGATGGATTACATCACCGCGGCGCGAACCTCGGGCACCTCGTGGCTCGGCATCGTGTTTCAGCATGTGCTGCCCAATATCTGGCCAACCCTGTCGGTGAATTTTGCGCTGCAGTTCGGGCTGGCAGTGATCGCCGAGGCGTCGCTCAGCTATCTCGGGCTGGGCGCCCCACCGCCCAATGCCTCGTGGGGCCGGCTGCTGCAGGAGGCGCAAGGCACGGTCTACACCGCACCGATCGGCGCGATCGCGCCGGGCATTGCCCTGGTGTCGCTGGTGATCGGGGTGAACCTCCTCGCCGACGGGTTGCGCGATATCGGTGATCCGACGCGAAGGGGTTCGCGATGAGGTGCTCTTCGCCTACCCGCTGCCGCCTTGCACCGGCGTCATTCCCACGAAGGCGGGAACCTAGTGGGATGCCGCGACAAGCGGTGACGTGGATGGATCGCAACTGGGTCCCCGCCTTCGCGGGGATGACGCCGGTGGGTGGGGCATAGATGCAGCCACTTCTGCAGATTCAGGATCTCAACCTAACCGTCGATGGCAAACCGCTGGTCACCGACCTCTCCTTCTCGATCGCGGCGGGCGAGCGGTTGGGGCTGATCGGGGAGAGTGGTTCGGGCAAATCGCTGACCGCGATGGCGGCGACCGGGCTGTTGCCGCGGGCCATCACCGCGACGGGCGCGGTGACACTTGGCGGACAGCAGGTGATCGGAGCCCCGGAGCGGGTGCTGAACGGCTTGCGCGGCACGGTGGCGGCGTTCGTGTTCCAGGAACCGCTAACGGCCCTCGATCCATTGCTGCGGGTTGCCCAACAGGTGGCGGAACCGCTGCGGCGGCGAGCGCGGCGCGACGGGCACGAACTCGCAGGCAGTGCGCTCCAGCGCGAAGTGCTGGCGCTGCTCGAGCAGGTCGCCCTGCCCCAGCCGGAACGCATCGCCCGCTCCTATCCGAATGAGATTTCCGGTGGGCAACGGCAGCGGGTAGCGATTGCCATGGCGCTCGCCTGCCAGCCGCAGTTGCTGATCGCCGACGAGCCGACCACGGCGCTCGATGTGACGACGCAGGCGGAAATCCTGAAGCTGCTCGATGGGTTGGTGCGGGAGCGTGGCATGGCGCTGCTGTTCATCAGCCACGACCTGCCGGTGGTGGCGGAGATCGTCGAGCGGGTGGTGGTGATGCAGCGGGGCGTGGCCGTAGAGACCGGGCCGGTGCGCGAAGTGTTCGGCGCGCCGCAGCACGACTATACCCGCGCGCTGGTGGTGGCCGCCAAGGCGTTCGATGGCGCACTGGAGGGCACCGCATGAGCCTCGTCAGCGTGCAGAATGTCAGCTTCGGCTATAGCCGCGACCGACTGGTGCTCGATGGGGTGTCGCTCGAGATCCGTTCCGGCGCCAGTGTGGGGCTGGTGGGAGAATCCGGTTCGGGCAAGACCACCCTGCTCCGGCTGCTGCTGGGCCTGACGAGGCCAAGCGCGGGGGAGATCCGCTTCGATGGCGCGACCCTCGATACCCGCAGTAGCCGTTACATGCGCGACTATCGCCGGCAGGTGCAGGCGGTGTTCCAGGATCCCTACTCCTCGCTCGATCCACGCCAGAACGTGCTCGGCATCGTCTCCGAGCCGCTGCGCTCCCTCGGCATCCCCGGCGATCGGCCCGCGCTGGTCGAGGCGGCGCTGGTTTCGGTGGGGCTGGAGCCGGATATCCTCGGGCGCTATCCGCACGAGTTCTCCGGCGGGCAACGGCAGCGTATCGCCATCGCCCGCGCCATTGTCGCCAAGCCGAAACTACTGCTGGCCGACGAAGCAGTCAGCGCGCTCGATCTCTCCACTCGCATCCGGATCGTCGAGCTCTTGAAGCAGCTCGCGGCCGACATGACGCTGGTGTTCGTGTCGCACGATCTCGGCGTGGTGGCGGCGCTCTGCGACGAGATGGTGATCCTCGAAAAAGGCCGGATCGTCGAAGCCGGCGCCACTCGCAAAATGCTCGCCGACCCCCAACATCCATACACGCGGAAGCTGCTCGGCAGCGTGCCGCGCATGCCTGCCTGACCCCAAGGACGACTCCAATGACTAACTCTGCCGACTATCTCGCCGCGCTCGACGCCTGGAAGGCGAGGCGCCTCAACAACCTCAAGGCGCCGAATGGCTGGCTCAACATTATCGGCCGCTTCGTGCTCGATCCCGGCACTGCCAGTGTCGGTACCGCTGAAGACAACGACATCGTCATCTCGGCCGGCCCGGCGCAGCTCGGGACGGTGACGCAGGAACCGGACGGCACGGTGACGTTCCAGCCGACCGACGGCGAGGCGATCCACATCACGCCGAACAAGAAGAGCCCGCCGAAGTTCCAGCTGGGCACGCTGCTGTGCGAGATCACCACGGTGAACGGCGACAACGCGCTGCGTATCCGCGACACCGCGTCGGCGGCGCCAGGCGCCTTTCCCGGCATCGAATACTTTCCGGCGCAAGAGGACTGGCGGATCACCGCCCAGTGGGTGCCGTTCGAGGCGCCCCTGGAGATGGACGTCGACACCACCGGCAACATCCGCACCGGCGTCGCGGTGACGCACAAGGCGGTGTTCACCCATGAGGGCAAAACCTACGAGCTGATCGCCACGCATGGCACGCCGCAGGCGCCGCAATTCGTGATCCGCGATCCGACCTCGCGGGATTCGACCTACCCGGCCTCGCGTTTCCTCTATGGCGAGCAGGTCACTGAGAACAGCATCGTTCTCGACTTCAACAAGGCGATCAACCCGCCCTGCGCTTTCACCGAGTTCGCGGTGTGCCCGCTGCCGCCGCCGGAAAACGTGCTGCCGTTCCGCATCGAGGCCGGCGAGAAGCGACTAGCCGAGCTGCACTAGAGGTCAGGCGGTCTGCAGCTCGAGCGGCAGGACTTCACCGCTCGCATCGCGCATCTGCGCCAGTGTCGTGCGATCGAGGACTTCGGCGATGGCGTTGCGGACATTGAGCATGGTGTGGCGAACCTGGCAGGTCGCCACATCGCAGTCGTCGCAGGCTTCGTAGCGAGTGTGGCTGGCGCAGGGGATCGGCGCCAGCGGCCCGTCGAGCACGCGGACGATCGAGCCGACCTTGATCTCCTCGGGCGGACGAGCCAGGCGATAGCCGCCGCCCTTGCCCTTGCGGCTCTGCACGATGCCGGCATTGCGGAGGTCGCCGAGGATGGCGTCGAGGAACTTCTTCGGAATCTTGTTCGAGGACGCGATATCGGCGACCAGCGCCAGCTCGCCGGGCGGGAACTGTGCGAGGTGCACCAGCGCTTTGAGGCCGTATTTTCCCTTGGCAGTCAGCATGGCCGAAATTCTTCCCGGGCAGCGGTTGGCGCCCGAGATATAAATTCCAGCGATTAGCTATACAAGTGGAGCTTTCGCGTCCCCCTATCGGCCGGGCTCAAGAGACCTGGCGCCGGCCGATGGGGAAGTAGGCGAGCCCGGCGGCTTCGACCACCGAGGGCTCGTAGAGGTTCCGGCCGTCGAAGATCGCCTTTCGCCCGAGTCCCCTGGCGAGCGCGGCGAAATCGGGGTTCCGGAAGGCCTTCCATTCGGTGACGATCACCAGCGCATCGGCGCCCGCGACGGCCGCCATGGCCGACTCGACAAAGGCGATCCGACCGACATCGCCACCGAGATCGAGTGCCAGAACGCGCTTCGCCTCGGCCATCGCGGCGGGATCATAGGCCCGGATCAGGGCGCCGCGGCGGACAAGCTCGGCGATCAGCACCCGGCTGGGCGCATCGCGCATGTCGTCGGTATTGGGTTTGAACGACAGACCCCAGACGGCGAAGGTCAGCCCGGTGAGGTCATCGCCGAAACGGGCCCGGATCTTGGCCCCCAGCACGTCCTTCTGCGCCGTGTTGGCGGCCTCGACGGCGGCGAGGATGCGCAACTCGCGTCCGTGCTCTGCCGCGGTGCGCCGAAGTGCGCTCACATCCTTGGGAAAGCAACTGCCGCCATAGCCGGTGCCGGCATAGAGGAAGCTGTAGCCGATGCGCGGGTCCGAGCCGATGCCGCGACGGACCAGTTCGATGTCGGCGCCGAGGTCCTCTGCGAGATTGGCGAGTTCGTTCATGAACGAGATGCGCGTCGCCAGCATGGCGTTGGCGGCATATTTGGTGAACTCGGCCGAACGGACGTCCATCACCATGGTGCGATCGTGGTTGAGGGTGAACGGTGCGTAGATCTGGCGGATCAGCTCGAGGCCGCGCTGGCCGGATGGCGTGCTGTCGGCGCCGATGATGATGCGATCCGGACGGTTGAAGTCGGCGACCGCCGCGCCTTCCTTGAGGAATTCAGGGTTGGAGATAACGGTGAAATCGGGCTGCCCGAGGCGCGCCCGTTCGGCCGGGTCGGCGGCAAAGCCACGCTTCAGCAGTTCGGCGGTGATGGCCTCGGTGACGCGATCGCCAGTCCCCACCGGCACTGTGGACTTGTCAGCTACCACTTTGAAGCCGGTGAAATGCTCGCCGATGCCGCGCGCCACGGCGAGCACGTATTTGAGATCGGCCGACCCGGTTTCGTCCGGTGGCGTGCCGACGGCGATGAACAAAGCTTCGCCATGCGCGACGCCGGCCGCGGCATCGGTGGTGAAAGAGAGCCGGCCCGCGGCGCGACTGCTGGCAACGATTGCCTCGAGCCCCGGCTCGTGGATCGGGACCTGGCCACTATTGAGCAAGGCTACCTTGGCGGCATCGATATCGACGCAGACGACATGGTTGCCGGCATCAGCGAGGCAGGCCCCGGTGACGAGGCCGACATAGCCCGAGCCGAATACTGTTACTTTCATCCACCGCCCCGAACAGAACCCGCAGCCTTTATGCGCGGCAACTTAGGTGCATCGCAACCACTGGCAAGATCAGGCGCGGCCGAACTCGTCCTCGATGCGGATGATATCATCCTCGCCCAGGTAGGAGCCGGTCTGCACCTCGATCAGCTCGAGCAGGATCTTGCCGGGGTTGGCGAGGCGGTGCACGCAACCGAGCGGCAGGTAAATGGACTCGTTCTCGGTCAGCATCGTCACCTTGCCGTCGAGGGTCACTTCGGCAGTGCCGCTGACCACCACCCAGTGCTCGGCGCGATGGTGGTGCTTCTGCAGGCTGAGTTTCTTGCCGGGCTTGACGAACAGGCGCTTCACCTGGAAGCGGTCGCCGTTCAGCACCGAGGAATAGCCGCCCCACGGACGATAGGCCGTGCGGTGGATCTCGGTGAGGCCCTGGGTAGCCGGATCGGCCCGCAGCGCCTTGACCATCGAGCCGACCCGCTGTGCGTCCGACAGGCGGCCGACATAGATGGCGTCCTCCGACGCGATGATGGCGACATCCTCCAGCCCCTCGACGGCGATGTGGGCGCGCTCGGAGACGATCAGCGAGTTGCGGGTATTGGACAGCGTGGCGTTGCCGTTGCTGACGACGTTGCCCGCGGCGTCCTTGCCGGACACCTTCCACACCGCGTCCCAGGCGCCGAGGTCCGACCATGGGAAAGTCACCGGCACCAGGGCCACCTGACGCGACTTTTCAAAAATGGCGTAATCCACCGAGATGTTCGGCGCCGTGCTGAAGCCGGCTTCATCGAGGCGGATGAAATCGAGGTCAATTTTCGCCGCGGCAACAGCGACCACGGCAGCAGCGAAAGTCTCGGGCGTCAGCGCCTCCACCTCGCTGAGGAAGCTGGTAACGCCGAGCATGAAGGTGCCGGAGTTCCAGAAATAGCCGCCGGCGGCCAGCAGCTTTTCGGCGGTGGCGAGATCGGGCTTTTCGACGAAGCGGGCCACGGCGCGAACCCCGTTGCCGAGCTCGGCGCCGGCCTCGATGTAGCCGTAGCCGGTTTCAGGGGCGGTGGGGGTGATGCCGAAGGTGACAAGCCGGCCCGCCCGAGCGGCCGCGGCCGCGGTGTCGACGAACCACCAGCCCGCCCCTATACCCATCCGACCCTGCCGACGAGCGCTCGAGTGTAGGTTGCCGTGCTGCCCGCACTCTTCAAA
>NZ_LAJE02000383.1 GCF_000970465.2 Devosia insulae DS-56
TGTTTGTATCAATGAGACAGGCGACAACTGAGATCAAAACTGGTGCGCTCGTCGGCAGAGTCGGAGGTGTATAAGAGACAGCCGCAGCCAGATCTGAAGTGCCGCCAATCCTCAGGATAACAAACCCCGCCTTGCCCCTTTGAACCGATTTTACTAGGGTCGCGGCGTTTCCTACCCGCGAGTTCCCCACAATGAGATTCGGTATCGAGTTGCCGCCGCAGCAGCGGGTGTATGGCGGCTTCTTCATCTATTCGTTCTGCATGGGGAGCCTGCCGCCGCGCCTGCCCGATATCCAGCATGCCATGGGGATCGAGGAAGGGGCGCTCGGCTTCGGGCTGATCGGCGCAGCCTTGGGCACGCTGATCTCGCTGAGCTTTGCCGGGGCACTACTCGATCGCTTCGGCTATCGCCGGTCCATCCTGACGCTGATCCCGTTGTTGGCGCTGGGCTATGCCCTCGCCTCGTTCGCCACCGGACCCCTCGCCTTCTTCCTGCTGCTGGTGCCGGTCGGCCTGGTCATCGGCGGCATCGAAATCATCCTCAACCTCGAGGCGGATCGTACAGAGCACATGATCGGGCACCGCATCATGAACCGCTCGCACGCCTTCTGGAGTTTTGGCTTCTTTTCTGCGGGCATCGTCAGCGCCGGCATCGCGCAGACCGGGCTCAGCGTGCAGTTGCACCTGCTCCTGATGATCCCCGTCGTCATCCTCGGCGTGGCGCTGCTGCTTGGCCGCTTCACCCCGGCGCCGCACCGCACCGGCGCCCCGACCGAGGCGGCGCCGCGTTTTGCTGCGCCCACCCTCGCCATCATGGTGCTGGTGGCGGTGACGCTCTCGGCCATGATCATGGAGGGCGCAGGCATCGACTGGTCGGCGATCTACATGAAGGGCGAGTTCCAGGTGTCGCCGTTCCTCGCCGGCTTCGCCGTGGCGCTCGGCGCCTTCACCCAGGCGGTGACGCGGTTCTTTGCCGATCCCTTTGTCGAGCGCTACAGCCCGACGCTGGTGTCGCGTGTGCTGCTCAGCGTGCTCGGGGTCGGCGCGGTGATCGTGTTCTTTTCGCCCTTCGACTGGTTGTCGCTGGTCGGCTTCGGGCTGATGGGCGTCGGCACCTCGGTGATCTTCCCGCTCGCCATGTCGGCGGCGGCGCAGCGCACCGACCGGCCGGCGGCGACCAATGTCGCCTCGCTGGCGCAGATTTCGTTCGTCGCCTTCCTCCTCGGGCCGCCGCTTCTGGGCTATGTTGCCGAGCATTTCGGCATCCGCTGGTCGTTCGGTATCGGCATTCCGCTGGTTATTCTTAGTCTGGTTTTCGCTGGCGCACTCGGTGCCAAGCCGATCCGGCATGAGGTTGATTGATGTTTAGTCTGAAGCCGCATCAGCGGGTCTATGGCATTTTCTTCATCTTCGCGCTGTCGATGGGGGCGCTGTTAAGCCGCCTGCCGGACCTGCAGCGCTCGCTCAACCTCACCGAAAGCCAGCTCGGCCTGACGCTGATCGCCATGTCGATCGGCGCCTTGTTCGGTCTCACCTTCTCGAGCCCGTTGATCGAGAAGTACGGGGCGCGCACCACGGCGTTCGTCACGGTGTTCGGCGCCTCGATCATGTACGCCATCGTCCCGTGGATTCCCTCGGCGATCCTCCTGCTGCCGGTGTTCTTCATCGCCGGATTGTTCGCCGGGGCGCTCGAGATCAACGTCAACCTCGAGACCGACCGGCACGAGGCCCAGCTCGGCACCCGGATCATGAGCCGGGCGCACGGCATGTGGAGCCTCGGCTTCTTCGTCACTGCGTTCATCGCGGCGGGCGTGCGGCAGGCCGGCATCTCGGTGCACATGCACACCTTCGTCGCCCTGGTGGTGGTAGTGATCGCCGGCTATTTCGTCTTCTCCAAGATCGAGAACGCTCCAGCGCGCGCCGACAGCCACGAGGGCAAGATGCCACTCGTCGCTTTCCCCACCATCGGCCTGTTGCCGCTCTGCCTGATCGGCGCCGCGCCGCTCTTGGTCGAAGGCGCCGGCATCGACTGGTCGGCGATCTATATGCGCGACGTGTTCGACGTGGCGCCGTTTATCGGCGGGCTGTCGATCACCATCTTCTCGCTGTTCATGGCGCTGGCCCGGCTGTTCATGGATCCGGTGGTCGAACGCTACAGCCCGCGCGTCGTCGCCGGCGCGCTGCTCGGCATCGCCGCGCTGGGGTTGATCATCGTCGGCTTTGCGCCGCACCCCTATGTGGCTTTGTTCGGCTTCATGCTGATGGGGCTGGGCTGTTCGTCGGTCTATCCGCTGGCCGTCTCGGCGGCGGCACAGCGCACCGACCGGCCGGCCTCGGTCAATGTCGCATCGCTCGGGCAGATGACGTTCGTGGTGTTCTTCCTCGGGCCGCCGCTGCTCGGCTTCGTCGCCCAGAGCTATGGCATTCGCATGTCGTATTTCGTCTGCGTGCCGCTGATCATCGCGGCGCTGCTGGTGATCCGGGCGCTGTCGGCCAAGCCGACGCCGCTCATCACCGAGCCGGAGCCTGCCACGCCCCATGGCTGAGCTGCCGCCGATCGTCGATCTGAGGCAATCGCCGACGGCGCTTCGGGTGCAACGCGGGGTGATGCGGTTCCTGCGCAACGCCCATGATTTCTGCTGCTACGCCGAGGTGCCGCTCAGCAATGGACGGCGCGCCGACGTGCTGGCGGTGGGGCCCAAGGGCGAGATCTGGATCGTCGAGATCAAGTCCTCGCTGGTCGATTTCCAGGTCGACCGCAAATGGCCGAACTACAAGGAGTTCTGCGACCGCTTCTTCTTCGCCAAGCCGCCCGAGCTCGACCCCGACATCTTCCCGCAAAGCGAGGGGCTGATGGTCGGCGACGGACACGATGCGGCGATCCTCCGGATGGCAGAGGAGACGCCGCTGCCGCCGGCGCGGCGCAAGGCCATGCTGCTGAAACTCACCCGGCTGGGCGCCGATCGCATCCATGTGCTGATGGACCCCAATGACCTCTGAGCGCCCGGCTCCCAGCGCTTCCCACTGATTGCACAACCCGTGACCCTGCCGCCGCCGATCGTCATCGTGTTCTTCCTGCATGCACTGGCGCAGGGCGGCATGTTCAGCCGGATCCCCGACATGCAGCTGGCGCTCGGGCTGAACGAGGCGCAGCTCGGCATCGCGCTGCTGGGGCAGCCGGCCGGCGCCATCATCGCGTTCCTGTTCGCGAGCCAGGTGGTCGAGCGGCTCGGCACCCGAGTGATCATCCTCACGACGATTCCGCTGCTCGGGCTGGTGCTGGTCGGCATCGCGCTGGCCCCCAGCCTCATTGTCATGTGGTTCGGTTTCGCCGTGTTCGGCGTGGTCTTTGCGCTCAGCAACGTCTCGATCAATGTCGAGGCCGACCGGCTGGAAGCCGCGTCGGGCCGGCGGCTGATGAACACCTGCCACGGCATCTGGAGCATCGGGCTGCTCACCGCCTCGCTGATCGGCACAGCGATGCGCGGCGCCAATATCGCGCCGGCGCTGCACTTCGCCCTGGTCCTCGTACCGGTGCTGGTCGGGATCGCGCTGTTCGCCTGGCCGATGCAGGCGGCGCCGGCACGGCCGCACAGCGCCACGACCAGGGGCTTCCGCATCACCCTGCCGACGTCGATGACACTGCTGCTGCTCGGCTATGCCATTGGCGCCTCGCTGCTCGAAGGGGGCCTCCGCAACTGGTCGGTCATCTTCATGCGCGACAGTTTCGTCGCCCCCGACTGGGTCGATACGCTGACGCTGCCGGCCTTCATGACGGCGCAGTCCGTCGGCCGGCTGCTCGCCGACCGCGCAGTGAGCCGCTGGGGCCCGGTGAGACTGGCGCGCGGGCTGACAATGGTGGCCCTGGTCGGGCTGCTGCTGGTGGTGTTCTCGCCCAACCTGATCGTGGCGCTCTGCGGCTTCACGCTGATCGGCTTCGGCGTCTGCGTGTCGTTCCCGCTCTCCGCCTCGGCGGCGGCCCGGCTCGGCGATCGCCCGGCCTCGGAGAATGTCGCGGCGCTGACCATGAGCCAGCAATTGCTGCTGCTGGGTGCGCCGGCGCTGCTGGGCTGGATCGCCGAAGCGGCGTCGATCCGCATCACCTTCGCGGTGCTGCTGCCGCCCCTGCTGCTGGCGTTCTACCTGGCGCGGTACCTGGAGCCGCGGAAGGGGTGACACTTCCCCTCACCCGACGCCGGTGGGTGTTGCGAGAGAGGCGCGGCCCTTATTCCCCGCTCGGCTCGCCATGCAACACCGGGGCGCGGCCGGCCTGGGTCTTCATCGGCAGCGGCGGGGTCACCGGGCCGGTGCCGGCCAGCGTCGCCTTCAGCGAGTCCATCACCGCGATGCGCCAGGCATCGTTGGGCGCGTCCTGGAGCTGGTGGCTCAGATCGATGATGAAGCTGGCATAAGCATTGTGCCAGTCGGCCGTGACCTGCGTCATGTCGATGCGCCGCTCGGCCGGCTTCTCCACCCCGCCAATGCCCTCGGCCCTCAACTCAAAGGCATCATCGAGCAGCGGCATCAGTACCTGGTCGCCGGCGAGGCCGTCATCGTGCATCAGCGCGGTGCGCAGGGCCTGGCGCTCTTCGTCCTCGCCATGGGTCAGGAACACCGCGCCATGCGCCGGCAGGCGCTTGGTGACCCAGGCGACAAGCTCAGAGTGATCGGCATGCGCCGAGTAGTTGCCTAGGCTGCGCACCTGCGCCCGCACCGGCACCAGGTCGGAATGGATGCGCACTTCCTTGGCGCCGGACTGGATGATCTGGCCGAGCGTGCCCGGCGCCTGATAGCCGACGAACAACACGGTGGCGTTGGCGCGCGGCAGGTTATTCCTCAAATGGTGCTTGATGCGGCCGGCATCGGCCATGCCGGAAGCCGACATGATGATGGCGCCGCCGCGGATCGAGTTGATCGCCTTGCTCTCATCGACGCTCTCGACGATGCGGAAGCGGGAATCGTTGAACAGCTCATCGGCGCTGAGCTCGACATCGTCGAACATCGACGCATACTTGCGATAAACGCCGGTGACCTTACTGGCCAGCGGGCTATCGAGGAAGACGAGGCTGGGGCTGATTTCGCCTGATTTGATCAGGTACCCGATGTCATGCAGCAGCTCCTGGCTGCGCTCGACGGCGAAGGTCGGGATCACCAGGTTGCCGCCACGGGCGAGCGCCGTGTTGATCTCGGTCTTCAGCGCTTCCTGGCGCTGCTTCAGCGTATAGTCCTCACGCTCGCGACCGCCATAGGTCGATTCAGAGAGGATGTAGTCATAGCCGGCCGGCGCATCGGGCGCCTCCCAGAACACTTTTACGTCCGGGCCGAGATCGCCGGAGAACAGGATGCGGATGGGCTTGCCGTTGCTATCCTGCACTTCGACTTCGATCGAGGCGGAGCCGAGGATGTGCCCGGCATTCCAGTAGCGGGCGCGCACGCCGGGGCCGGGGGTAATCCATTCCTCGTATGTTACGCCCTTGGTGAGCTTCAGCGCCTCGTTGGCGTCTTCCATGACGTAGAGCGGCTGGAACGGCTCTTCGGCGCGGCGGCTGCGCTTCTTGGTCTCGCGGTCGGCCTCGCTCTCCTGGATGCCGGCAGCATCGGGGAGCAGGTATTCGAGCAGCCCGTTGGTCGGCTCGGTGGCCCAGATGGGCTTTCGGTAACCCAGATGGGTCAACCGCGGCAGCAGGCCCGCGTGATCGATATGAGCATGCGTCAGCAGCAGGAAATCGATCGCCTTGGGATCGAACGGGAACGGCTTGTAGTTGAGATCGCGGACGGTCTTGTTGCCCTGGAACATGCCGCAATCGACGAGGAACTGCCCTTTGGGGTGCACCACGCGATAGCACGAGCCGGTCACGGTGCCCGACGCCCCGTGGAAATGTAGCGTGACGGTCATGGGAGGCTCCGGAGGATGGGGTGAACTTTGAGTAGCGAATAGTGAGTAGCGAATGGCGAATGGCGAATAGCGGCGACGTGAAGGCCACTCGCTATTTGCTACTCACTATTCGCTAACCTATTTGGGCGCGCGCTTGGCGAGAATGCGCTGCAGCGTGCGGCGATGCATGTTGAGCCGGCGCGCCGTCTCCGAGACATTGCGGTCGCAGAGCTCGTAGACCCGCTGGATGTGCTCCCAGCGCACCCGGTCGGCCGACATCGGATTTTCCGGCGGCTCAGGCGGCTTGTTGCCGGTGGCAAGCAGCGCGTTGATCACGTCCTCGGCGTCGGCGGGTTTGCTCAGATAATCCACCGCGCCGAGCTTCACCGCGGTCACCGCGGTGGCGATATTGCCGTAGCCGGTGAGGACCACCGCACGGGCATCGCCGCGCTTCTGGTGCAAGGCCGCGACCACGTCGAGGCCGTTGCCGTCCTCGAGCCGCAGATCGACCACCGCGTAGGCGGGGGGCGCTTCGGAGACGGCAGCAAGGCCGCCGGCCACGGTGTCGGCAATGCGGACATCGAAGCCGCGTTTCTGCATGGCCCGCTCGAGGCGGGTCAGGAAGGTCTTGTCGTCATCGACCAGAAGCAGGGTACGGTCGGCCGCAAGGAGTTCATCGACTGTGCTCATCGCTGCCTCATGTAGGGTCTTTTGGGCAAAAGGTCAAAATATGGGCAGGGTGAAACCACGTTCGCTCACCCACAGATGTCATTCCCGCGTAGGCGGGAACCTAGTGGGATGCCGCAGCGCCGGTGGAGGTTGGGAGATCGCACTGGGTTCCCGCCTGCGCGGGAATGACGCCGGTGGGAGTACAAAATAGGCGTCACATCACACCTGTTCGATTGCCGCCCGCGGCCAGATCAGCCGCACCTGGGCGTGGCCATCGGCCGCCTCGTTCTCAAAACTGAGCTTGGCCCCGGTGCGCTCGAGCAGCGTCTTTGAAATGAAGATGCCAAGCCCCAGCCCGCCCGGCTCGCCGTCGTCGGCGTTGCGCGGCCTGGTGGTGAGGTAGGGCTCGCCCAGCCGGGTGATCAGATCGGTCGGAAAGCCCGGACCATCGTCGGTGATGGTCACGGTCAGCGCCTGCTTATCCCAGCTGGCCTCGACCAGCACGGCGCGTTGGGCGAACTGTGCGGCATTGTCGATGAGGTTGCCGAGGCCATAGAGCAGCCCGGCATTGCGGCGGATCACCGGCTCGCTGCCGTTGCCCGCGCCGGTTCGCACCGAGATCACCTTGCCGCCGCCTTCGAGCGGCTTCACCACTTCGGCGAGCAGCGCCGAAACCGGCACGGCGGCGAATGGGTCGCCCGGAGTGTCGCGCAGGCTCCTCAGCTTACCGAGGATTTCGCGGCAGCGCGCCGCCTGCGACATGATCAGCTCGATATCCTCGCGCACCGGCCCTTCGGGCACCTCGTCGCGGATCTCGCGCGCTGCCAGCGCGATGGTCGAGAGCGGGGTGCCGAGCTCGTGCGCCGCCGCTGCCGCGAGGCCATCGAGAGCGCTCAGCTGCTCGTGCCGCGACAGTGCCAGTTCGGTCGCCGCCAGGGCATCGGCGAGCTGGCGCGCCTCGTGCGCCACCCGGTTGGTATAGGCAGCGATAAAGATGGTGCCGCAAAGGATCGAGACCCAGATGCCGATGACATAGACCCGGTCGAAGACGATGC
Organism: Devosia insulae DS-56; assembly: GCF_000970465.2. Taxonomy (GTDB): domain Bacteria; phylum Pseudomonadota; class Alphaproteobacteria; order Rhizobiales; family Devosiaceae; genus Devosia_A; species Devosia_A insulae. The sequence goes on from NZ_LAJE02000383.1 coordinate 7,599, forward strand.
GCGAGTCAGGGTCCCATGGCAGGTCCATATGGTAGACCGAGAGCAGCGAGGCGAGCGCGATGGCGAGCGTCGCGAGGATCACCGTCGAACGCTGCGGCAGCGTCGTCGCCGACACCGAGACCGGCGCCAGCAGCAGCAGCGAGAACGGGTTCTGCAACCCGCCGGTCAATGCCAGCAGCGCCGCCAGCTGGCAGAGATCGAAACTCAGATGCACCGTCGCGACGGTGGCAGTGGTGCGATAGCCCTCGCCGAGCCGGAAGATCACCCAAAGGTTGAGCAGCACCGACAGCCCGATCAGCATCAGGCACTCGGTCAAAGGCAGCGGAAAGCTGAGCCCGAACTGCACGAACAGCACGCCGACGGTCTGCCCGACGATCGCCAGCCAGCGCAGCCCGACCAGCGTCGCCAGCCTGAGGGGCCGCCAATTGCCCGGCTGGAGTGCCGACGTGTCCGCCAATGCCATGGAATCATCCTTTCCGGGCACGTGATTTCAGCCCGCATGGGAAGTCTAGCATGCCATTTCAAGGGCAAAAAAGCGTGAGCGAAACGCTTGACCCCCAGTCTGACGGGACCACATCGGAGCTGTTCGTGACTGGGAGAAAGTCCAATGCACACTGCGATTATCAAACCGCAATGGGGCCCGCTGACCATCGCTTTGATGGTCCTGGGCTTCGTTCTCTGGTGGCCGATCGGCCTCGCCATTCTCGCCTACATCCTGTGGGGCGAAATGTTCGGCGGCTCGGCGGAAAAGGCTCAGGGGTTCGTCAACCGATCCCGCAGCTGGGCCGAAAACTGCGGTCCCCGCGCCAACGGGTTCCGTCACCACGGCTTCCGCAACTCGAGCGGCAATGCCGCCTTCGACGACTACCGCGCCGAGCAGCTGAAGCGCCTCGAAGAGGAACGCCGCCGGCTGGATGAAGAGATCAACGCCTTCCACGAGTACATGCGCAACCTCCGCATGGCCAAGGATCGCGAAGAGTTCGATCGCTTCATGCGCGACAAGAACGGGAACCGCCCGAACTATGGCGGCGACCAGAACAACGGGACGAACGTCTGACGTTCGATGTGGACGTGACCGACCCCCGCAAGGCTGTCGCAAGCCTTGCCGGTCATGCTCCGGTTCCTATGACCTCCTCCTGACGACTGCGCCCCTTTCGAGGGGCGTTTTTTTGTCGTCCGCGATTCCCCTCGAATCGGTGATGATCAGCCGCATGAACTTCCTGTTCCCCGCCAAGGCGCCGAAAGTGCCGGCCGCGACCACCCTCGTCATCAACGACGAGCCGGTCGAGATCACGGTGAAGGTGAGCCCGCGGGCCAAGAGCTACCGGCTGACCGTGCCGCATCACGGCAACCCGGTGCTGACCTTGCCGCGGACCGGCCGCTGGCCCGAGGCCGAGGGCTTCCTCAACCGGCATCGCGGCTGGCTCGCGGCCCGGCTGAAGCGCAGCGCCCCGCGTACCGCCTTCGCCGACGGCGAAGTGCTGCCACTGCGCGGCGTGCCGCACCGTATCCATGCGACGGGCCGGCTGCGCGGCCGGGTCGAAGTGTCGGAGATCGATGGCGAGCTGTCGCTGCTGGTGCCCGGCGAGGCCGCGCATATCCCGCGCCGGCTGACCGAATGGCTGAAAGCCGAGGCGCAGCGCGACCTGGCCGAACGTTCGGACATCCATGCGGCAACGCTTGGCGTCGAAGTCAAATCGGTAGCGATGCGCAGCCAGGCGACCCGCTGGGGCTCGTGCTCGTCATCGGGCCGGCTCAACTACAATTGGCGGTTGATCCTCGCCCCACCCTTCGTCCTCGACTACGTGGCGGCGCACGAAGTGGCGCACCTGGTCCACATGAACCACTCGCCGAACTTCTGGAAGGCGGTCGAGAGAGCCCTGCCCGACATGACCAAAGGCAAGGCCTGGCTCAAGGCGCATGGCAAGGTGCTGATGGGGTATGGGCTGGAGTAGGGCTGGGCCGCACGCCGTAACCCCGGTGGCTGCGGACCCCCACCCCTGTCCCCTCCCCGCAAGGGGGAGGGAGACCCTCACACCCACATCTCAGTCTGCGTCTCCCTCCCCCTCGCGGGGAGGGATTAAGGGTGGGGGGCAGCTCGCACCGGCTTGGAGGGAGTGGACCCCGATCAAATATGAATCGCGCCGTCGCCGCACATCAAGGCGGCTTCCTTCACTGCTTCCGACAGGGTCGGGTGCGCGTGGGTGGTGCGGCCGAGGTCTTCGGCGGAGCCGGAGAATTCCATCAGCACGACGATCTCGTGGATCATCTCGCCGGCGTTCTTGGCGATGATCTGCGCGCCGAGCACCCGGTCGGTGGCGACGTCGGCGAGAATCTTCACATAGCCCTGCGTCGCCAGCATCGCCTTGGCGCGGCCATTGGCGGTGAAGGGGAACTTGCCGGCCTTGTATTCGATGCCGGCCGCCTTCAGCTCGTCCTCGGACTTGCCGACCCAGGCGACTTCGGGGCTGGTGTACATCACTGAGGGAATGGTGCCGTAGTTCACGTGCGGCTGCTGGCCGGCAATGATCTCGGCCACCGCGTGGCCCTCGTCCATCGCCTTGTGCGCCAGCATAGCGCCCGCCACCACGTCGCCGATGGCATAGATGCCCGGCACATTGGTCTTGAACTGCGCATCGGTGCGGACGCGGCCGCGCTCATCGAGCGCCACGCCGGCGCCCTCGAGACCCAGCCCTTCGGTGAACGGCTTGCGGCCGACCGCGACCAGCACGGCATCGGCTTCGGCGAAGCTCGCCTCGCCACCGCCGGCCGGCTCGAGCCGGGCGCGGACCGAACCGTCGCCCTGCTTTTCGATCGCCGTGACCTTGGTCGAGAGCTTGAACTCCATGCCCTGCTTCTGCAGGTTCCGCTGGGTTTGGCGCGCCGCCTCGCTGTCGAGGCCGGGGAGGATCCGGTCGAGGAACTCGACCACCTGCACCTTGGACCCAAGCCGGCCCCAGACCGAGCCGAGCTCCAGCCCGATGATGCCGCCGCCGATCACCAGGAGGCGCTTGGGCACCTCCTGAAAGGCCAGCGCACCGGTCGACGACACCACCTTGTTCTCGTCGATCTCGATGCCCGGCAGGCTGATCGGCACCGAGCCGGTAGCGATCAGGATGTTCTTGGTTTCGATGGTGGTGGGCGCGCCGCTTTCCGGCGTCACCAGCACCTTGCCCTCGGCCGGGATCGAGCCGGTGCCGCGGAAGGTGGTGATCTTGTTCTTCTTGAACAGGAACTCGATGCCCGAGACGTTGGCGGTGACGGTGTCGTCCTTGTGCGCCAGCATCTGCTTGAGGTTCAGCTGCGGCGTCACGTCGATGCCGAACTGGCGGAACTGGTGGCCGGCTTCCTCGAACAGCTCCGAGGCATGCAGCAGAGCTTTGGATGGAATGCAGCCGATGTTGAGGCAGGTACCACCGAAGGTCGGCCACTTCTCCACCACCGCGACCTTCATGCCGAGCTGGGCCGCCCGGATTGCCGCGACGTATCCACCCGGGCCGGAGCCGATTACGGTGAGGTCGAAAGTGTCCGCCATGATGTCTCCGAGAGGCTCAAACGGCGCCTGAGGAGTGGCGCCCGCGCTGCCGATATAGGACTGCCAAACGGGTTAAACTACCCGCCGTTAGGAGGGAACCCCTGTCACGAGCGAGCCATGCGAAATGCGCATGATTCCGACGCTACCTGGCGCAGGCTGCGAGGGTGAAGGTGTCGAGCACATCGCGCTCATCGGCGAAGGCGTCCTGCCGCATCGAGGAGTACCAGACGTTGACGGCAAACTGCGGCAACAACACCTGGCGCGGCGCCATCTGCGCCGCGAGCGCGATCTCGGCGTCATGTGGATATTCTTCGATGCCATCCGCCCCGAGCGCGTAGACCACGCCGTCCCAGAACTCGCACTGCTCACCCTCGGCGCCGGTGCAATCGTGCCCCACCAAACCATTCGGCTGGCCAAAGCCATTGGGCAGGTAGATGGCGCCGTCGAACTTCGCCGAAACATCCTTGATGGCGATGCTGAACGCGGCGATCTGATTGGCAGCCGCGTCCTCGGGGAGGGCAGTGAAGCTGAGGCGGACGTCCCCGCCGGGCTGCTCATAGATGGCGTGCGGGATCGGGCACTCGATAGCGAGCGCCGGCCCGGCAATGACCGCCATTGACATGATCGCCACCAGTCGCTTCAGCATGCCGCCCCCTTGGTGTCGTCCGACCTGAGACGCCCGCTGCGTCACGATCCTTGGGTCAGGGCGCCGCCGCCCGTCCGCCGGTTACCGCGAGGGTCGTGCCGGTGACATAGGCGGCATCATCGGAGAGCAGCCAAAGGATGGCGTTGGCCACTTCCTCGGCCGTGCCGGCGCGGGCCAGCGGCACGCTCGGCGCCAGTTGCTGGGCCCGGTCGGGCACGCCGCCGGTGGCGTGGAAATCGGTGTCGATCACCCCCGGCCGGACGCCGTTGACCCGGATGCCTTCGGCTGCCACCTCGAGCGCCAGGCCCACGGTGAAGGTATCGATGGCGCCCTTACTGGCCGCATAGTCGACATAGACGCCGGGCGCGCCGAGCTTGGCGGCGGCGGAGCTGACATTAACGATGCCGCCGCCGGCGCCGCCGTGCTTCGTCGACATCCGCCTGACCGCCGCGCCGGCGCAAAGCATCGAGCCGGTGACGTTGACAGCGAAAAGGCGGGCGATCCGCTCGGCATCCATCGCGTCGACCCGCGACGACGGGGCGATGGTGCCGGCGTTGTTGACGAGACCCGCGAGCCGGCCCAGGCGGTCGGCGGCGCGAAAGATGTGCTCGACATCCTCGGCGCTGCTCACGTCGCCGCGCACGGCTACGGCTTCGCCGCCGCGCGAATGGATCTCGGCGCACACTGCCTCGGCAGCCGCGACATTGCCGGCATAGTTCACCACCACGCCATAGCCGCGCGCCGCGGCCAGCCGGCACACAGCTGCCCCGATACCGCGGCTGCCACCGGTGACGACAAGTACTTTATCGGACATGAGGTCCCTCCCTTGGGAGGCGACTGTACGGCTCGGCCCACGAATGCAAAAGGCGGAACATGTGTTCTCTTCAGCTCCCCTCCCCCTTGAGGGGAGGGGCTGGGGGTGGGGGTGGTGAGGGACGCTCGGTGGTGACTGAACCACCCCCTCCCTCAATCCCTCCCTCAAGGGGGAGGGAAGCGATCGCATCGCCTCCTGTGGTCTGCCAGCCGGTTCCCCCGCGGTCACAGCCGGAGTCAAATGACCTAAGCCTCGAGCCGCGCCCGGATCGCTGCCTTGGTCGCGTCGTCGGCGAAGGCCCGCCCGATCGCCGCGAGGTTGGCCGCCCGGAACCGCGCCGTGTCCCAGCCGAACACCTGCTGCAGCCGGCCATATTCCTGAGTGAGCGTCAGATCGGTCGGGCCGCGGGCATCGGTGTTCACCCCCACGGACACGCCGCGCCGCACCAGCCTGCCCACCGGGTGATTTTCATAGCGGTCGAACACATCGATCTGGATGTTGCACGACGGGCAGACCTCGAGATGCACGTCGTGCTCCAGCAGCAGCGCGATCACCGCGTCGTCCTCGATCGAGCGCACCCCGTGCCCGACGCGCCGCACGCCCAACTGCTCCACCACTTCGCGCACCTTCTCGGCGCCGCCTGCTTCGCCGGCATGCGCCGTGACGTTGAGCCCGAGATCCCGCGCCCTGGCGAACACCGGAATATGCTCGCCGAGCCCATACCCGGTCTCGTCACCCGCGAGGTCGACGCCGCCAACACCCCGCGCGCGATACTTCTCCGCGATCCGCACCAGCTCCAGCCCGTTGGCCGCATCGTCCGGCCGCAACTGACAGAGGATCAGCCGCGCCTCGACCGGATAGCTCTTTCGCCCCTCGACCAGCGCTGCCAGCACGGTCTCCACCACGTCGTCGGTCGTAAGCCCCGTCTGCCGGTGCAGCTGTGGCGCGAAGCGGATCTCGGCGTAGATCACCCCGTCTTCCGCCAGCTGGCGCATCAGGTCGATCGTCGCCACCCGCAGCGCCTCGCGGCTCTGCAGCAGCGCCAGCGCCGGCGCGAGATAGCGGAAATAGTCGACGAGGTTCACGCACTTCTGCGGCGCGAGGAACTCGGCCCGATAACGCTCCGGCGTCACGCTGGGGTCGAGTGCGTTCACCGAGGCAAAGCTCATCGAGCAATCGAGATGCAGGTGCAGCTCGACCTTGGGAATAGCCCTGAGTTCGTCGCGAGTCATCATCAACCCTTGATACCAGCGCTCGCCAGGCCCTGCACGTAGTAGCGCTGTAGCGGCAACAACAGGGCGATCGGGATCAGCGCGGTGATCACCGAGACCGCAAAAAGCTGGTTCCAGATCGTCTGGTATTGTTGCTGGAACGCCGCCATGCCGACCTGGATCACCTTGAACTGCTGGGAGGGCATGGCGAGCAGCGGCCACAGAAACGCCTCCCACTGGAAGACAAAGAGCAGCAGCCCGGCGCTGATGCAGGTGGGGATCGAGAGTGGCACATAGATGCGAACGAGGACATCGAACCAGTTGGCGCCATCGAGCTTGGCCGCCTCGAGGTAGTCCTTCGGGACTTCCTTGAAGAACTGGTAGAACAGGAACACCGCCAGCCCGTTGGCAACACTGGGAACGATCAACGCTGCCACGTTGTCGAGCCAGCCCAACTGCAGCGTGACGGTGTAGAGCGGCAGCGCGATCGCTTCGAAGGGCAGCATGAAGCTGATGATGATCAGCGTCAGAATGGCGTTCTTGCCCTTGAAGTCGAACACCGCGAAAGCAAAGCCGGCCATACCGTTGACGATCAGTCCGCCAATCATCGTGACGATCGCGACGAACATCGTATTGGCGATGATGATGCCAAAGCCGCGGTCGAACACGCCCTGGTAGGCCTCGAGCGAGAATGGCGAGGGGATCAGCGCCTTGGCGGTGAACGGGAAGATATCGGCAAAGACTTCGGTGTTGGGGCGGAGCGACGAGACGATCGCCCACCACAGCGGCAAGACGAAGATGAACGCAATGGCGATGTAGGCGACGTGCTTCAACCCGAAGCCGATGCCCTTCTTGAGCGCGTGCGGGGTGTTTTGCATCACTTCTTCTCCGGCTTGCCGTTGAGCAGCCGGAACTGCAACCCGACGATGACGAGGAGGATCGCGACCACCACGACGATGATCGCCATCGCCCGGCCCATGTCGCCGAAGATGAAGCCCGACTTGAAGGCCTCGTACATCAAGACGTTGGTGCTGTCGGCCGGCCCGCCCTGGGTGATCATGAAGATGGGCGCGAACAGCAGGAAATTGATTGAGACATCGGCCACCAGCACGAAGAGCAGCGTCGGCCGCAGCAGCGGGATGGTGATGAAGATCAGGCGCTGCCAGGCGCGCGCGCCGTCGATCCTGGCCGCGTCATAGATCTCGGGCGAAATGTTCTGCAGCCCGCCGATGATGAAGATCATCCAGTACGAGATGCCCTTCCAGGTGGCGATGGCGATGATCGAATAGAGCGCCAGGCTCTCCGAGGTCAGCCACGGCTGGCCGGGAATGCCGGCAATGTTGAGCACGCCGTTGGCCAGCCCATCCGGGCTCAGCATGATGCGCCAGATGATCACCGCGGTGGGCAGCGACACCCCGATGGGGATGAGGAACAGCACCCGGTAGAACGGCACGCCCTTGAACTTCTGCACGTAGAGCAGCGCCAGCCCCAGCGCGAGGGCGATCTGGATCGGGTTGATCAGCAGGTTGAACCACAGCGTCACCTGCAGCGATTTCCAGAACGCGGAATCGGTGAACAGCGCGACGTAGTTGTCGAGCCCGACAAACACCTGGTTGCCGCGCAGCATGTTGAAGAAGCTGTCGCTGACCGCCAGCGCGATCGGATAGAGGCGGAACACCACGAGGCCGACCAGCGCCGGCGCCAGCAGCACCGCGAGCAGGAAAAGGGGAGTCTTGCTTCTGACCATCTAGGACGTTTCACCAGGTGGAGAGGTCACGGGCACGATTGCTTCGGTCGTCGCCTTCTCCCACAAGGGGAGAAGGCCACTCCGTCATTGGCCGGCGATTAGGTCGCCGAGACAGACTACTGCGCGACGCGCGCTGCTGCCGACTCGAACTTCTGCACCGCGCTCGCCAGTGCATCCTTCACTGCCACGCCATTCGCCATGTCGATGAAGGCGGTGCGGAACGCGTCCTGCAGCTGGCCATAGGCCGCGGTGACCGGACGAGCCTTGGCGGTGTTGAGCGAGTCGTAGACGCCCAGCCGGAACACGTTGTTGGGGAAGGCGTCGAAATCGGCCGCGGTGCTGATTTCGTCGAGCAAAGGCTTGCTCACCGGCAGCTGGTTCAGCGCCTTGAACCAGACGCGCGTGCCTTCGTCCGAGGTGGTCAGGAACTTGGCGAAATCGAAGGCTTCGGCCTGGTTGGTCGAGGCGGCGCTGACGCCGACATACCAGCTCCCCGTCGGGGTCAGCACCTTGCCGCCCTCGAAATACGGGAACGGCGCCACGCCGAAATCGACGCCGGTCTGGGCGAGGATCGGCAGGTTCCAGGTGCCACCGGCAAACATCGCCAGCTGGCCGTTGCCGAACAGCGAGGCCGCTTCGCCATAGCCGAGGCTCTTCGGGCTCACCGCCCACTCATTGTAGAGGTTGGCCCAGTAGGTGCCGGCCTTGGTCCAGGCCTCGCTGTCGAGGTAGCCCTTGGCGGTCACGCCATCGGGCGCAATCACGTCGGTGCCGAGCGATTCCCCCAGCGGCTGCAGCTGGTAGAGCTCGCCGAACTGCTCGACGGTGAAGCCGTACTGCGTGGTGCGGCCACCATCCTTGACGGTCAGCTTCTGCGCCGTGTCGGCCACCTGTTCCCAGGTCCAGCGCTTGGTCGAGCCGAGCGTATCGACGTCCGCCTGCGTGGCATTCTGCCCGGCGGTCAGCCCATCCGGCGCGGTGATGCCGGCATCGGCGAACAGCTTCTTGTTGTAGAACAGCACCTGCGCCGAGTTGTTGATCGGCAGCGCGAACTGCGTCGCATCATACTTGCCGGCATCGATCGCCGCCGGCACCAGACTCGAGGTGTCGATCGAGGCATCAACAGGCGCGAGGAAGCCGCGCGAGGCATAGCTCGCGACCAGCGGCGCATCGACATAGACGAGGTCGATGCCGGTGTCCTTGGAGCGCAGCCGCAGCTCCGCCACCTGGAAGAACTGTGCGAACGGGTAGGGCTGCAGGTTGATCTTGGTGCCCGGATGCGCCGCCGTATAGGCGTCGACGACGGCCTGCATGGCCGTGGTGTCGCCGCCCTCGATGACGATCATGTTGAGCGTCTTGTCCTGCGCCAGCGCCGGTACGGCGGTCATCGCCGCCACCATGCTGATCGCCAAAGCCGTGTTCCACATCTTCATATTACGCACCCTTCTCTTGTAGCTGAAGAATTCCAGACCTCATGCCGCGTACCGCTTGGCGCCCCAGATCAGGCCGGGGGTCACCAGTTCGGTGAACCGTCTCGCGTCGACCGTCATGGCGACGCCGACATTCTTGACGCGCGTGTCGTGCCTGGGGTCCTGCGGACGGAAATCGATCAGCGTCTGCCCGTAGCCCGGGCCGTCGCCAATGATCACCTCGCCCGGCAACTGTTCGATGCCGAAAATCGACGGGTCGATCAGCCAGGCCACCGCGCAGGGGTCGTGCAGCGGCGCGCCCGGCTTATCCTCGCCGGCAAAGGCGTAATAGGTGCCGCAATAGAACGTCATGATGTCGGCCACCGGGTTGTCACCGCTGACTGCGGCGCGCACTTCGGCGATGTCGGCGCGGCTCAAGAGCGTCTGGTGCGTCAGGTTCAGCCCGAACATCACCAGCTTGGCGCCTGACTTGAAGACGATCCGTGCCGCTTCCGCATCGGCCCAGGTGTTGAACTCGGCTGCCGGCGTCACGTTGCCCTCGGTGGCCGACCCGCCCATGAAGACGATCTGCTTGAGCTTTTGCGCCAGGTCCGGGCGCAAGGCCAGTGCCAGCGCCACGTTTGTCATCGGCCCGATCACCACCAGGCTGATCTCGCCCGGGTTGGCGTCGGCCTTGGCAATGATCGCCTCGACGGCGCCGACCGCGTCTGCTTTCCGCTCGGTCTGCGGCAGCTCGACCCCGGCGCTGTCCATGCCCGACGGGCCATGGAAGGCGGCCGGGAACTCGTAGCGGTGCAGCAGCGGCAGCACGGCGCCGGCATGCACTGGCACGTCGAGCCCGAAGGCATCGACGATGCGCAGCGCATTGCGCGTGGTGTTCTCGAGCGAAGCATTGCCGCACACCGTGGTGATCGCTTCGATCCGGATCGCCGGATGCGATGCCGCGAGCAGGATCGCCGCCATGTCGTCATGGCCGGGATCGCAATCGATGATGATGCGGTGGGGAGTCGAAACGGACATAAGAAATCTTGCTCTGGGGAGTGAAAGAGGACGTCGCCGTGCGTGGATCCGGACACGAGGGCGCCAGGCTTCGAAACCTGGAGAGGGAGGAACCCGGTTTCGGCGGCCTGGCGCCTCGCATCCGAGCCAAAACACTAGGCTGGACGGGCCTCGGGCAACAATTTACAAATCGGCCGTTCGATTGAGTTTTCGTCAATGGTTGAGACCGGCCACCTGCTGAATGCCCTGCGCGCCTTCGAGGCGGCAGCCCGGCTCGGCAGCGTCAAGAAAGCGGCGCAGGACCTGAGCGTCACCGATGGCGCGGTCAGCCGCCAGATCAAGCATCTGGAGGACGCGCTGGGGGTCGAACTGTTCGAGCGCGGCAACCGCTCGATCCGCCTCACTCCGGCTGCCGCCGAATATGCCGCCACCATCTCCGAGGCCTTCGCTTCGATTGCGCGCGGCACCGAGCAATTGCGCCACGCCCATAACCGCCAGACCATCATGCTGACGGCGCCGGATGCGTTCCTGTTGCGCTGGCTAGTGCCGCGGCTGCAGAGCCTCGAGGCGCTGCTCGATGGCACCTCGGTGCGCCTCACCACCTGGAGCCGCGAGATCAACCCGGCCGATCGCTCGATCGATATCTATATCGGGGTGGGTCCGGTGCCGGAGATTCCGGGAATGACCGTTGCCACCGTGGCGCCCGAAACCTTCGGCCCGGTGGTCAGCCCGATGCTGATGAAGGGCCGCGAGGCCGATCTCGAGCATCTGTGGAGCCTGCCGCGCCTCGATACCGTCTGGCCGCCCGACATGTGGTCCAACTGGGCCCGCGAAGCCGGCGTGACGCTCGAGCCGCGCGAGTTCATCTCCTACGACCTGCTGTTCTATACGCTGCAGGCCGCAGAAGCCGGGCTCGGCGTCACCATCGGGCCCGGTCCGGCGGTGTCCGATGCCATCAAGCAGGGCCGCATGCTGGCGCCGCTCGGCCTCGTCACCCGCCCCGGCAGCTGGTATCTCGCCTGGCGCAATGACCGCTCGATCCGCGTGATGAACCTGGTGAAGCGCTGGTTCGAACGCGAGTTCGCCGAGTGATGGCTTCGCGTCAGGCCACCGGCTCGCCCTGGCCGAAACGGATGCGATAGTCGGTAGGGCCGATGCCGAACTGCCGCTGGATCACCCGGCGCAGGTTCTGTTCCGTCGCGAGCCCCGCCTGCTCGGCGATCACCTTGAGCGGCAATCCGGTGCTCTCGAGCGCCCGGCAGGCAGCGGCGAGCCGCAGCGCTTCCACGGCCCGCGCCGGGGTAGCGCCGGTCTCCTCGACATAGACCCGGGCGAAGTTGCGGGCGCTCATCCCGACCTGCTCCGCCAGCCGTTCGACCCGGAGGTCGGCGCAGAGGTTCTCCTCCATCCACGCATGCAGCCCGTCGAACGTGCCGCCGCGTGGCTGTGTCGGTGGGCTGAACTGGCTCTGCCCGCCAGGACGGCGCCGGAACACCACCATCTGGCGGGCGGCCGCCAGCGCCACGGCCGGCCCGACATCGGCCTCGATCAGCGCCAGCGCCAGGTCGATCCCGGCGCTGACCCCGGCGGAAGTCCAGACC
>NZ_LAJE02000384.1 GCF_000970465.2 Devosia insulae DS-56
AAGCTAACTATGAGCACTGAGATGCAGTTAGAGAGAAGGGGTGAGCGTCGAGACGAACTGTAGGGCGCTCGTCGGCAGCGTCAGATGGGGATAAGAGACAGGTGGAGGAGCACTGAGAGGCCGGTGACTCTCCATATGCGACAGCCCCGCTCCGGCGCGGGGATGACATCGCGTGTGGTTTGGAGAGCGTGCCTGCCCTAGGCCGTCACGTTCAGTGCCCAGGCCACCTTGTTCCAGAGATCGTCGACATTGTCGGTGAACACCACGACGCGGTCGGCGTGGCTTACCGAGTGGCTGAGGATGTCGGTCGCCATGCCGCGCATCGCCTCGAAGGCCCGGTGGTGGTTGAGCAGCACCACCGGCTTGCCGCCGGCGCCGGCGCCGGCCCGCACCCAGGTGCGATAGAGCGCCGCCGCCGAAGCCAGCGAGCCCGGCAGCCCGACAAAGCCCTGGGCCAGTTCGCCGACGCGCTTGATCCGCGCCTCGGGATCATCGATCCGCTCCACCGGCACCTCGGCGAGCGCCGCCGGCGCCTGGAATGCCGCGTCGGCGACGATCAGCACCTAGCCGCCCGCGGCGCGGGCGCTGGTGATCAGCGGGATGTTGTCCAGCGTTTCGTCAGCGAGACAGATGATCCGCGCTCCGTGCCGCGCCAGCAGCGTGCCGGCCTGCGACATGATCGAGCTGCGCTCGGCGTCACCCGGTCCCTTGTCCGAGGCGAACACCGCCAGCGCCGGATTGTTCTGCGCGACGTTAGCGGCCACGGGTGAGGCCACCGAGGATGCCGCGCAGCAGCGCCTTGCCGAGCCCGTTCGCCATGGTGCGGCTGAACGAAGTGATGGCCGCTTCGGTCGGCGTCTGCCGGGTGGAACGGCGCGGCTGAGCGGCACGCTCGGCGCGTTCCTGCGCCGCCGCGGCCTTGGCGTCGGCCTGCGCCTGCTTGGCGTCGAGCTCGGTCTGCCTGGCCTCCGCCTCGCTCGCCTGGCGCTCCTGGGTCTTCTTGGTCAGCACCTCGAATGCCGACTCGCGATCGACAACGGTGTCGTAGACCCCGGCCACCGGTGAATTGGCGATCACCGCACGGCGCTCTTCCGGCAGCAGCGGCCCCACCTGCCCCGAAGGCGGCCGGATCAGGGTGCGGCCGACCACTGAGGGTACGCCCTTGTCTTCCAGCACCGAAACCAGCGCTTCGCCAGTGCCCATCTGGGTGATCGCCTCGGCGGTAGAGAAAGCCGGATTGGGGCGGAATGAGTCGGCGGCCATGCGCACCGCCTTCTGCTCCTTGGGCGTATAGGCGCGCAGCGCGTGCTGCACGCGGTTCGACAGCTGCGCCAGCACCGCATCGGGAATATCGACGGGGTTCTGGGTCACGAAATAGACGCCGACGCCCTTGGAGCGTACCAGCTTGACCACCTGCTCGACCTTATCGACCAGTGCCTTGGGCGCGTCATCGAACAAGAGGTGCGCTTCGTCGAAGAAGAACACCAGCTTGGGCTTTTCTGGATCGCCGACTTCCGGCAGCACTTCGAACAGCTCCGACATCAGCCAGAGCAGGAACGTCGCGTAGAGCCGCGGCGCCCGCATCAACTCGTCGGCGGCGAGGATCGAGACATAGCCCTTGCCGTCGGCGGTGGTGCGCATCAGGTCGCCGATGTCGAGCGCCCGCTCGCCGAAGAACTGGTCGCCGCCCTGCTGCTCCAGCACTAATAGCGAGCGCTGCACCGCGCCCACCGTGGCCGAGGCGACATTGCCGTACTGCACCGAGATGTCCTTGGCGTTGTTGGCGATTTCCACCAGCAGCGCACGCAGGTCCTTCAGGTCGAGCAACAGCAGCCCGTTATCGTCGGCATATTTGAAGGCGATGTTGAGTACGCCTTCCTGAGTGTCATTGAGGTCGAGGATGCGGCTCAGGAGCAGCGGGCCCATCTCGGAGATGGTGGTCCGCACCGGATGGCCCTGCCGGCCGAACAGATCCCAGAAGATCACCGGGAACTTGGCCGCGGCGTAGTCGGTGAAGCCGATCTCCTCGGCCCGCTTCACCTGCCAGTCGAGCATCTTGCCCATATTGGCGATGCCCGAGAGGTCACCCTTGATGTCGGCCGCGAACACCGGAACGCCAGCGGCCGAAAAGCCCTCGGCGATCGATTGCAGCGTCACCGTCTTGCCGGTGCCGGTGGCGCCGGTCACCAGCCCGTGCCGGTTGCCGTATTTCAGCGCCAGGTACTCCGGCCGGGTGCTTTGGCCGAGATAGATCTTGTCGGGAAGGAGCATGACGCCTCGCAGGATTCGATAGCCGGTTGCGGACTCTATAGCGGCGGGGACATGGGCTGCCAAATGAAAGCGGCCGTTGCTGACTTGATGCCAGACCGCTCGCAGGGCCGCCATCACCGGGTAGAAACCTGGTCCCATTGGGTGTCGGTACGGTTGGATTCAATCCCATATAGCTTGGGGAAGGCGCGGGATTCGGCAATTCCCAAACGCCCCCTTACGCCCTTACACTCTTCTTCATGCGTATGAACCGCCGTCACATTCTTGCGGGCCTCGTCGCCCTGCCGCTTGCCGGCGGGGTGCGGGCGCAATCGCTCGATGCGACGGCGCTCAACCTGGTGCCGGGCAGCCTCGAGGATCAGAGCGGTCCGATGCAGGAGGCGCTGCTGCGCGCCGCCGAGGAAGGCCGGCCGCTGTTCCTCGGTTCGGGCAGCTATTACGTGCAGAACCTGCAGGTGCCGAGCAACGTGGTGATCTCGGGTATCCCCGGGGGCACTATCCTCGCTGCGGCGGGCGATGCACCAGTGTTCCGCGTCGCCGGCAGCGCCCATGTCAGCTTTTCCGGCCTCACCTTTACCCGCGGCAATGGCGGCCCGAGCGGCGCCGATCGCGGGCTGGTCGAGATCGAGGCGAGCGACCATGTCACCCTCAGCAATTGCGCATTCGTCGGCGGCGCCGCCAACGGCCTCGCGGTGCGTGACGCCGGGGCCGACATCGAGGATTGCGATTTTACCGGCCATGCGCTCGCCGCGATCTTTTCGGTCGACGGCCGGGGCCTCAACATCGCCTCCAACCGCGTCAGCAAGTGCGGCAATGGCGGTTTCCTGATCTGGGGCAGCAAGCCCCGCCACGATGGCACTGTCATCACCGGCAATACCATCAATGGCATCGGCGCCACCAATGGCGGCAACGGTCAGAACGGCAACGGCATCAATGTCTTCCGCTGCAATGACGTGATCGTCGCCAACAACCAGATCGCCGACTGCATGTTCACCGCGGTGCGGCTCAACTCGACGAACAACGTCGCCGTCACCGGCAATGTCTGCCGCAACTCGGGCGAGGTCGCCATCTTCTCCGAGTTCGCCTTCTCCGGCTCGGTGATCTCCAACAACATCGTCGATGGCGCTGCGGCCGGCATCTCGATCACCAACCTCGATACCGGCGGACGGCTCGCCGTCTGCTCCGGCAATATCGTGCGCAACATCCGCTCGCGCTCCGAGGTCAACCCGGACACCCGGCCGTTCGGTATCTATGCCGAGGCGGAAACCAGCATTTCGGGCAACAGCATCGACAACGTCCCCGGCATCGGCATCCTCGCCGGCCGCGGCACCTTCCTGCGCGACGTGATCATCGCCGACAACGTGCTCTACGCCACCAGCACCGGCATCGGCGTCAGCGTGGTGCAGAACCCCTCCCCCGGGCCCGTCACCATCACCGGCAACATCGTCAACGCGCCGCTCGACCACGCCATTGTCGGGCTGGAATGGGACACGGTGGTGGTCGAAGACCTGGTGAAGGACGCTGCGAAGTACCCGCACGTCACGCTGGCGGACAACTCGGTGACTGGCTAAAGCCCCGTCGAAGCCTGCGCCACCACGACCCACTCTCCCGACACCTGCTGCTTGAAACAGAGGCCGGAGGCGTATGGGCGATCGAAATCGTCGCCGCTGGCCTGACCGAAACCGACGCCACCTTCTGGCAGGTGGAACGCCGTCCATCCGGTCGAGGTCTCGGCGTCATAGTCAATGGCAAAGAGCAGCCCCGGGACCACCTTGCCGACTGGCGTGCCGTTCTCGCCCATTGTCTCGAACAGCTCGATCTCGCGCTTCACGCCGACGAAGTTGTCGCCGCTCGTATCCAGCGCCCTGGCGGCGCGCCTCACTGCCGCCGGGTCGACCTTGCCAAGCGCATAGGTACAGATCGCGCCCTTCACCGCCGCGTCGGTGCCCCAGGGCTGCCCGTCGGTCAGCGACTGCCCGATGAAATCGAGTTCCATTTTGGTCAGGAACGCCCCGATATCGACATTCGGCGGCAGGTCCCAGTCCCCACCGGTGCTGTTGCCGAGGTCGGCGACCTGAGACTTAGCGCTCTCCCACGGCCCCTCAAGTTTGCTGCCGCGCGGTATGGAAAGATCGAGGGTGCCGGTGACGATCGAGAGTTTCGGCGCCAGCCATTTGCCGATGCCGTCGACATCCTTGGCGGTTACCGCGTGCAACAGTTCGGTCGCCGCCGCGCGCAGCTCGGCGGGAGCCTCGACGGTCTTCGCCGGCGAAACCTTCGGCGGGACGTAGGCCGATCCAGCGAGCGCCCCTCCGCAGAGCTGGATCGAGGCAACGATCGTCACGACGGCACGGCGCATGCGGGTCTCCGAAGCTGCTGCTATGGGTATTGGACGTCGCCGGGCAGCGCGTCCTTTGGTCAGGCGGCCCGCATCTCGCCCACTTCAAAGCCGCGGACATTCCGCACCAGCTGGCGGGCGAACTTTTCCAGCACGGCGCGCTGGCCGGCGTCTGGGTCAGCGAAGCGCAGCAGCAGGTTGGCGACCAGCGTCTGGCTCGCCAGCATGTTGCCGTCGTCGATCTTCAGCGCGTAGCCCCAGCCCTTGTCGCGGATGGCGCCGCACTGCACGCCCTCGGCGCCACCCTTCTGCATGACGCGACCACCGAAGGCCTCCATCACCAGGGTGTCGAGATGGCCGGACCCGGCGACCAGCAGCGGGTGAGTGGTGGCGGCATCGAAGATGCGTGACGCGGCGCCGCCGATATCCTCAGGCAGCCCGATTCCCGTCGCCATCCGGGCGAAGCCGCGGGCAAAGGCCGAAAGCGGCGCCGCCCAGGTCGGGATCGAGCAGCCATCGGTGCCGCAGCGATCCTCGCTCAGCGGCTCGCCGATCACCGTCTCGACGGCCTTACGCACTGCCACCTGCACCGGATGGCCGCGGGTCACATAGTCATGCGTGTCGACCCCCAGCGCCCTCGCGACGCTCAGCATGCCGGAATGCTTACCCGAGCAGTTATTATGTAACTGGCTCGGCTCCAGCCCGTGCGCCCGCAGCGCTTCGCGCGCCTTGCCGTTGCTCGGCTGGTGCGCGCCGCATTCGAGGTCGCCGGCGGCAAGCCCGATGTGACCGAGAAAATGCGTCACGCCCTCGACATGCACATCCTCGCCGTGGTGCGAGGCGCAGGCCAGCGCCAGCTCCTCGTCGCTGAGGCCAAAGCGGTTGATAGCGCCCGAGGTCACCATGGCCAGCGCCTGCATCGACTTGATCGCCGAGCGCGGGAACACCGGTCGCGAAATGTCGCCGGCGGCGGCGATGACATTGCCCTCGGCGTCGGACAGCACGAAGGCGCCGCGGTGCCGGTTCTCGACGAAGTTGCCGCGGGTCTGCTCGATGAGGATGGGATTGGCGTCCAAAACTGACTCTCGGAAAAGAAAACGGCCCGGAGGTTCCTAGGGAACGCGTCCGGGCCGTGAAGTCAATGTTTTGGAGGTCAGTCAAGGCACGTGTGCATGGGAGGTCGTCGGGGTCGTCGTAGGAGCCTGCCGCGCTGTTTGGAGCAACGCGGCTGGAAATTTGGGGATCAGATGTCCCAGTCGTAGGCCAGCTTCAGGAACTTGGCGTTCACCCAGCCCTTGGTGTCCTGCTGTTCGACCAGGCACCAATCGGAGCCGCCCTGCGGGGCGATGATGCAGCGTTCGACCCAGACCGAGCTCTTGGGCTCGAACTCGCCGATCTTCTGCGAATAGGAGGCGGGCCACTTGCGGACGTTGAGGGTGTCCCACTTTTTCACACCGACGATGTGAGCGGGGCTCTCGACGTCATAGCCAGCGGCCATGGCGGGCTGAACGGCGAAAACGGCAGCGCTGGCGATGATCAGACCGGCGAGGGTCGCAACCAGCAGCTTCTCATGGGATCTGTTCATCTTGGCATCCTTTCGGGGGCCGGGTTTCGTTCTGTTGTCCCGAATATGCCGGTGGCCGATTGAACCCCTACTGAGCCTGCCGTTCAGACAGCATTCATCGGCAAGGCAATGTCACGGCAGCAATAAGGAAAGGGCGGGAACCTGGTGGGTTCCCGCCCTTCGATCATTACTATGGCTCGGGTCACGTCATCGACGATCTAGCCGCCCGAGCCCGGACCGTGCGCTGGATCTAGCCTGGTCTAGCGGTGGACGTAGAGATTGACGGTGTCATCGCCCATCATCTTGACTGCGAACACGTCACCGGCCGAGTAGCCCTTCTGGCGCAGCGCTGCGGCCAATACCTCGTTGCCACCGATTGCCGATCGCACCGAAGCGGCATTGCCCTCGGCCCGCAGAATCGAGCGGCCGGGGCAGTACTCCGTGACCCAGACGCGCTGCTGCTCGGTAACCCCGGCAATGTCGTCGGGCGTGACACGCTTCAGCACGCCGAGGTAGTCATCGCAGACATCGTCATCCTTCTCGACCGGAAGGGCGGTAGCGAGTGCCGGGGGCATCATCGACCCCGCAAGCGCGATGGCAGCAAGCGCGGCCAGCATGAGCTTCTTCATCTGGCGGTCTCCTGTGGTTGGCTGCGGCCGTGGAGGCCGCGGAAATGCACAAACGCCGGGCGACCTCGCGGTCGATCCGGCGTCAGTTTAGCACCAAGGGATTGGATCAGCGTCCGAAATCGTGGACGTAGAGGTTGATCGTGTCGTCGCCCATCATCTTGACCGCGTAAACGTCGTCGGCATGGAAGCCGCGCTCGGTCAACACGTCGGTGAGGACATCGTTCTTGGCGATGGCGGTGCGCAGGTAGGCGGCGTTGCCGTCGGAGCGCATCAGCGTCCCGGACGTGCAGAACTCGGTGATCCAGACGCGATAGTGGCTGTCGACACCGAGCACTTCGGCTGGCATCACGCGCTTCAGCACGCCGAGCTGATCGCCGCAATAGGGATCGCTGCCGCCACCTTGGCTGGGACAGTTCGGGCCAGCGGTACACGGCTCTCTTGGGGGGATGTTGGCCTGAGCATTGGCAGGAATAGCAGAAAACGAAGTCAGCATGGCAACCGCGAATGTCGCGGCAAGAGCGAGCTTGGTCATTTCAGTCTCCTGATGTGAGGCGGCGGGGGTTGGCCCGCTCGTCTTAGTCCTTTTCCAATTGAGGGGATCGCGATGAAGCCATCCGCCTCCTGACGCTGGAGACGAGGGTGCGCCATCGGCTTTGAACCGGTACTGACGGGTGCGTTCAGGCTGGTGACAGAATGGCCCCAACCCGTGCTAGGCTTTATGCAAATCAGTTTCGGGAGGACGAGAATGGCCAAGGTTCTGGTAACGGGCGGCAGCGGCAAGCTTGGGCGGGCGGTGCTCAAGGACCTGGTGACCAACGGCTATTCCGTGCTCAACGTCGACCAGACCCTGCCGAAGGACCCGATCTGCCCGACCGTCCGCATCGATCTCACCGATTTCGGCCAGGTGGCGCAGGCGGTGCTCGGCGGCGTCGATGAGCGGCGCGGCCCATTCGACGCCGTGGTGCACCTGGCGGCGATCCCGGCCCCCGGCCTCTTCGCCAACAGCCGCACCGTCGCCAATAATGTGCCGACCAGCTACAACGTGTTCGAGGCCTGCCGCCTTGCCGGGGTCAAGAACGTCATCTTCGCCTCGAGCGAAACCGTGCTCGGGCTGCCCTTCGAAGCGCCGCCACCCTACGTTCCGGTCGACGAGGAGTATTTCCCGCGCCCGGAGACCGCCTATTCGCTCGGCAAGCTGCTCGACGAGACGATGGCGGCGCAGTTCTGCCGCTGGGATCCGGAGCTGAAGATCGTCGGCCTGCGCTTTTCCAACGTCATGGATATCGAAGACTACAAGGCGTTTCCGACCTTCGACGCTGACCCGAAACTGCGCAAATGGAACCTCTGGGGCTATATCGACGCCCGCGATGGGGCGCAGGCGGTGCGCCGCGGTATCGAGGCCGAGTTCAAGGGGTTCGAGGCCTTCATCATCGCCAATCAGGATACGGTGATGAGCCGCTCCAACATGTCGCTGATGGCCGAGGTATTCCCCAAGGTGCCGCATAAGCGCGAGCTCAGCCAGAACGGCACGCTGCTGTCGATCGACAAGGCTCGGCGCCTGCTCGACTACAACCCGCAGCACAGCTGGCGGAACCACGTCTGATGGCCATCCGGCTCGGTGGTCACGGTTTGCCGATCGGCAGCGACGATCCCTATGCCTTCGCCCGGGCGCATCGCGAGTTCGGCTATGGCGCCGCCTATGTGCCGGAGGTGAGGCTCGATGATCGCGACCGCCTTGTCGCCATCGAGCAGGCGTTTGCCGCCGAGAACGTGGTGCTGGCCGAGATCGGCATCTGGCGCAACCTCGTCTCGCCCGATGCAGCAGTGCGCCAGGCCAACCTCGCCTACGCCGTCGAGCGCCTCGCCATCGCCGATGCGGTCGGCGCCGGCTGCGCCGTCAGCTATATCGGCTCGTTCCGCGCCGGCACCGACTACGCACCGGCCGCCGAGAACATGGGCCCCGAGGCATTCGACGCCTCGGTCGAAACCGTGCGCTACCTGCTCGATACAGTGAAGCCGACCCGCGCCAAATTCGCGCTCGAGATGATGCAATACTCGCTGCCCGACAGCGTCGACAGCTATGTCGAGCTGATCCGCGCCATCGACCGACCGATGTTCGGCGCGCATTTCGATCCGGTGAACATCATCATGACGCCGCGGGTCTACTTCGATAACGGCGCGCTGATCCGCGAGTGCTTCGATAAGCTTGGGCCATGGGTGGTGTCGTGCCACGCCAAGGATATCAAGCTGCATCACCAGGCGGCGCTGCATCTCGACGAGGTGCAGATCGGCGAGGGCGTGCTCGACTATCGCACTTACCTCGCCGAATTGAACCGCCTGCCGCGCGAGGTGCCACTGATGCTCGAGCACCTCAAGGGTGATGAGTACGCGGTGGCACGCGACCGCATCTTCGCGGTCGGCGATGCCGCCGGCGTCTATTTCGCGGTGCGCCCGTGACATTCACTCCTTGGTGATTTGCCGCATTCCGGCCCACAGTGCTGCGTTGCTAGCTTGAACTGACCCCGGACGACTGGAGCCGCCATTGGGCGCCTACATCCTGAGACGCCTGCTGCTGATCATCCCCACCATGTTCGGGATGCTGGTAGTCTCCTTCGTCATTACCCAGTTTGCGCCCGGCGGCCCGGTCGAGAACTACATTGCGCAGATGAGCGGCCAGTCGGTCAGCGTCTCGGAGGGCGTCATCGGCAATGCCGAGGGCGATTTCGCCGGCCAGAACGTCGTCAAGTCCACGGACCAGAACGAGAATTCGACCTACCGCGGGGCAAAGGGTATCCGGCCCGAGATCCTCGCCCGCATCGAAAAGCAGTTCGGCTTCGACAAGCCGCCGCTCGAGCGCTTCTTCACCATGGTGTGGAACTATGTCCGCTTCGATTTCGGCGACAGCTACTCGCGTGGCGTGCCGGTCATCGACCTGATCATCCAGAAGCTTCCGGTGTCGATTACGCTCGGGCTATGGATGACGCTGCTCAGCTACGGCATCTCGATCCCTCTGGGCATCGCCAAGGCGGTCAGGGATGGCAGCCGCTTCGACGTCAGCACCTCCACCATCGTCATCGTCGGCTACTCCCTGCCCGATTTCGTCGTCGCCGTGCTGTTGATCGTGCTGTTCGCCGGCGGCAACTTCCTCGATATCTTCCCGTTGCGAGGGCTGGTCTCGGAGAACTGGTCAAGCCTGCCCTGGTACAGCCAGATCCTCGATTATCTCTGGCACATCACCCTGCCCATCACCGCCATGGCGCTTGGCGCCTTCGCCACCGCCACGATGCTGATCAAGAACTCGTTCATCGACGAGATTTCCAAGCAATACGTCACCGTGGCGCGCGCCAAAGGCCTCACCGAAAAGCGCGTGCTCTACGGCCATGTCTTCCGCAACGCCATGCTGCTGGTGATCGCCGGCTTCCCCGCCGCATTCGTCGGCGCTTTCTTCGGTGGTTCGCTGCTGATCGAGACGGTGTTCTCGCTCGATGGGCTCGGTTATCTCGGCTACCAGTCGGTGATCAACCGCGACTATTCGGTGGTTTTTGCCACCTTCTACATCTTCTCGCTGGTCGGCCTCATTCTCGGGTTGATCTCGGACCTGATGTACATGTGGATCGATCCGCGGATCGATTTCGAAAGCCGGAAAGTGTGATGCACGCCACCGCCCCTGGCTTCCGGTCGCCGTTTCTGGCTTTTGCCCCCGCCGATGCAGCGCGTTCGGCGCCACTGCTCTCACCGATCAACCGGCGGCGGCTCAAGGTGTTCCAGACCAACCGCCGGGGCGTGTGGTCGCTATGGATTTTCCTCGTCCTGCTCGCCGTGACGCTCTGCTCCGAACTGGTCGCCAACGACCGGCCGCTGATCGCCTCGTATAAGGGCGAACTGCTGTTTCCGGCGCTCATCGAATACCCGGAGACCAAATTCGGCGGGTTCTTCGCCGTCACCAACTATCGTGACCCCTTTATCGCCGACGAGATCACGGCCAATGGCTGGATGGTTTGGCCACCGATCCGCTTTTCCTACAGCACCGTCGACGACGCACTCTCCGTTCCGGTGCCCTCCGCTCCGTCATGGATGCAATCCGTGGAGGTGCGCTGCCAGTTGCTGCCGCACGGCGTCAACGATCCCAATTGCAGCCTCGGCAATTACCACTGGCTGGGCACCGACGATCAGGGACGCGACGTGTTGGCGCGCCTGCTCTACGGCTTCCGCATCTCGGTGATGTTCGGCCTGATCCTCAGCTTCTTCTCGTCCATCATCGGCATCGCCGTCGGCGCCACCCAGGGCTTCTTCGGCGGCTGGGTCGATCTCACCGGGCAGCGCTTCCTCGAGATTTACGGCGCCATCCCGCAACTCTACCTGCTGCTGATCATCTCCAGTGTCATCGCGCCCAGCTTCTGGGTACTGCTCGGCATCCTGCTGCTGTTCTCCTGGACCTCTTTGGTGGGCATCGTGCGCGCCGAATTCCTGCGTGCCCGCAACCTCGAATATGTCGCCGCCGCCCGCGCCCTCGGCGTCTCGAACTTCGCGCTGATGACGCGGCACCTGCTGCCCAACGCAACCGTCGCGACCCTCACCTTCGCCCCGTTCATCGTCGCCGGTTCGGTCACCACGCTGACGGCGCTGGATTTCATCGGCTTCGGGCTGCCGAGCGGTTCACCGTCGCTTGGCGAGTTGCTGAGCCAGGGCAAGGAATACCTGTTCGCCCCCTGGCTCGCGATCACGAGCTTTGTGGTCATTGCCGCGATCCTGATCCTGCTGGTTTTCATCGGTGAAGCGGTGCGCGACGCGTTCGATCCACGCAAGACCTTCGCGGTGCGGCTATGACGGAACCGCTGCTCAGCGTCGACAACCTGCAGATCGACTTCCATACCGACGATCGCATCGTTCATGCGGTGCGCGGCGTATCCTTCGACATCCTGCCCGGCCAGACCGTCGCACTGGTCGGCGAGAGCGGTTCGGGAAAATCGGTTACGGCGCTCTCGATCCTGAAGTTGCTCCCCTCCCCCGCTGCGAGCTATCCTGCCGGCCGCATCCTCTTCAAAGGCAGCGACCTCCTCGCCGCCGGCGAACCCGGGATCCGCGCGGTGCGCGGCAACGCCATCTCGATGATCTTCCAGGAGCCGATGAGTTCGCTGAACCCGCTGCACAGTGTGGTACGGCAGGTCTCCGAGGCCCTCATCGTCCACCGTGGCATGAGCCGTGCCGCAGCGCGCACCCGTACGCTCGAGCTGCTCGACGAAGTCGGCATCCCCGATCCCGCCTCCCGCCTCGACGATTTCCCACACCAGTTGTCCGGCGGTCAGCGGCAACGCGTGATGATCGCCATGGCGCTCGCCAACGAGCCGGAACTGCTGATCGCGGATGAGCCCACCACCGCCATCGACGTCACGGTGCAGGCGCAGATCCTCGAACTGCTGCTGTCGCTGCAAAAGAAGCGCGGCATGGCGATCCTGTTCATCACCCACGATCTCGGCATCGTGCGAAAGATGGCCTCGTTCACCCACGTGATGACCGAAGGCAAGATCGTCGAGCACGGCCCGACCGAGGAAATCTTCGCCAACCCGCAGCACCCCTACACCAAGAAGCTCCTCGCCGCCGAGCCGAAGGGCGACCCGCCGATCACTGACCTCGCCGCCGAGACCATCGTTTCGGCCGAGAAGCTGCGTGTCTGGTTCCCGATCCAGCGCGGCCTGCTGCGCCGCACCGTCGGGCACATCAAGGCGGTCGACGATATCGACATCAGCATCCGGCGCGGTGAGACGTTGGGCGTCGTCGGCGAGTCCGGCTCCGGGAAGACCACCCTTGGCCGCGCCCTGCTCCGGCTGGTCTCGTCCGAGGGCCGCATCGTCTATATGGGTCAGCCGATCGACAAGCTCAGCTGGGCCGGCATGCGGCCCCTGCGCAAGGCGCTGCAGATCGTTTTCCAGGACCCGTTTGGCTCGCTCAGCCCTCGCATGTCGATCGCCGAGATCATCGCTGAGGGGCTGGGCGTGCACCAGCCGAAGCTGACGCCCGCTGAGCGCGACGCAAAGGTCATCCGCGCCCTCACCGAAGTCAGCCTCGACCCCGCCGATCGCCACCGCTATCCGCACGAGTTTTCCGGCGGCCAGCGCCAGCGCGTCGCCATCGCCCGCGCCATGGTGCTGGAGCCGAAATTCGTCGTCCTCGACGAGCCCACTTCAGCGCTCGACGTCAGCGTGCAAGCGCAAGTCATCGACCTGCTGCGCGACCTGCAGCGACGGCACGGCCTCACCTATCTGTTCATCTCACACGACCTGCGCGTCGTGCGGGCCCTCGCCAACGAGGTGATGGTGATGCAGGCCGGCAAGGTGGTCGAGCATGGCCCCGCCCGCGAGATCTTCACGGCCCCGAAAACCGCTTACACCAAGGCGCTGATGGCGGCGGCCTTCAAGGTGGAAACAGTCCCCGGCGCGGCGACGGTGACCTGATGCATCCCCCCTCGATTCCCGCCACAATCGTCCCTAAGCTCGCACTCGATCTCCCCCGAATGGAGGCCTTCATGCACAAGCTAGCCGCTCTCACCCTCGCAGCTCTCCTGTCGTTCAGTCCCGCGATGGCCCAGGACAAGGTTTGGCACCACGCCGGCGCCTTCAACGGAGAACCCAAATACCCTGAGGGGTTCCAGAAGTTCGACTACGCGAACGCCGATGCGCCGATCGGCGGCGAAGTAAGGCTGGAGTCGATGGGAGGCTTCGACACCTTCAACCCGATCCTGCCGCAGGGCGAGACGGCCGACGGCATCGGGCTCATCTACGAAACGCTCACCGAGCAGTCGCTCGACGAGACATCGACGCAGTACGGGCACCTCGCCGAAGCCTTCAGCTATCCGGCCGACTATTCGTCGACCAGCTTCCGCATGAACCCCCGCGCCAAATGGGCCGATGGCGAACCGATCACCGCTGAGGACGTCGTCTGGTCGTTCAACAAGGTCGTCGAGCTGAACCCCAGCCAGGCGAACTACTACGCCAATGTCTCCAAGGCCGAGGTGACCGCGCCCGGCGAAGTCACCTTTACCTTCGATCAGACCGGCAACCGCGAGTTGCCGCTGATCATGGGGCAGCTGATGGTCCTGCCGCAGCACTGGTGGGAGAGCACCGGTGCCGATGGCAAGCCGCGGGATATCTCAAAGCCCGGTCTCGAGCCGCCGCTGGGCTCCGGGCCCTACAAGCTGGCGAGCTTCCGGCCCGGCGCGTCCATCACCTATGAGCGCGACCCCAATTATTGGGGGCTGAAGGAGCCGTTCAACATCGGCCAGAACAATTTTCAGACCATCAGGTACGAGTATTTCCTCGACCTCACCGCCGCATTCGAAGGCTTCAAGGGCGACGAGTTCGACTGGTGGGACGAGAACCTCGCACTACGCTGGCAGGGCGGCTACGACTTCCCAGCTATGACCGAGGGCAAGGTGATCAAGGAGCTGTTCGAGAACAATTATCGGGACAGTGGTGTCCTCGTCGGCTTCGTTCCCAACCTTCGCAGGCCGATCTTCCAGAACGAGGCGCTGCGCACCGCGATCCTTTATGCCTTCGACTTTGAGGAACTCGACAAGCTGCGCTTCTTCGGCCAGTACGACCGCATCAACAGCTACTTCTACGGCACGGAATTCGCGTCCTCCGGCCTGCCGCAGGGCGAAGAGCTGGAGATCCTCAACTCGATCAAGGATCTGGTTTCTCCCAGTGTCTTCACCACCGAATACACCAACCCGGTGAGTGGCGACCAAACCAAGCTGCGGCAAAATCTCAGGACCGCGCTCGATCTGCTGACGGCCGCCGGCTACAAGCTCGAAGGCAGCCAGTTGCTCGATCCCGCCGGCCAGCCGGTCGGCTTCGAAATCCTGCTCAATGGCCCGACCATCGAGCCGATCGCCGCCGCTTTCGTCACCAATCTCAAGCGGCTGGGCATCAACGCCACTGTCCGTAGCGTCGACTCGCCGCAATTCATCGAGCGTGTGCAGAACCGCGACTTCGACATGACCTACACCGGCTGGGCGCAGTCGCTCTCACCCGGCAACGAGCAGCGCGATTTCTGGGGCTCGGCCTCGGCAGCGCAAAACGACAGCCGCAACTATGCCGGCATCGCCGACAAGGGCGTGGACGCGCTGATCGACAAGATCATCTTCTCCGACGACCGCGAGACCCTGGTCGCCGCCACCCGGGCACTGGACCGCGTGCTCCTCAACCACCACTACACCGTCCCCACCTATACGCTGCGCAAATCCCGCATCGCCCGCTGGGACCGCTTCAGCCACCCCGACGAGTTGCCGGAGTTCTCGATCGGCTTCCCGACGGTGTGGTGGTACGACGAGGCCAAGGCGGCCAAGACCGGGGCGGCGAAGAACTAGGGCGTACTGCCGGCAGACGGCCCCCTCCCATCCTCCCCCATGATGGGGGAGGTGCCGCATCGAGTGCTTGGCACGATCGAGCGACAGCCTCGACTCTTCACCGCCCCCTTTATGGGGGAGGCCGGGAGTGGGCCGTCTCTATCAGTCAGCTTCCCCGCAGATCAAACCACCCGATCCCCTGCTTCTCTGCCTCATCCACCGCTTCGTCGTACCCAGCATCGGCATAGCGCATCACGCCGAGCGAGGTGTCATTGGTCAGGGCGTGCGACAGCCGCGCGTCGCCGGCTTCGGTGCCATCGGCCACCAGCGTCACCCCGGCCGAGGTCATGTAGCCGGCGTAGCCGCCGCCGCCCGAGTGGATCACCACCAGGTCGGCCATCGAGGCGGTGAGCAGCATGGCATCGAGTAGCGGCCAGTCGGCAATGGCGTCGGAGCCGTCCTTCATGTTCTCGGTCATGATATTGGGGTGGGCCATCGCCCCGGCATCGAGATGATCGCGCGAGAACGCCACCGGCCCCGCGAGCTCGCCCGAGCGCACCAGCGCGTTCACCGCCAGCGCCAGCGCCGTCCGCTCGCCATGCCCCAGCCAGGCGATGCGCGCCGGCATCCCCTCGAACGGCACGTATTGCCGCGCCAGCCGGATCCAGTTGGTGACGATTTTGTTGTCCGGGAACATCTCGAGCACGAGGTCGTCGATGCGCGCGATGTCCGAGGCTTCGCCCGACAGCGCCATCCAGCGGAACGGGCCGATGGCACGGGCGAATAGCGGCCTCAGATAGGCCTCGGTGAAGATCGGGATATCGAAAGCGTTCTCGACGCCGGCCTGTTTGGCCTGAGTGCGGATCAGGTTGCCGTTGTCGAACACCTCCGAGCCGGCCACCTGGAACCCCAGCATGGCCCGCACATGGTCGGCGATCGAGGCACGGCTCGCCGCCATCAACTGCCCTTGCCCGTCGACCCGCAGGCGCTTCACCTCATCAAGGCTCATGCCCTTGGGGACATAGCCGTAAACGAGATCGTGCGCGCTGGTCTGGTCGGTGACGATATCGGGGATGATGCCGCGCCTGAGGATTTCCGGATAGACCTCGGCCGCATTGGCGACCAGCCCCACCGATAGCGCCCGCTTGTCGCGTACCGCTGCGGCAATCATTTCGAGCGCCGTATCGAGGTCGGGCGCGATCTCCTCGAGATAGCCGATTTCCTTGCGCCGAGCCGCCCGTTGTGGGTCCACGTCAACATCGAGGATCGCCGCGCCAGCCATCCGCCCGGCCAAGGGCTGCGCCCCGCCCATGCCACCCATCCCCGCGGTGAGGATGAAGCGCCCGGCGAGCGAGCCGCCGAAGCGCTTTTCAGCGATGCGCATGAAGATCTCGTAGGTGCCCTGGATGACGCCCTGGCTGCCGATATACTGCCACGCTCCGGCAGTCAGCCCGCCCCAGGCGATCAGACCCTTTTTCTCGAGCTCGTAGAACACCTCGGCCTTGGCCCATTGTCCGACGATGTTGCAGTTCGCCATGATCACCAGCGGCGCCTGCGCGTGGGTCTGCAGCAGCCCGATCGGTTTGCCCGACTGGATGATCAGCGTCTGGTCTTCGTCCATGGTGGTCAGCGTCTCGACGATCTGCCGATGCGCCGCCCAGTTCCGCGCCGCCTTGCCGAGTGCGGCATAGACGATCAGCTTTTCCGGGTCCTCACCAACGGCGAGGACATTCTCGAGCAGCCGCAGCAACGCCTCCTGCCGCCAGCCCTTGGCACGCAGGACCGGACCGGAGGGAATGGGGAAATTCGGATGGCGGGGATTGGGTTTTGGCATGCGGTGTTTCTAGCGCACACCGCCGGCCGAGACGACCCCCTCCCATCCTCCCCCATGAAGGGGGAGGTGCCCTGCCGGCGTGCTTGGCGCGATCGAAGACAGGGCCTCGACTCTTCACCTCCCCCTTCATGGGGGAGGCCGGGAGGGGGCCGTCTGCTTCAGTCACCCTTGGCCTAAGCCCAGCCCTTCCGAGCCTTCTTCTTCCGCTTCACCCCATCAAGCGCGTACTTCGCCAGCTCGATCCCCATGGCCTTTTCGACCGGCGGGTAGACCGCCGGGTCGATCACCGAGGAGGAGAGCGGGATCACCTTCTTGGGCACGTGCAGCACGAAGACGAACATACCTTCGCGCAGCTGTCCGGCGCTCAGCGGCTGGCCGGCCGCGTCGAGCGTGGCGATCACGTCGGGGAAGGTGGCGAGCCGGTTGCCGCCGGCATCGTCGATCGCCATGTATTCGTTCATGGTGTGGATGGTGACGGCCTTGTCGCCCTCCCCCAGCACGAACCGGCCGATATCGAAGGCTTCCTTGGTGTAGACGAGGTCTTTCTTCGTCACCGCGCCCTTCACCAGGATGGTGCCGCCGGTCGCCTTGACGATGGCGTCGATTATCGCCGAGCCGCCCTTTTTCTCGGCCGCGATGATCGCCTCGCCGAGGCTCAGCGCCAGCGAGATGCCGCCGAGCGCCGCGTTGCGCTGCACATATTTGGCACGCAGCGGGTTGCGGCACGAGGCGATGAAGCCGCCCGACATATCGGCGGCGGTGCGGAGGATCGGCGAGATCTTTGCCGTCGCGCCCTTCACCACCAGCTCGATGTAGCGGTTCTCGGCGCGATTGCCGCCCACGGCAGTCTGGATCATCTTCTTGGGGCTGCCGGCCATGCCGATCGAGCCCATGTCGCCGGTCGGGTGCGCACGGATATCGCCAACAGCATCGACCACCTTGGTGCCAAGGATGGCGCTCGGCAGCCAGGCATTGAGGGTCGAGCTCTTGCCGTTCTGCCCGATCATCAAGCCGCGGACCTTGTCGCCCAGCGCCTTCTCGAGCAGCTCCACGGCCTTGACGTAATCCACGCCGCGCATCTCCCACGGCGTGGTCGAAGCCGGTGCGCCGATCGCGGCGGCTGTCGCCACCCAGTCGCGCGGCTCCAGCTCTTCGATATCGACCAGCTCGGGCTTGCCGACGCTTACCGCCGCAAGCCCAAGCATGCGGCCATGATCGGCCCAGCCCCCACCACCAGCGGCATAGACGGAGCCGCCTTTCACCGCGGCTTCCACATCCTTCTCGGTCAGAATTCTACCCACGGTGGATCACCTTACCGCCGGCGTCATTCCCGCGAAGGCGGGAACCCAGGGGAAGCCACCGGCCAGCGAGCGTGCGGCTCTGGTTTCCCGCCTTCGCGGGAATGACGCCGTGGGGTGTTTCAAGGTCGCTTGCCATCTTGGTCGACTAAATCCCTATCCAACCGCTTCACCGCCTCCAGCAGCACGGCAGCGCCCAGCGCCACGTCGGCCGTTTCGGCATATTCTTCCGGCGCATGGCTGCGGCCGCCGAGGCAGGGGATGAAGATCATCGCCGCCCTGGTCACCCGCGCCATCCAGGCCGTGTCGTGCCCGGCGCCCGATGCCATGCGGCGATGGCGCGCCCCCACGGTCACGGCTGCCGCGTCCAGCGTATCAAACACGAACGGGTCGCAAGGCGTTGGCAAATTGTCGGAAATGGTCAATGGCGGCTCTATCGCCACCGCGGTCGCGGCGGCCGTGGCGTTAACCAGCACGGCGAGTTCGGCGATGAAGCGTTCCATATCCTCGCGCCGCTCGGCCCGCGCATCGATCAGCAGCCGCGCCCGCGATGGTACGACGTTCGCTGCCCCAGGTTCGATCGAGAACTCGCCGACGGTGGCGGCGAAATGGAACTTACCCTGGCTGAGCAACGTGCCCAGTTCCTCGATCCCCACCACCAGCCGTGCCGCGGTGGTCAGCGCGTCCTGGCGCGAGCCCATCGGGGTGGTGCCGGCATGGTCGGCCCGACCGTTCACCACCAGCTCGATGCGGGTGATCCCGGCAATTGCCGTCACCACCCCGATATCGAGATGTCCGTCCTCCAGGACCGGGCCCTGCTCGATATGCAGTTCGAGGAAGGCCACGATATCCTCGCGCTTCTCGAGTTTGCCAGGGTTGCCGCCGACTTCGGCGATACCCTCGCGCAGAGTGAACTGGTCGACCTCGCGGTCGAGCCAATTATCCGGCCGTACCCCGGCCATGCCGCGGCTGCCGACGCAGGAGACGCCGAAGATCGACACCTCCTCGGCGAGGAAATCGACGATCTCCAGGTCGTGCTCCAGCTGTACGCCCTGGTCGTGCAGCGCCCTCGACACCTCGCCCGCCGCCGATACTCCCGCAACGCCGTCGACGCGCCCGCCGCCGGGCACGGCGTCGCAGTGCGAACCGCGCATGCGTGTGCCGTTGCCGGTACGGCCGCGCCGACGGCGCAACCTGTCTCCCTGAGTCCCTGTGCGCATTCTCCTGCCCTGC
>NZ_LAJE02000385.1 GCF_000970465.2 Devosia insulae DS-56
CGTTCTGCTCGGTCGGTGGGCACAGGGAGGGGTATAAGAGACAGGGCCAGGATCTGGTCGATCTGTTCGTCTACCGGCCGGGCCGCAAGCGGGTCATCGCCTCGCGCAAGGGCGATGGTTTCGTCGTCGACGAGGACGAGCTGATCGCCAACACGCGCAAGGGCAAGCAGGTGCTCAACGTCGGCGATACCGAGGAAGCGCGGCTGATCGCGCCGGTCGAGGGCGACATGCTCGCGGTGATCGGCGAGAACCGCAAAATGGTGGTGTTCCCGCTCGACCAACTGCCCGAGATGGGCAGGGGCAAGGGCGTCCGGCTGCAGAAATACAAGGATGGCGGCCTCAGCGACCTCAAGACCTTCCCCTCGGGCGTCGGCCTCACCTGGACCGACTCTTCGGGTCGCACCTACACCAAGACGATGGCCGAGTTGACCGAGTGGATCGCTGAACGCGCCTCAGCCGGTCGCCAGCCGCCGACGGGCTTCCCAAGAAACAACCGGTTTGTCGGCTAAAGTGCGTCTCGATGCGCTCTAGCTCCTGGTTTTCATGCGTTGCTTTGTACCGAAACCAGTGCCCATTTTCGGGGTACATGCTGCGACGGACGACCGGAGTTGACTGAAGCGAGAACCGAAAGCGAGGGTGGGCGACGCGACTGCGCCGTGTTCGTGACCCATGTCTGGACACCAGAAGTCGCCGAGCACTATGGGCGGCTGAAGCGTGAGGCGGGCGCAGTACTCGACGTGTTCCTCGCCTATCAGCACGACGAGGAAGGGCTCGGCGCAGCTGAGGAAATGCAGGCGGACTTCGTGATCCGCATGGCCGACAGCGCCAGGCATTTCCCGCTACGCTACCAGGAATTCCTGCAGCGCCCTGTCCCTTGGGGCTATATCGACCTGGTCTGGATCACAGCCTTTCTCGATCCCAGACTGGCGGGTTACGACCGGTTCTGGTTGGTCGAGTACGATGTCGATTTTTCGGGCAACTGGGCTGACTTCTTCAGGCCCGCAGCGAGCTACCAGGGCGACCTGCTGACCACCCGCATCCATCCGCTGAGCGCCGAGCCGACGTTCTACTTCGCGCCGATCTATCGGCAGCCCGCGCATGCGATCGCAGATCCGCTGATCGTGTTCATGCCAATCTCGCGCATGTCGCGACCGCTGCTGGAGCACTACTGCCAGACGCTGCTGCAGCCGGGCTGGCACGGCCATTTCGAGATGCTGCTGCCTTCGATGGCGCGGGCGGATGGCTTTTCCATCGCGGAGATCGGTGGCAACGATACCCAAACGCCTCGCGAACGCTGGGGGCATCACTATGACGGCACCCATGTCGATATGCACACAATGGGCACCACGCACGCCTACCGGCCACCGCGCGGCTTCCGCTACTTCGTCAGGGCGCCGCAGCAGTTCCGCCAGCGCAACCGCATCTACCACCCGATCAAAGTGGGGTTGTCGCTGCGCCGACGGCTGCACCTGCGATACCTGCCGCAACTGAAGAAACTGCGGGCCTTCTCGCGCTGGTTGCGGGGAAAGGCCTGAGGCTATTCGAGGCGCCGCCAGCCCAGCGGGCCACGCTGCACTTCGAGCGGGCGGAACTGGCCCTTGTAGGCCATCTTGGGCGAGTCCTTCACCCAGTAGCCCAGATAGACGTAGGTGAGCGCCGCCAGCTTGACCTGTTCGATATGGTCGAGGATCAGGAGGTTCCCCAGTCCGCGCTTGTCGAGCAGCGGGTCGTAGAAGCTGTAGACCATCGACAGGCCGTCCGGCATCACATCGGTCAGCGCCACGGCCACCAACGGGCGCTGCGGGTGCGAGGTGAGCCGGTACTCGACCACCACGGTTTGCACCGGCGTATCCTCGACCATGTACTCGTAGTCGACGAAGCTCATCTGGGTCATGCCGCCGCCGGCATGACGGGCATCGAGATAGCGCTTGAACAGCGCGAACTGTTCGGCGGTCGCGCGCGGCTGGCAAACCTCGACCGCGATATCGGCATTGGCCTTGCGGATGCGCCGGTAGCGCGCTGACGGCACGAATTCCTGTGCCACGATGCGCACCGACTGGCAGGCGGAGCAGCCGTCACAGGCCGGCCGGTAAATCAGGTTCTGGCTGCGACGGAAGCCGTTGTCACTCAACAGGTGGTGCAGCGAAGCGGCCCGGCGACCGGTCAGGTGGGTGAAGAGCTTACGCTCCTGACGACCCGGCAGATACGGACACGGCATGGCCGCGGTAAGGAAGAGCTGGGTGTTCTCGGGCGTCTGATCGGTCATCGTCGTCCTTCGAGCGATGCCCAGAGGATAGACGCGACCCGATGGGCCGGCAATGGCCCATCATGTCTCAGCGCACCGTGTTCGGTACCTTTGGATCAGGCGGAGTGCATGCCGCCGGAGCGCCAGAACCGTTGCATCGGCGAGCGGCGCAGCATCAGCGTGCCCACGACGAGGTCGTGCAGCATCTGCTGGCGCGGCGTGAACAGGGCGATGAGGATCGAGAACGGCCAGGAAATCCACACCGTCACCCAGAACAGGATCGGGTGGATGAGGATGCTCCAGCCGTTGAGCGGCGTGCCGCGCACCGGCGTCAAGACGATGTCCATCATCTGCATGCCCACGGTGGCGCGCATCGGCGAGCCAAGCGTCGCGGCATAGTAGCCGAGGATGGCCAGCGGAATGATGATCGGCAGCGCCAGCAGCCCGAGCCCCAGCGTCACGATGCCGAAAACGCCACCGACCAGCAGCGCGGCGATGGTGATGAAAGTGATGATCACGCAGTCGATCAGCCACGCCGCGGCACGGCGCAGCAGCACGCCCTCGAACAGTTCCGGCGCGTTGGACGGGTCGGGAAGATGATCGCTCATGGGGTTGCCCTGGTTCATGAAGGGAAAGATGGGGACCATGAGGTCCCACACAAGTGGCGAGACGAAAAATCCCTGGCCAGCAGCCGAGCGTAACGCCAGTCTGCTCAGCAGTCCGTCCCCCTGGGCAAGCGATCGTGGGCATCGACATGCTTGATCTGAGCCGCTCGGCCATAGCCATTCCCGTCGTTCTCAGAGATGTGCGCTACAATGCCGACCACTTCCCGGGCGCCCCCAAGCTGCTTGGGGTCGAGGGTGGCGCGAACTGCCAGCAATACGCCTACGCCCTGCTCCGCCATCACGGGTTCGTTCTGCCCGACCTGCGGTCAAAGGAACTGTGGCTCGACAGCGAGCACACCGCCGTGGCTGAGCGAATGGAGCCGTTCGACCTGGTGCTGGTTCACGACAATCCCGACAGCTGGGGCGCGCATGTCGGACTGTGCGTCGGAGCGGACCTCGTGCTGCACCTGTCGAAAACGATCAGCGTCCCCGCTATCGAAACGCTCGCAGAACTACAGCGGCGGGACGCGTACAGCCATCTGATCGGCTACAAGCGCCCGCTGCGCCGTGTGGCTGCCGAGCCAAGCTAGGCGTTGAGGATACGGGCCGCTTCGAGGGCGAAATAGGTCAGCACGCCGTCGCACCCTGCCCGCTTGAAGGCCACGAGGCTTTCCAGCATGGCGCCCTCGCCGTTGATGGCCCCGGCTTGGGCGGCGAAGCGGATCATCGCGTATTCGCCCGAGACCTGGTAGGCGAACAGCGGCACGTCGAAGGCATCGCTGACGCGCTGCACGATATCGAGATAGGGCAGCCCCGGCTTCACCATCACCATGTCGGCGCCCTCGGCGATATCCTGCGCCACTTCGCGCATCGCCTCGTCGGAATTGGCGTAGTCGAGCTGGTAGGTGCGCTTGTCGCCGATGAGCCGGCTGCCCGAGCCTACCGCCTCGCGGAACGGGCCGTAGTAGACCGAGGCGAACTTGGCCGAGTAGGCCATGATGGCGACGTGGTCAAAACCCTCGGCATCGAGCGCCCGGCGGATGGCGGCGACGCGGCCATCCATCATATCGGACGGGGCGATGATGTCGGCCCCTGCCCGCGCCTGCATCAGGGCGGCCTTGACCATGGCTTCGACGGTCTCGTCGTTGAGGATCTCGCCGTCACGGACCAGCCCGTCCTGGCCGTCGGACGAATACTCATCGAGCGCCACGTCGGTGATCAGCCCGATCTCGACGCCGGCGTCGCGGATGGCGTGCAACGCCTGCGCGGTCAGGTTATCCGGGTTCCAGGCCTCGCTGCCATCGGCGTTGCGCCGGTCGTCCTGGGTATTGGGGAACAGCGCCAGCGCCGGGATGCCCTCGGCGGCGGCGGCCTTGGCCGCTTCGACCACGAGGTCGACGCTCAGTCGCTCGACGCCGGGGAGCGTGCGGATGGCGGTGCGCTCGTTGTGCCCTTCGATGACGAAGAGTGGCCAGATCAGGTCGTGCGGCGTCAGCACCGTCTCGCGCACCATGTTGCGCATCCAGCCGGTACGGCGCAGCCGGCGCTGCCGGCGCCCGCCGAGAAAGCTCATATCGTGCTTGGGCCAGTTGCTCATGAAGCGCTCCAGTTAATCGCCGCGCTTCTATCAGGCGCCAGCGCTTCGCGCCAAGGCTTGCGCTTGTCGCACCATCCCATCCGCGCTATCCACGCCGGATGGATTTCAAGAGCGAACTCGCCGGGCGCTATCTCAGGATCATCGCGATCATCGCGCTGCTGCTCGGCCTTGCCGATGCGTCCCGGCTGCTCGGGGTCTCCTCCGGCGCCGTGAGCCCGATCGCCCAGCTCGGGCCGACTGGCTTTGCCTTCCTCACCGTGTTCTGCCTCGCCCGGCTGTTCGCCGCGGTGGGCCTGTGGATCCGTGCCAGCTGGGGCGCCGTGCTTCTGGTCGGCGCCACGCTCATCGAGTTCGCGCTCTACCTGGGCGGGGTGCCCGGCGTCGAAATGGGTGCCTTCGGGTTTGCCCTCAGGCTGCTGCTGGTCGGCGGCATCGCGGTGCTGTTCTTCCTCAGCTTTCGGCTACGCCGCGCCCACGACTGAGGCCGGTAACGGACGATTCAGGTTACAATTTTCTGACCTGCGGTTACCTCTCGTAAAGCCAAATTCCTGAACTTTTTCCGTAAGATAGTTTTAAGTCTACGGCTTAAGGCCATCTTATTTGGGCCCCCGTAGTTTGGGGCCTATGAGACGCGAAGAAATCGCGCAAGACGACAGGACAGTGAGGCAACAATGGCAATCAAATCCAACGCCGCAGAGGCAATGGTTCCGGAAGAAGCTCTTGGGCTGAAGCCGCTCTACCTAGAAGCCGTCAGCCGTGTCGAACGGCTCCATCGCCGGCTGCTCGACCTGATCAAGGACGAGTTCGACCGGATGGGCTGGGACGATATCAACCCCGTCCAGGCGCTGCTGATGTTCAACATCGGCGATGCCGAGATGACCGCCGGCGAGCTGCGCTCGCGTGGCTACTATCTCGGCTCGAACGTCTCGTACAATCTCAAGAAGCTGGTCGAGACCGGTTACATCTTCCAGGAGCGCTCGCGTTCCGACCGCCGCTCGGTCCGCATCCGCCTCACCCCCAAGGGCGAGGAAGTGGCCGAGGTGATCGACGAACTCTACGATCGTCACCTCAAGTCGATCGAAAAGGTCGGCGGCCTCAACGGCGAGACGTTTGAGGGCCTCAACAAGGCGCTCGGCCGCCTCGAGCGCTTCTGGGTCGACCAGATCCTCTACAAGCTCTGACCCCGGGCAGAGCGAGCTCTGACCCCGGGCAGAGCGTGCTCTGACCTCGGAGCCCATATCGACCAGTGTGGCATCCTTGCCACAGCAGGTTCAGCAAACGCCGGCCTTAAGCCGGCGTTTCTTATTTACGCCCACAATTCGGCTATGCATCGAAGCAATTGCAGGCTGATCCCTCGTCACTGCAAGTCCCTTGGTTTTGTGCGTTCAAACGGCCGGCAGTTCACACCTGCTTGACCGCGTTGGAGCCATACTGGCGGCGATGCTATGAGGGACGACCTCTCGGATTGGCGACTTTGGGTGACTTGATGCGGCTGAATCGACGGAACCTCCTGACCTCCATGGCGGCGCTGAGCGCCGGCCTCGCGATGCCGGCCATCGTCAGAGCGGAGGAAGACAATTTCTGGGACGCGCTCAACAAAGATAAGCGAATCAAGAACGTCGACCAGGAAGGCAACACCGCCACCGCCAAGAGCCTCGTCGATACGATCGAGCCGATCCTCAGCTACGACACCTCGTACAACCTGCAGCTGGCGATCCAGAATTATGAGGCGTTCATCGCCGCCAACGGCAGCTGGGAAGCGCCGACGCGCGAAACCTTCGGGCTGAAGCTGGGCGAGTCGCGCCGGGCCGCGGCGCTGCTGAAGCGCCGCCTGATGATCAACGGCGATATGCCGCTCGAAAAGCGCGTCAACGACGAGTTCGACGCCGGCCTCGACGCGGCCGTCCGCCTGTTCCAGGCCCGCCATGGCCTCGTCATCAACGGCGCGGTGGACGAAGCGACCTTCTACGCCTTGTCGGTGCCGGCCGATTATCGCCTCAACCAGCTCCGCCTCAATGCGCAGCGCATCGACCAGTGGGCCTCGGCGCTCTCTGATCGCTATGTCGCGGTGAATATCCCGGCGGCGGTGGTCGAAGCCGTCGAGGGCGCGCAGGTGGTGCAGCGCCACAACTCGGTGGTCGGCAAGGTCGACCGCGCCACGCCGATCCTCAACTCCAAGATCTTCCAGGTGAAGTTCAATCCTTACTGGACGGTGCCCAAGAGCATCATCGAGAAGGACATGATCAAGTATATGAACGAGGATCCGGAGTACCTGACCAAGTTCCGCATCCGCATCTTCGACGGCAAGGGCAACGAGATTCCGCCGACCGACATCAACTGGCAGACCACCGAGGCGGTGAAGTACACCTTCCGGCAGGATCCGGGCGGCGAAAACTCGATGGGTCACTGCAAGATTGACTTCTACAACAAGTACGACGTCTACATGCACGACACACCGCAGAAGGCGCTGTTCGGTGAGAATGCCCGCTTCCACTCCTCGGGTTGCATGCGCTGCGAGAATATCGAGGAGCTGGTGGCCTGGCTGCTGCGCGACAATGGCGGCGGCTGGACCCCCGAAAGCGTCATGGCCGCGTGGGAACAAGGCATGCGCGAGGACATCAAGCTCGACGTGCAGATCCCGATCCACACCACCTACATTACGGCCTGGGCCAACCGGCAGGGCACGGTGAGCTTCCGCGACGACGTCTATCAGTTCGACGCGCAGGGCATCGTCAGCTTCGGCGAGGGTTGATCACGATGGCCGGCCCCGACAACAGTCCGGCCGGTCGCGTTTTCTTCGAGCTCACCCAACTCGGCCAGCAGATGCGCGTTGCCGCGATCGACGAGGCGACAGGCACCGAAGTGGTGGTCATCGCCCCGCTGACCGCCAGCCGCTTCCAGATGCAATCGCTGGCGCTAGGCAAACTCCGTCGCAGGCTCGGGGTCGAGGAACCGCCGCCACCACCTGGCCCGAAACCAGCCAAGTACGCTTAGATTGCTCTCAGCCTTACACTCCCATCTCCCCACCCACGATGTCACCCCGGCGAAGGTCGCCGGGGTGACATCGTGGGTGGGGAGCGCTTGGAGTTCCTAAACTACGGTTTGACATGCCACCATTGATTCACCGATCTCCCGTCAGTCCCTACTGCCCTCCACATACCTCGCCAGATTCTCCAGCGACGATCTCAGCCCCTCATCGTGATCCTCCTTGCTGATGCCGGGCGGCACGTCTTCGGCGAGGATAATGACGCGGGTGCCGCCATCGACCGGTTCGAGGTCCCAGACCATCCGCATGATACCGGCAAAGGCCGGGTCGTCGCTCTTGAAGCGGACCAGTTGCACCACCCGCTGGTTGGGGACCAGCTCGGCGAATTCGGAGTCGACGATGTCGGTATCCTCGGTGGTCTTGCCGTGGCCGGGAACGCTGTAATGCAGCGCCATGCGGAAGGCGCCGCCGGGGCGAGGCTCGAATTCCAGCATCTCGCCGGTCATCCCCTCGGGCGGTAGCCAAGCCAGCAGCGCCTCGCGATCGACGAAGGCTCGGTAGATCGCCTCGGGCGGTGCGGCGATGATCCGCGATGCGGTATCGATGCGCAGGTGTTCGGCCATGGCGTTCTCCTTGGGACAGCAACGCGCGAGGCGCGCCGATGGATCAATCGGTGGGCTTGGACACCAGTTCGATGAAGGTCTCGCGGATCGCCGGTGGTTCGAGCTGGCGCGCCAGCCAGACATGCATATCGAGGAAATGCCCGGTCAGCGCGAAGGCGTTGCCGACATCTTCGG
The DNA here is from genome assembly GCF_000970465.2 of Devosia insulae DS-56. Classification (GTDB taxonomy): domain Bacteria; phylum Pseudomonadota; class Alphaproteobacteria; order Rhizobiales; family Devosiaceae; genus Devosia_A; species Devosia_A insulae. Next base: position 8,231 of record NZ_LAJE02000385.1, read on the forward strand.
GCGTCGGGTCGGCGCTGCTGATCAGGAACTGCGGCAGCCGCAACAATCGCGACAGGTACGGCTCCGCCGCGGTCCGGCTGACGGCCCGGCCGGATTTCGGCGAAACATGCGTCAGGTCGCGGTTCGTGCCGGTCGCGGCGCAGCTCGAGAGATCCAGACCGAAGCCCAACTCGTCGAGCAGGATCAACTCGAAGCGCGCTACCGAAGCGCCGAGTTCGAGCACCGAGCCCGCTTGGTCGAGGATGCGGATGGCGAGGCCGAGCAGGCGATCATGCGGATCGCGCTCCGGCAGCAGCCGCAGGTGTTCGCAGACGATCTGGCTGGCGTAGAGTTTGACCTGGTCGGCGATCAGCCCGGCGGCGCGCGCTTCAAGCAGCTCGAGCGTGAAGGTGCCAAGGTGCTCTTCCAGCCGGGCGCGCCAGCTGACCTGCACCGAATTGCCGGGCTGCAGCGTTGCCGCGAGCTTCGATGAACGGCCACCACGGATCAGCCCGAGATGGCGCCCCCTGCCCTCGACCATCACCTCGGCGATGACGCTCGACTCGCCGTGGCGGCGAACGCCGACAATCAGGCCTTCACCATCCCACTGCATGGACCGTCACGCCGGAGCGCGCCCTCACTTCTGGTGCGGGTACTCCAGCCCCATTTCGCGATAGCGCTCGGGGTCGTCGCCCCATTTCTCGCGCACCTTGACGAAGATGAACAGGTGCACCGGCACCTCGAAAATCTCCATCAGTTCCTTGCGGGCCTCGGCGCCGATCGACTTGATCGTCTGTCCACCGGCGCCCAGGACGATCTTCTTGTGGGTGTCGCGGGTGACATAGATCACCTGGTCGATGCGGTACGAGCCATCCTTGTTGATGGTGAACTTCTCGCCCTCGACCGTGGCGTTGTAGGGGATCTCGTCGTGGACACGGAGGAACAGCTTCTCGCGCGTCACCTCGGCGGCGGTGATCTGCAGGGTGAGGTCGGTGAGCTGATCCTCGGGGAAGTGCCAGGGGCCAGGCGGGATGCGCTTCAATGCCCAGTTGAGCAAGTCCTGCACGCCGCTGCCGGTCAGCGCGGAGATCATGAAGGTCTGTTCGAAGCGCAGGCGTCCGTTGAGAGCCTCGGACAGCTTCAGCAGCTTTTCCGGCTTGATCAGGTCGACCTTGTTGAGCACCAGCACCTTGGGGTGCGGGACGTTCCCCAGCCCCTCGAGCAACGCCTCGATTTCCGGGGTGACGCCGCGTTCGGCATCGACGATCAGGGCAACGAGGTCCGCATCGCCCGCGCCGGTCCAGGCGGCCTCCACCATGGCGCGGTCGAGCCGGCGCTTGGGCGCGAAGATGCCCGGCGTGTCGATGAAGACGATCTGGCCGTCGCCCTCGGTCACCACGCCACGGATCATCGAGCGCGTCGTCTGCGCCTTGTGGGTGACGATCGAAACCTTGGTGCCCACCAGGGAGTTGAGCAGGGTCGATTTGCCAGCATTCGGCGCGCCGACCAGCGCGACGAAGCCGCAGCGGGTGTTCTCACCGGCCACCGGCAGTTCGGCGGCCTCGGGCATTTCGTTCTTATCAGTCATATCGTGTCGCGCCAGACTCTCTCTCGGATGAGGAAAGCCTCGGCGGCCTTGTGCTCGGCGAGCTTCTTGGAGGGGCCGGTGGCGGTGATGGCGGGAAAATCGCCCAGCCGCACGGCAATGGTGAATTCCGGCGCATGGTCGGGGCCGGTCCGCTCGATCTCGGCATAGAGCGGCGGCTCGAGCCCCCTGCCCTGCGCCCATTCCTGCAGCGTGGTCTTGGGGTCGGCGCGGACATGGCCGGCATGGTCGAGCTGTTCACCGAACAGCCGCTCGACGATCTCGTAGGCCTGGCCCAACCCGCCATCGCAGAAGATGGCGCCGATCACCGCTTCGGCGATGTCACCGAGGATAGCGTCCTTGTTGGCGCCACCAGTGCGCGCCTCGCTGTCGCCGAGGTTCATCTCGGAGCCGAGGTCGAGCTGCCGGGCGATGGCAGCGCAGGTTTCCTTGCGCACCAGGGTGTTCAGCGAGCGGGACAGCTCACCTTCATTGGCCTTTGGCATCCGGCGATACAGCATGTCGGCCACCACGAGGCCGAGCACGCGATCGCCGAGGAACTCGAGCCGCTGGTAGGAGCGCTCGATGCGCTTGCTGGGAGAAACCGCGCTGGAATGGGTCAGCGCCCGATCGAGCAGGTCCGGGTCGGCAAAGCGATATCCCAGACGAGCTTCGAGCTTTTCGTGCGAGCGCCCCTTGGCCATCAGTTCACGGACTGGAACATCCGGTCCCAACGCACGTTGGCCGGCCATTCCCACAGCTGCCACGGCGGCAGGTTGTTCTTGATCGAGAAGAACCGCGCCTCGGCCTTGCCGATCAGGTTGTCGAGCGGCACGTAGCCGACCTGGCTCAGCACGCGGCTGTCGGCGGAACGGTCACGGTTGTCGCCCATCATGAAGAAGTGGCCGGCGGGAACGACGTACTCGGCGGTGTTGTCGAGCTGCTCGCTGTCGGAGATTTCCTGGATGGTGTGCGTGACGCCGTTGGGCAGCGTCTCGGTGTAGACGGTCACCGGCACGGTGGTCATGTAGCTGTCGGTATCGGTGGTCGTGCCGGTCTGCTGGCGCTCGACCATGGTGCCGTTGATGTAGAGACGGCCCTCTTTCATCTGGATGCGGTCGCCCGGCATGCCGATGACGCGCTTGATGTAATCTTCGTTGGTGATCTCGTTGCGGAATACCGCCACGTCGCCGCGCTTGGGCTCACTGCCGAAGATGCGGCCGTTGAACGGCAGCGCGATCGGGAACGAGTACTTGCCGAAACCCCAGGTCCACTTGTTGGCGATGAAATAGTCGCCGATCATCAGCGTCTGCTGCATCGAAGCGGTGGGGATCGAGAACGGCTGGTAGAGGAAGGTGCGGAAGATCAGGGCGATCGCCAGCGCCTCGATGATCACGATGATCGTTTCGAGCAGCTCGTTCTTCTTTTTGCCGGCCTTGGCTTCGGCTTTCGACATGGACTGGCTCATTTCTCGCCTCTACCCCTGGGGGTCAAGTGGTTATGGGAGGGCCGCCGCCTGGTCAACCGGCAGCGCCTCGATAATGACGAACGCCTGGGCCATGCCGCCGTCGTCGGTAATGGTCAGGTGGATATGTGGCTTATGACCGGCAGGAACAAGCCGCTCCAGCATGCGGGCAGCGCCATTGGTCAACTTCATGGTCGGCTTGCCCGAAGGGAGGTTTACGACGCCCATGTCGCGCCAATAAACGCCGAAACTAAGGCCGGTCCCCAGCGCTTTCGAGCAGGCTTCCTTGGCGGCGAAACGCTTGGCGTAGGAGGCGGCGCGCTGCGCTCGCCGATCCGATTTCTGCCGCTCGAGCTCGGTGAAGATCCGATGCGTGAAGCGATCGCCGTAGCGCTCCAGGGTCTTTTCAACCCGCTTGATGTCACACAGGTCGTTACCGAGGCCGATGATCATGGGTGCGTCTCCCCTTGGCGCGATGTTTCGGTGATCCTCCCCCGCTTTGCGGGTGAGGATCAATGCGCGCCCTGTGGCCATCACGACAAACCCCTCGACCCAGGCTTGATCGCCGGGATGGCCGCCAGTTCGGGCGGAAGCGCGTCGGGCGAATAGGCCGGCACCTTGTACTGGACCAGCGAGACCAGCGGCACGCCGACTTCCGCCTCGCCGGCGGAACGGTCGATCAGGCACGCCGCGGCGACCACATTGGCGCCGGTCTTGCGGATCGCCTCGATGCACTCGCGGATCGAGATGCCGGTCGAAACGATGTCTTCGACGATGATCACCTTCTCCCCGGGCTGCAACTCGAAGCCGCGGCGCAGCTCGAACTTGCCCTCGACCCGCTCGGTGTAGATCGCCGGCACGCCCAGGTGCCGCGCTGTCTCGTAGCCCGGAATGATGCCGCCCACTGCCGGGGAGACGATCTGGCTGACGTCGCCATAGCCTTCGGCGCGGATCTTTTCGGCCAGGGCACGGCAGAGCTTTTCCGCCTTGGCCGGGTGCATGAACACTTTGGCCTTCTGCAAAAAGATCGGCGAGCGGAGGCCTGAGGAGAGGATGAAATGCCCCTCGAGCAGCGCGCCGCTCTCACGGAACAGGTCCAGTACTTCGTCGGTGGTCACGCGGGCTCCTCTTGCCGTTCGGGCGCAGTCCATTCCAGCCGGTCGAGCGCCCGGGCCTCGACGACCGTGGCGCGCTGCACATCCGAGATACCGGCCGCCAGTTTCAGCGAGTTCAGCACGTCGGTGAGCTGGGCGAGGTCACGGACCTCGATCTGGAAAATGAACCGATGGAAATCGGGCGATTCCATGCGCATCACCAGATTATGGATGTTGGCCTCGCAGGCGGCAATCACCGTGGAGATCTGCGCCAAGGAGCCTGGCTTGTTCTGCGCCTGCATCGAGATGACGCACGGGTGGTCGCGGTCCTCGCGGCCGGCCACGTCCCAGCGCACATCGATCCAGGCGACGTCGCTGTCGTAGAGCTCGGACAGCGCGTCCGAGTGGATCGGATAGATGATGATCGGGGTGTCCGGCGTCATGATGCCGACCAGCCGATCGCCCGGCACCACGCCCTCGGGCGACACCTCGACCCGAGTGTTGAAGTCGAGCTGGGTCAGCGCCGCCTTGGCCTTTGGGCCGGAGCGCGGGTTGCCCGGCACGCGGAAGCGGAATTCGTCAGTCGCCTTCAGCGCGAACCAGCCCTCGGCCTTGTCGGGCACCGGCAGGTCGATCTTCTTGCGCCGCCGCTTGATGCCCTTGACCTCCATGACCTGGGTGTCGAGGTCCTCGCCGGGGATCTTGCCTTCGCCCAGCGCGATCAACAGCTCGCGCTTCCCCGGCTGGCCCAGCCCCTCGGCGAGCAGCTTGAACTCGGCATCGTCGAGCCCGGTGCCTTCGCGCTCGAGCAGGATCGAGACCATGTGTTCGCCGAGCGCAAAGGCACGGGCCTGCGCCTGCAGCCGCACGGCGCGGCGGATGGCGGCGCGGGCCTTGCCGGTCGCGGCGATGGTCTCCCAGTTCGACGGCGGCAGGTGGTTCTGGTCGCGGATGATCTCGACTTCGTCGCCGGAGCGCAGTTGGGTCACCAGTGGCACGATCTGGCCGTTGATCTTGGCGCCGACGCAGGTGTCGCCGATATCGGTGTGGAGCGCATAGGCGAAGTCGATCGGCGTGGCGCCCCGCGGCAGAGCGATCAGCCGGCCGCGCGGGGTGAAGCAGAACACCTGGTCCTGGAACAGCTCGAGCTTGGTGTACTCGAGGAAATCCTCGGTGGAGGAGCCCGCGGTCAGGTGGCTGATGGTCGAGCGCAGCCAGACGAAGGCCTTGGATTCGTTCTCGATCTTGTGGATGTCGGTGGCGCCCTCCTTGTAGAGAGCGTGCGCGGCGATGCCGAGCTCGGCGATGCGGTGCATCTCCTCGGTGCGGATCTGCAATTCGGCGCGTTGCCGCCCTACCCCGACGATGGTGGTGTGAATCGAGCGGTAGTCGTTGTGCTTGGGGACCGAGATGTAGTCCTTGAACCGCCCAGGCACGACCTTCCAGTTGGTATGGACGATCCCCAGCGCCCGGTAGCAATCGGCGACGCTCGGCACGATGACCCGGAAGCCGATCATGTCCGAGAGCTGCTCCAGGGCGATCTGCTTCCGCTCGATCTTGGTGAAGATCGACCAGGGCGATTTCACCCGCGCCGAAACCCGCGCGTCGATGCCGTCGCCCTTCAGCTTCTCGCTGAGTTCGGTCTTGATGGTCTTGATGGTGTCGGCGAATTCCGACTTCATCTCGTCGAGCCGGTCGGTGATCGCCTTGTAGTGATCGGGCTGCAGCACCCGGAACGCCAGGTCTTCGAGCTCCTGGCGCATGTCCTGCATGCCCATGCGACCGGCCAGCGGCGCATAGATGTCCATCGTCTCGGTGGCGATGCGCTTGCGCTTGTTCTCGGGCATGAAGTCGAGCGTGCGCATGTTGTGCAGCCGGTCGGCGAGCTTGACCAGCAGCACCCGGACGTCGGCCGAGATGGCGAGGAGGAGTTTTCTCAGGTTTTCGGCCTGGGCTTCCTCACGGGTCACCAGTTGCAGCCGGTCGATCTTGGTCAGGCCGTCGACGATGGCCCCGATCTCCGGACCGAACAGCTGGTCGATCTCGGCGCGGGTCGCGTCGGTGTCCTCGATGGTGTCGTGCAGCAGCGCCACGGCAATCGAGGCGTCGTCGAGCTTCAGGTCGGTGAGGATGGCGGCGACTTCGAGCGGGTGGGCGAAGTACGGATCGCCCGAGGCGCGCTTCTGCGTGCCGTGCTTCTGCATGGCATAGACGTAGGCCTTGTTGAGCAGTGCCTCGTCGGTATTGGGGTTGTAGGCCTGCACCCGTTCGACGAGTTCGTACTGACGCATCATAGGGTTACCGCACTCTCCTACGCGGCCCCGCCTCGGCGGCTCACGTCTCTTCGGCGCGAGGTTGCCCGGAAACGTCCAACGACTCTTCCTGATCTCGCCCGAGCGACCATGTAAACAAGAAACGCTTGGCAAACAAAAAAGCGCCGGGCGGAAACGCCCGACGCCTCAAGACTATATATGCGAGATCAGCCGCCGATCAATCGGCGCTTAGTCGTCGCGGCGCTCCGGCGGAGCCAGCGATTCGATACCGCGCAGCAGTTCGTCTTCGCTGATGGTGTCGAAGGTGTCGCTGTCCTCGTCGGCGTTGGCATCGAGCAGGGGAGCGGCGTGCTTTTCGGGCTCGTCGACCTCGACGTATTTCTGCAGCGAGTGGATCAGGTCCTCGCGCAGGTCTTCGGGGGAAATGGTGCCGTCGCCGATTTCGCGCAGCGCCACGACCGGGTTCTTGTCGTTGTCGCGATCGACGGTGATGGACGAACCAGCCGAGATCATGCGAGCGCGGTGCGCGGACATCAGCACGAGGTCGAAACGGTTCTCGACCTTCTCAATGCAGTCTTCGACGGTGACGCGGGCCACGTACGTCTCCAGGTTGTTGTGGGATCAAGCGGCCCTCATACACGACCGGGTCGGTGGGCACAAGGTTTTCAGTCTCGGGACACAACAGCGTGTTTTTACCACAGGGATATGACGCCTACGTAGTTTTTGTTTCGTATGACGGAACAATGGCTTGGGCCACGCGGGCGAATCCCGACCGGGTGGCTCCAAATTTATGGGGATTGCAAATTCCCGGGATTAAGCGCGTATTCCGAACTTAGGGAGCGGACCACGCCTTAAATGGGCTACCCTTCGATCCTAGCGGTAAGCCAACGATAGTTTATGCCGGGCAGCCTGAGAGGCCGGCCGCCCCGGTCAGGAGAACAGGCATGTCAATTGATCCGCGCGAGAAGATAGTTCTCTTCATCGATGGCGCGAATCTCTATGCGACCAGCAAGGCCATCGGCGTCGATATCGACTATCGCCGACTGCTCGCAGAGTTTCAGTCCAAGTCGTATTTGCTGCGCGCCTACTACTACACCGCCCTGGTCGAGGACCAGGAATACTCCTCGATCCGACCCCTGATCGATTGGCTCGACTATAACGGCTTCACCGTCGTCACCAAGCCTGCCAAGGAGTTCACCGACGCTTCCGGGCGCCGGAAGATCAAGGGCAATATGGACATCGAACTCACCGTCGATGCCCTCGAGATGAGCCAGTACTACGATCACCTGGTGCTGTTCTCCGGCGACGGCGACTTTACCGCGCTGGTGGCGGCGCTGCAGCGCAAGGGCAAGCGCGTCACCGTGGTCTCGACCCTCACCACGCCGACCCCGATGATCGCCGACGACCTGCGCCGGCAGGCGGATTTCTTCATGGATGTCGCCGATCTCGCCAAGATCGTCGGCCGTACGCCGCCGGTCGACCGCACGTCGCCGCAGGTGGAACGGAGCGCCCCGGTTGACCGCACCATGGCGACCGTGGACCCTAAGGGAACCTGAGTCCTTATTGTCTGACGGTTGCCATTGCCTGAGACCAACCCGCCGCACGATTGCCCGCGTTGCCCCCGCCTCGTGGCGTTTCGCCACGATAACCAGCGGGCCTATCCGGATTTCTTCAACGGGCCGGTGCCCACCTGGGGCGACGAACATCCGGGGCTGATGATCGTCGGCCTCGCGCCGGGGCTCAAGGGCGCCAACCGCACCGGCCGCCCGTTCACCGGCGATTATGCCGGCGACCTGCTCTACGCCACGCTCGAAAAGTTCGGTCTCGCCACCGGGCACTACCAGCAGCGGCCAGACGATGGGCTCGAACTACAAAACGTACTGATCGCCAACGCGGTGCGCTGTGTGCCGCCGCAGAACAAGCCGACCGGTGACGAGATCAAAACCTGCCGGCCATTCCTCGGCGCCGCCATCGAACACCACCGCCCCCGCGCCTTCCTGGCGCTGGGCCGCATCGCCCACGATTCCCTGTTGTCGACGCTGGGCGAGAAGCGCGCGAAGTTCGCTTTCGGCCACGGCGCCGAGCACCGGCTCACCAGCGGCGCCACGCTGTTCGATAGCTACCACTGCTCGCGCTACAACACGAATACGGGCGTGCTGACCACGGCGATGTTCGAGGACGTGGTGGGGCGAGCGGCGCGGGCGATCAGTCAGTAGGCCGCCTGGATAGGGGCGCCGAGGCCGTTTTGTTGACAGCTGCAGATGCCGAGTGACAACCTTGTCACATCGATTTCTCAGCACTTCAAAAGGGAAGCGCCTATGCGAGTCTTGAAGACTGGAATGACGACGGTGGCCGCCACCTCGTTCGCCCTCCTGGCCGCAACGATGGCGCAGGCGGAGACGGTGAGCGAGGTCACCGTGATGAACGGCGCTCGCGCCGTGCCGGCGACGGTCGTCGTTCCGGATGGTGATGGCCCCTTCCCCGCGGTGGTGATGAACCACGGCCACGGCGGCGGCCGGCAGGAAGGCGGCGGTTTCGGGCGACTTGCCAAGGCGCTGGCCGATGCCGGCATCCTGACGATCCGCATGGATTTCCCTGGCAGCGGCGACAGCAAGGAGCCGTTCACCGATGGCTATCTCAGCAACATGATTTCGGACTCGAACGCCAGCCTCGCGTATCTGCTGCAGAACTTCCCGGCCGATCCTGCTCGCCTCGGCATCCTCGGCTACAGCATGGGCGGCCGTATCGCGCTGACCGTCGGCGAGACAGATGGCAATCCCTACAAGGCGATGGGCCTGCTTGCCCCATCGGCCAATCCGGGCAAGGATCTGCTGCTGTTCTTCGCGGGCGGATCGGAAGCCGAGTACGAGCGGCTTTATGCCGAAGCTTCGAGTGACAAGGGCTATGCCGATTACACGACGATGTTCGGGCAGCAGCAGAAGCTGAGCAAGCAGTGGTTCGATGAACTGCTGGCTTCCAAGCCACTTGAGAGCATCAGCGCCTACAAGGGCGCCATGCTGGTGGTCCACGGCGACAAGGACGTGGTGATCAAGCCGGCCGAGAACGAAGCGGTCATCGCCGCCTACCCTGCCGCCTCGATCGTCCTCGTCCCCGAGGCCGACCACGGTTACGGCTTCTACAGCGATCAGCCCGAGGTCAGTGCGCTGGTCGAGAGCTCGTTCGCGAAGTTCTTCAGCGAAGCGCTGAAGTAGCCATTCAGGGCACCAGGTCGAACTCCGCCCCACCCACGGTGTCACCCCGGCGAAGGTCCTGAGCGCTAGGTTAGGGTCGTGCCCCACCCACCGGGTCATTCCCGCGCAAGCGGGAACCTCTGTTTTGGTGCCGGCGGCACGATCGCAAACGGAGTTCCCCGCTTTCGCGGGGATGACACCGAGCTTAGGGGACTTGCAGAGCCTCGCCTCGCATACCCAGCGTGGGATGGCCCTGCCCTACCCGCGCCCACCTTCCTTCATGATCCGGGATTTGTCGCGGTTCCAGTCGCGGTTGCGCTCGGTTTCGCGCTTGTCGAAACTCTTCTTGCCCTTGCCGACGCCGATCAGCAGCTTGGCCCGGCCCTGCTCGTTGAAATAGAGCTTCATCGGCACGATGGTGTTGCCGGCACGCTCGACGTCCTGGCTGAGGCGCGCCAGTTCCTTCTTCTTGACCAACAGCTTACGCGGTCGCTTCTCTTCATGGTTGAAGCGGTTGGCCTGCAGATATTCCGGGATATGGGCGTTGATCAGCCAGAGCTCGCCACGCTCGGGCGAGGCATAGGCTTCGGTGATCTGGGCCTTGCCGGTGCGCAGCGACTTCACCTCGGTGCCGGTCAGAACGATGCCGGCCTCGAGTGTGTCGATGATCTCGTAGTCGTACCGGGCCCGGCGGTTCTCCGCGATCGGGCCGGTGACGATCATCGCCGGTTTGTTGGGTGTCTTAGCCATGAGCTCCAGCGAATAGTGATTGGCAAATAGCGAATAGCCAGGAAGTCGAAAAGGGCCCTTCCCTACTCGCTACTCCCCACTCGCTACCCGCTCCTTAGTTGGGCAAGAGGCCCGCATGCGACAAGGCCGCGTCGATCGCCTTCTCGTTGTCCTTGGACACCGCCACCACCGGCAGGCGGAACTCGTTGCGGCAGAGCCCGAGCTTCGCGGCGGCGTATTTGACGCCGGCGGGATTGTTCTCAAGGAACAGCGCCTTGTGCAGCGGGAACAGCTTATCCTGCAAGGCCAGCGCCTCAGCGAAGTTGCCCTGCTGGGAGGCGTTCTGAAACAGTGCGCTGAGCCGCGGCGCGACGTTCGACGTTACGGAAATGCAGCCGTGGCCGCCATGCGCGTTGAAACCGAGCGCCGTCACATCCTCGCCCGAGAGCAGGATGAAGTCGGCGCCCAAACGCATTCGCTGCGCACTGGCCCGCTCCATGTTGGCCGTCGCATCCTTGACGCCGATGATGTTCGGATGCGCCTCCTTGAGGCGAGCGATGGTGTCGACAGAGAGGTCGACCACGGTGCGGCCCGGCACCGAGTAGAGGACGATCGGCAGCGCCGTCGCCGAGGCCACGGCGGAGAAATGCTGGAACATCCCCTCCTGGGTCGGCTTGTTGTAGTAGGGCACCACCGACAGCACGGCATCGGCGCCGACTTCCTCGGCGAAGCGTGTCAGCGACACGGCCTCGGCAGTCGAGTTCGAGCCGGCGCCGGCGATCACCGGGACGCGCTTGGCCGCCACGTCGACGCAGATCTCGATGACGCGGCGGTGCTCATCGTGGCTGACGGTCGGGCTCTCGCCGGTGGTGCCGACCGGCACCAGCCCATGCGAGCCTTCGTTGATTTGCCAATCAACGAAATTGCTGAAGGCTTTCTCGTCCAGCGCCCCGTTCGCGAACGGAGTGATGAGCGCTGTGATCGAACCTCGCAACATTTCGGGTCAGTTCCTCGTCGTATGGGCGCCGCCCCTTGGCGGTCGCAACTCTCGGTTGGTGGGCCGTATGGCCAAAATGTGGCCACATCCCGATCATCGGGGGGCCATAGTCGCGCACCATAGTTTCTCTCGTGCGGCGCGACAAGCAAGCTGTCGATAGAGGGCGCGACGCACACCCACAAGGACCGAGTGGCTAACCAAACGTTCACGCGCGCCGTGCAACCTAGGACGCTGCAAGGGTGGGGGCACCTTGTTGGACTTCCTATAGCGGACCAACAGGACGGTTACCATGGTTGTTGCGAGAGGCGCGCGCCGCCTGATCGCCACTGGAATTGTTGGCTTTGGTGTACTCGGCGCTGCAACGCTGCCGATCCTGTTGTCGCGTGCCAACGATGCCGCGACCGTCGATGTGGTGAAGCCCGTCACCCAGCCGGCCCCGACGCCCGCCGTAGAGGCCTCGCTGGTCGACCCCCTCACCACTGGCTCGATCCCGGCCAAAGCGCCGGTCGCCGATTTGAAGGCCGCCTCAGCTCCTTTCAAAGAGGCGCTCGAACAGCTCGCCGACGGCAAGCAGGCTGATGCCTTTGCGCAGGCCAGTGCTATCGCCGATACCGCCGAACGCCATGCCATCCAATGGGCGGCGATCTTTTACGGCAATGGCGAAGTGCCGGCCGCCTCGGTGCAGCAGTTCATCACCGACGCGCCCGATTTCGCCACCAGCCCTGTGTTCAAGACCCGGCTTGAAGAGGCGCTGACCAAGGAAAAGGCTGACGGAGCGACGCTGATCAAAGCGCTTGGCGGCGCCATGCCCAACACGTTGTCGGCGCAGATTGCGCTGGCCGAAGCTTATGTCGCCAGCGGTGAGACGGAACGTGCCGCGCGCATCGCCCGCGCCATCTGGACCGAGAACTTCCTCGACAAGGCCACTGAAGCCAAGGTGCTTAGCCGGCTCGGCAGTCTGCTCGACCGCGATGCCCATTGGGCCCGCGCCATGCACCTGATGATGCATGATCGCGCCACTGGCGTTGCACGGCTGATGCAGTACATGACGCCGGCGCAGAAATCGCTGGCGCTGGCCCGCAACGCAGTGTCGCGCAACGCCAAGGACGCCAAGAAGCTGCTCGACGCGGTCGATCCGTCGATGCGGGGTAACTCGGTCTACCAGTTCAGCCGCGCCCAGCGTGCGCGGCAATTTGAGCTCTGGGACGATGCCATCACATGGCTGGATAAGGCCAAAGGCGAGCCGGTTGACGCCGCCGAGTTCTGGTACGAGCGCCGCGCCCTGGCGCGCCAGCTGCTGGCGCTGGGCGAAGTAAAGCGGGCCTACAAGGCGGCTGACGGCTATCGCGAGGGCCCGGATGGCCGGCTGGTCGAGGCGCATTTCCATGCCGGTTGGATCGCACTGGCGTTCCTCAAGGACGCCAAGGCGGCGGCCCCGCATTTCGAGGAAATGATAGAGCATTCGACCCTGCCCGACTCGGTCACGCAGGCGAACTACTGGCTCGGCCGGGCCCGGCAGGCGCTAGGCGACGAGGCAGGCGCCGCGGAGGCGTTCAGCAAGGCGGCTGCGTTCGGCACCATCTATTACGGCCAGCTGGCCCGCTCCGCCCTCGGCAAACCGTCGACCGAACTGCGCGATATGCCCGCCTGGAAGCAAGCAGAAGCCGGCTTCGACAACCGGGAACCGGTACGCGCCGTGCGTCTGCTCGCCGACAATGGTCACAAGGAACTGGCGGTCCCCCTGCTCCGCAGCTTTGCCGAAAGTTTTTCCGACGGCGCCGATCTGTTGCTCTCGGCCAAGCTCGCCCAGTCGCTCGATGCGCACCATCTCGCCATCGCCATCGCCGACACGGCAGAAAAGCGCGGCACGCCGCTCGATCTGTTCAACTTCCCCAAGGACGGCCTGCCCAGCACCAAGCTGGCCGCGATGGATACGGCCGCGATCTACGCCATCACCCGGCAGGAGAGCCGCTTCCAGGTCGACGCCATCTCGTCGGCTGGGGCTCGCGGCCTGATGCAGCTGATGCCGGCCACCGCCAAGGAAACCGCCGGCAAGCTCGGGGTGAAATACTCGGCCAGCCGGCTGACCAGCGACGGTGAATACAACGCACTGCTCGGCTCGACCTATCTCAAGGCGCAGCTCGAACGCTTCGACGGCTCGCTGCTGCTCGCCGCGGCGGCATACAATGCCGGTGCCGGCAATGCCCGGAAATGGGTCAACACCTTTGGCGACCCGCGCTCGGACGCGATCGATCCGGTGGTGTGGGTGGAACTGATCCCGGTGCAAGAGACGCGGACCTATGTGAAGCGCGTGCTGGGCAACTATCTCGTCTACCGGGCCCGTCTGGGCCAGGACGACCTGAGCATCGGCGAAGCACTTCGAAAGATCCCGGGATAGTCGGCGGGCCGGTGGTTGGGACGGCCCAAAACTCTGCTATTGCTCGATGATGTTCTCCCGGCCGCGCCCCTCGCCAGATGACCACCGCAGCTTCGCCGCGCTGCCGGTGACGCGCTACACCATCGGCCAGGCGGACGAGCAGATCGCGGTCCACATTTCCGGCCGGCTCGCCATCGGGCGCATTCCCTTGGTCTGCGTGCCGGGCTACCAGCGCAACATGACTGACTTCGCCGACTTCGCGAACCACTTTCACCGCGTCTATGGCGACGACTGGCCGATCGTCCTTATCGACCTGAAAGGCCGCGGCCGTTCGTCGGATCGCGTGGACAAGTCGCGCTACATCTCGACGGTCGATGCGCTGGAGCTGATCCAGGTACTGGCAGCTCTCGCCGTCGATGGCGGGATTTTCGTCGGCCAGGGCTATGGCGGCCAGGTGGTGATGGCTTTGGCCGCCGAGCGACCGAACCTCGTAACCGGCGCAGTGCTCATCGATGCGGGCCCGGTCTCCGATCCGCGGGGCCTGGTGCGCCTCCGCAACAACCTCCGGGATCTCGAGGGAAACCGCTCCGAAGCGGGGTACCGCACCATGGCGCGGCGCATGCTGGCGCCGGATTACCCTGCAGCCACCGAGGGCTTGCTCGATGTGCTGGCGGCCCGCACCCACTTTCTCGACAAACGCAACCGCGTCCGCGCCTTGTTCGACCAGCACCTCACCGGTCTGCTCGAAGCCTTCGAGCACGACGATATCCTGGTGCCGCAGTGGCAGCTCTTTGATGCACTCGGCAGCGCCCCGCTGCTGCTGATGCGGACGCAACTCACCGAGCAGGTGCGGCGCGAGACGTTCGAGGAAATGCTGCGTCGCCGCCGCGACGCCGAGGGCTATGTGATCGAGGGCTCGGGATCCCCTGCCCTGCTCAACACCCCCGAGGATGTCGGTCCGATCGCCGAGTTCGTGCGCAAGCTGGTGAAGCGGCGCGCCAAGGCGGCCTGAACCCTCTCTACTGCTGGCCCGCCGCCTTCTTGGTCTCGACCGTCGCTGGGGCAAGCCCGCGCGCCTGCTCCCGCCAGTGCTCCCGCGCGATCCGTCCGGCGATGCCGAGATGGTTCTCGATCCAGCCGGCATTGTCGTCGGAGAGGTCGGCGATCTGATCGAAGTGATAGAGGCCAAGCCGGTTCAGCGCCGTCTCGATGATCGGCAGGATACCGATGACGTGCGTCAGGTCATCCTTCACACCAAGGCGTGGCGCCGGGATGCCCGAGGGCTTGCCGGGAGCCTCGGCGGGTTCAGGCACGGTTGCGAGGCTGGCGGCCTCGGTGGCGGACGCCACGGCGGCGGCCGAAGCCACGATGGCAGCCTCGGCCGAGACCTCCGGCAGAGCGGCCCGGCGGGTCCGCGGCGACGCGGCACGACGCGGCGACCAGTTGCCCTCGATGGCCCGCATGGCGGCGGCTTCATCGTCCTCGGCGCTGGGCTCGGATGGAGTGACGGCGAGCGGTTCGGGCGCGGCAAACACCTGTGGCGGGGTCGCGTCCGGTTGAGCGATCTCTGCACTCGCGGTGAGCGGCTCCGCGAGCGGCACATCCGGTGCAGCAACGTCCGCCGCCCCGGCAATCTCGGCGGGCAGCTCGCGGGCAGCAGCCGCCGCCTCGGCCTCGACCACCATCGCTGCATCAGGTTGTACGTCGGCTTCGACCGGAGGAGCGACCTCCGCCGCAACGGGCAGCTCAGCCGTCACGAGTTCAGGCTGCGCCGCTGGTGGCTCGGCCATGACGGGTGAGGTCGGTTCAGCCGCCGGCATAGGCACTGCGGCAACGACGACCGGCGGCTCCGAGCTTTCGACGGCAACTTTCTCGAGCGGGAATGGAATGACTTCGGCGCTGTTGCCTTCCGGGGTGATGAGGCGAGCCGGTTCGGCGGAGCTGCGCGGATGTGCCACGACCCGACCCGAGGTAGTCTCGCCCGCTGCCCGGGCCGGCCGCATCTCGACGGCCGGTTTCGTCACCGCAACCACAGGCAGCGGCGCGATGCTCGGCATCCGGATCTGGCTTGCGGGGCTGCCCGGTTTGTCGCCCGCCAGCGCCAGCAGCGCCTCGGTGAAATCGAGGGCCGGTACTTCGGCGGGAGCCGTGGGCGTCGGCGTTTTCACCACTTCGCCAATCACCGGGGCAGCGACCAATGCCGGCGCCTGCTCGGGCTTTGGCGGGTCGGCAACCGCAACCGGCGACGAAGCAGGCGCCCTCAAGGGCATGAGGCGCGAGACCGCCAGGCGCGCAAGCGCGCCAAGAACTGCGCCAGCGAGGAACGCCACCAGCAAAAGCAGCGCGATTTCGAGAATGTGGGCGGGGTTCAGCATCGGAGCCCTCAACCCTTCCGGACTCTAACAGAGAGCCAGCCGGTCACGAGACCGATTACTCCTGCACCCAGGACGAATGGCCAGTAGACCTCGAGCAGATAGATCAGAGAATCCAGGGTCATAGGCGTTCGTTACTCGTCCGCGAGAGTGAAGGCGATGCGGCGGTTGGCCTGCTTGCCGGCGCGCGTCTCGTTGCTGGCGAGCGGCAGGCTTTCTCCATAGCCGATGGCATAGAGCCGCTCGGGCCCGATGCCACGCAGGATCAGCGCATCGACGACAGCCTCGGCGCGCGACACCGACAGGGCCAGGTTGGCCTCGTCCTCGCCGTCAGCGTCGGTATGGCCCTCGACGTTGACCGTCGCCTCGGGGCACAGCGTCAGGTAGCCAGCCAGCTCGTCGATTGCCGGCACCGATTCCTCGGCCAGCCGGGCGCTGCCGGACTGGAAAACGATGGCGTTGCGAGCCGCAAACGCCGTTACCTTATCGCGGCAAACTTCCAGCGGCGGCAGCAAGGTGATGCTGGTTTCCCATTGATCGAGAGTTGGGACCACGGCCAGCGCGGTCAGCGCTGCCTGCTTTGCCTCTTCGGTCTCGGCCCGGCCGATCAAGACCCAACGGTCGCCATCGAGCCCGAACTCGCCATCCGCCAGCAAGGCCAGGGCCCGGCTGCCGGCATCGGCGTTGGTGACGAAATCCCCCGGCAGGTCGGAGCTGATGCTCAGGGCCTCCGACGGCTCGCCACCGGCGATGACCGCGAGATGCCGCCGCATTGGTTCCGCCGGGACCGCACCAGAAAAGCTGATCGGGCCGCCGAGTGGCTTCTTGGCGTCGAAGCGATAGTTGCGGACCACCGGCGTTGCAGGTTCCACCACGGGCTGCGGCTCCACCGTGGGCTCAGGCTCAACCGCGGCGACCTCCTGTTCAGCAGGCGCAGCCTCGACCGCAGGGGGCGGCTCGACGACGGGCTCCGCGGCTGCCGCCGGTTCGGGTTCGACTGCTTCGGCTTCTGGCTCGATTTGTGTCGGCTCGGCGGGCACCGTCGCAACCTCGGCAGCTGCTGGCTCCGCCGGTTCCGCCGCAACCGGCGGAGGCTCGGGCGCGACCTGAGTGGGC
>NZ_LAJE02000386.1 GCF_000970465.2 Devosia insulae DS-56
GTACAGCCACCGCCCACGGTGCTTGCCCGGCGCGAACAGCCCCACCAGTGCCACAATGCCCAGCAGCCTCGCCGTGTCGGCAAAATGGAACGTGCTCATCAGCGGCTGCCCCGCACGGTCGTAGCCGAGCATGCCCACCTGCACCGCCCCCACGATCACCGCGATACCGGCGCCCACCAGAGACAGTCGGGCGATCAGCACCGCGCTGTCGATCTGCGCATATTTTTCAAGTTGCCAACGCAGCGGCACCGCCAGCAACAGCGGCGCGAAATTGAAAGCGAACAGCAGGTCACCCGGCTCTTCCGACGAGAACAGGAACGCGATCGCCGGCAACGCGGCCGCGGTGACGAACATCACATCGATCGGGTTGCGGTTGCGCGACTGGAATGCCGCGATCACCGATGGCGAGATCAGCGCGAAGATCGCGAACAGCAGTACGAAATAGGTGGTGAGCCGGCCCACGATGCAGGGCAGGGCGAACAGGAATACGATCATCGCCAGGCAGGCCCAGCGGATGTAGCTCGGCGCTTCGGCTTTCGCTGTCGCGCTCATCGCCCGGAGCCTCGGCCCTTGGCGATAGCGTCGAGCGCCATGAGCTCCGCGACCAGCCCATCGATCTCGGTCAGCGGGATCATATTGGCGCCATCGGACGGCGCGTTATCCGGGTCCTCGTGCGTCTCGATGAACACGCCGGCGACACCGACGGCGACGGCCGCCCGTGCGAGCACGGGTGCGTATTGCCGCTCGCCGCCCGATGAGTCGCCGCGCCCGCCCGGCTGTTGCACCGAGTGCGTGGCATCGAAGATCACCGGCTTGCCGCTCTCCGCCATGATCGGCAGGCCGCGCATGTCGACCACCAGCGTATTATAGCCGAAGCTGGTGCCGCGCTCGGTCAGCAGCACGCCCGAGGCGCCGGCGCTGTCGAGCTTCTTGGCCACATTCTTCATGTCCCAGGGCGCGAGGAACTGCCCCTTCTTGACGTTCACCACCCGGCCGGTTTCGGCCGCCGCCACCAGCAGATCGGTCTGCCGGCTGAGGAAGGCCGGGATTTGCAGGATGTCGACGACCTCGGCGACGGCGGCGCATTGCTCGCGCTCATGCACGTCGGTGGTGACGGCGAGACCGGTTTCAGCCTTGACCGCTTCGAAGATGCGCAAGGCTTCGTCCATGCCAATGCCGCGGAAGCTGTTGGCGCTGGTGCGGTTGGCCTTGTCGAACGATGATTTGTAGATCAGCGGAATGCCGCGGCGCTCGCCCAGTTCGGCAAGAAAACGCGCGGTCTTCAATGCGTGATCGCGGCTTTCGATCACGCATGGGCCGAGAATGAAGGCGAGCGGGAGATCAGTACCAAACCCGACGCGCTGCCCGTTCGGCGCGTCGACAAAAACCTGCTGCATCAAAACAAACCTGTATCGCCGGGTATTTCGCCCGGTCGTATGTCCCACCCGAGTAGTCGGAAATCGGCCCCGCTGCCAACCTCCAGCACACCATAACTTCCAGTTCGGAATTTGACGCCGGCACGGTTTTCCCCAGGCTTTAGGCCCAGCGCCGCAAGGGCGAACCGTGCTGCTCCGTTGCTGGTCACCAGGAGGATCGTTCCGCCGGGCAGCTCCTCCGCTACCCGCTCCACGAACTCCCGCCAGGCCAAGAGGCGCCATTGCGCTCCAACCTCCCAGCCTTCTGGCGCCACCCATTCTGTCTCCCACAGCGTGATGGCGTCGTTACCGATCCGGTCGATAACGCTCGCTTCCGGCTGGCCTTCGTCCGGCCCGTGGTCGATCTCGGTGAGGAATGGCGCGGTCTCGATCGGCTGCCCATCCGCGATGGCTTCTGCCGTCTGCCGCGTCCGCTTCAGCTCGCCGCTCAGTACCCGGTCGAAGGCGATGCCGTTGGCCGCAAAGTGGCGGGCCAGTGCTTCCGCCTGCACCACGCCCGCGGCGGTCAGCGGCAGGTCGGTAGGGGCGCCGATCCGGCGCGGCGGCTCGCCGGCCTCGAAGGTGTTGCCGTGCCGGACAATCACCAGCCGGGTCATCTGCGCCAGTCGACGAACGGATCGCCGAGCTCCCCGATCAACCGCTCCGCTCGCTCCACGTCAGCCGGGCTGTCGACACCGCTCATGGTGATCCGCGCCGGCTTGACGATCACCGCCCGAATATCGAGCCCGAGCTCGATCAGCCGCAGCTGCTCCAGCCCTTCGAGCTGCTCGTACGCCGATTGCGGCGCCGCCTCGAACGCCTCGAGCGCCGGTGTGCGGTAGCAATAGAGTCCGATATGCTGCAGCACCGGCGACAGCGGTCCAGCGGCCCGCAGCTCCGCTGGCTTCCGCATGAACGGCAGCACCGCCTTCGAGAACCACACCGCCCGTCCGGCGCCATCGCGGATGCAGGTCGTGCCACTCGCCGGCGTCGTCTGCTTATGCGCGATCAGTGCGTCGAGCCGCGCCCAATCCAGCTGCACCACGGGGGTCGTCACGTCGGCCGTCGAGGCGCGCGCCGTTTGCACGATCTCGACGATATGCTCCGGCGCGGTGAACGGCGCATCGCCTTGCAAGTTCACTACCAGGCCCGCCGAGCGCCCCGTCGCTTTGAGCGCCGCCAGCGCCCGTCCGGAGCCCGAGCTGATCTCACTCGCCGTCATCACCGCCTCGAGCCCGAGGCCGCGTGCTACCGCCAGGATGCGCTCGTCATCGGTTGCCACCAGCACTTCGGCGTCGCCGAGCTGTCGCGCCGCGGCGATCGCCAGCGCCGCTACCCGCTCCAGCAGCATGCGCCCGGCAATCGGCTGGAGCGGCTTGCCGGGCAGCCGGGTCGAACCATAACGGGCCGGGATGACGATGAGGTCGTTCACCTCAGACGAGGCCGACGCGCAGGCAATCGTGCACATGCACGATGCCGACCGGCCGCTGGCCGTCCATGGCAAAGATCGCGGTGATCCGCGGGGTCAGCGCCGTCATCTGCCGCAGCGCTTCGCTGAGCAAGGCATCCGCGCCGATGGTCCGCGGCCCGACGGTCATCACCGCCGCCGCGGTCTGTTGCAGCAGTCCATCCGCCATGTGCCGGCGCAGGTCGCCATCGGTGATGATGCCGAGCAGTTCGCCCGCTTCATCCACCACTCCGGTGCAGCCGAAGCCCTTCGAGGTCATCTCGAGGATCGCCGCCGCGACGCTCGCTTCAGCGCCGACCAGCGGCAGTTTGTCGTCCCGATGCATCACTTCGCCCACCGTCAGCAAAGCGCTGCCCAGCGTGCCGCCAGGGTGGAACACGTGAAAATCCGAAGCCTGGAAACCGCGCCGCCTGAGCAGCACCACCGCCAGCGCATCGCCCAGCGCCGCCATCATCGTCGTCGACGTGGTCGGCGCGGCAGTGATCTCGCAGGCTTCGCGCGCCTCGGGCAGCGTCACCACGATGTTGGCCGCCCGCCCCAGCCGCGAGTCCGGCCGCGCGGTGAGCAGCGCCAGCGGAATGTCGAAGCGCACGCAGTAGTTGGCGAGGTCGGACAGCTCCGCCGTATCGCCGGATTTCGAGAACATCACCACCACATCGGCGGTGGTGATCATGCCGAGATCGCCGTGGCTGGCGTCGCCACCATGCACGAACTGCGCCGGCGTACCGGTCGAGGCCAGTGTCGCCGCGACCTTGCGCGCGATATGTGCGCTTTTGCCGACCCCGGAGAGAATGACCCGCCCGGGCGCCCGCTGGATCAGCTCCACCAGCGCCACGAAGGCGCCGTCGAGCCCGGCGGCCAGCGCCTCCAGTCCCTCGATTTCGAGGCGGATCGCGGCGCGCGCCTCATCGAGAGCGAGCTGCTGCAGACGCGCATCGTTGGCAATAGGATAGCGCACGTGAGGACCCGGCCCGCGCCTTGCTGAAAACATGGCGTGGCTTAGCAGCAATCCGCGAGAACCCGCAAGCAAGCGCCGCAAGGTTGTGCGGAGCTGTCGGACCGGCTAGTCACCACGCGGGGCCAGTTGGAGTAACCGCGTGACCGAAGCCGTCTCGCTTCGCTGGAAAGCTTATGGCGGGCTCGTCACGGCGGCGTCCTGGCTGCACTACGCGGTGCTGTCGCGCTTTTCCAAAAGCGACGAGGGTGGCACCGCCTGGTTCGCCAAACGCCTCAACCCGTCTTTGCCACAACCGACTACCGGCAAACGCATCTGGATCCACGCCGTCTCGGCCGGTGAATCGAAGGTCGCCGAGCTGCTCCGCCAGCGCCTGCTCAAGCAGGATCCGGCGCTGTCTGTCGTTCTTTCCGCCACCACCTATTCTGGTTACGCCCGCGTCCGCGCCATCGCCGGCGACGCCGCGAGCTTCATCATGCCGCTCGATACGCTCGAAGCGCAGCGCCGCATCTTCGACACCGTCCGCCCGGATCTGCTGGTGCTGGTCGAATCCGAGTTCTGGCCGGCCCAGTTCGCCGCTGCCGAAGCTGCCGGTGTCCCGGTGCTGGTGGTCAACGCCACCATGTCGCCGCGCAGCTTCGCCCGCCACCAGCGCAATCCCGCCGTCGCCAACCGCACCATCGCCAAGGCGCAGCGCATCTACGCCCAGGACGAGGCCATCGCCGCCCGCTATGCCGAACTCGGCGTCGTCCGCGATCGCATCGACGTGCTGGGCAACCTGAAGTTGGTACCGCTCAGGAGCGGCGGTCCGGCCATCAAGGACGCGCCGCCCCTTATCGTCTTTGGCAACATCCATCGCGACGAGATCGCGGCGCTCGCCCCGGCAATCGCCGAACTGCGCACCAGACGTGCCGACACCAAGCTGGTGCTGGTGCCGCGCTATCCCGGCAAGATCCCCGGCGAAGTGCTGAGCGCCAGCTTTGGCGGCGAACTTGCCATCGTCGACAATCAAGCCGCCATTGCCGATGCCGGTGGCCTCGTCTGGCTCGATGAAATGGGCACGCTGTCGAAGCTCTATGCCCGCGCCAGTATCGGCATCGTCTGCGGCACTTTCTCGCCGATCGGCGGCCACGACCTCAGCGAACCGCTGCATCTGGGCGCTGCCAGCCTCTACGGCCCGCACATCGAACGCCAACTGCCGCTGCATGAGGCGCTGTCGGCGATCGGCTGTGCGGTGCAGGTCCGCGGGGCGGGCGAACTGCCGCAAGCGGTGCTGGGCCTGCTCGACGACGAAGCGCGCCGCCGGCAGATGATCGAGGCCTTCCGCAGCGTGGCGGAGCAGGCTGCCGGACGGCTCGACGCCCTGTCGGCGAGCCTCATCGCGGAAGTAAGCCGTTAGGCGGCTTACTCGTCGTCTTCCGGGTTCAGCAGGCGGTGCAGGTGCACCACGAAGTAGCGCATTTCGGCATTGTCCACCGTCAGCTGCGCCTTCTGCTTCCACACCGCATGCGCCACGGCATAGTTCGGATAGACCCCGACGAGGTCGACCGCGTCGAGGTCCTTGAAGACAATGTCTTCGCCCTTTTCCACTTCGCCACCGATGACGAGGTGCAAGAGCTGCTGCTTGGGCTCGGGTTTCTTGGGCTTGCTCACGGTTTCAGACGCTCCAGATCGACTTCCTGTGGCTGCGGGCAGCCATAGACCTTGACCAGCGCCGCATGTAACGGGGCTTTTAGCGAAGGCTCGCATAGCGCTGCAAGCGCCCCATGCCGGGTTTCCGGGCGATTGAAGCGCAAGGCACCTATGCACACATCCTCGAAGCCGACCCCAGCCTCGCCGAGGATGCACGCCGCGCCCGCCACGTCCCAGTCCTGCGCCCCGCGCCGCACCACTACGGCGTCGAGCTTACCCGACGCGACCAGCGCCAGCCGATAGGCCAGCGAAGGGTAGAACGGCCCGCGCGCATACTCGAGGCCCGCCGCCTGCAGCTCCTGGTGCACCGCGCCTGGCGCCGGGATCAGCGGCGCCGTCCGGCCCGGGTGGCGCTGCCGCACCAGCGGCTGGCCATTGAGCCGCGCGCCATCACCGATCGCCGCGTCATACATCTCGTCGCGCACCGGCGCGTAGACCACGCCGGCGATCGCCACGCCGTCCTCGACGACTGCCAGCGACACCGTCCAGCTGTCCTCGCCGCGGATGAAGCCGCGGGTGCCGTCGATCGGGTCGACCACGAACACCCGGCGGTGGCTCAGTCGTTCCGGGTTGTCGACGCTCTCTTCGCTGAGCCAGCCATAGTCGGGGCGGGCAGTGAGCAGCGCCGAGTTGAGGAACTTGTCGAGGACGATGTCCGCCTCGCTCACCGGCGAGGCGTTCTCCTTGGTCCAGGTCTTCAGGTCCTTGCGGAAATAGCCCGCTGCGATGATCCCAGCAGTGACGGCAGCCGAGCGGAGCAATTCGCGATCGTCGGCGGCTGTGGTCGGGGCGGCACTGAGCATCAGGTTTCCGGGATATTCTGGCTGGCCGTGCTTCTAGGCGCATCCCCCGACCGGAACAAGACCGCAGATACGGCATGCGCCCGGTTTGGACAGCGCGCGGCGGCTACTTAGCCCTACTACGGGCTTGCCCGCAGCCAAGTGGTTAAAGCCAAGCAAGCACACGCACTTAAGACTGCGTTACACCCGGTCACGACCCGCTAACCCTTCGCAAAACAACCTAAACTTAACCCAGTTTCTTAAGCGGGGTGGCAAGGCGGGCGGGTAGATTGGGGGCATCAAAGAGGGCGGCAAAAACAAGCTCTCGAGAGTTGACAGGAAGGCTTATCATGCAGGGTCGTGTTGGGATCGACGGGTCGTCGGTTGTCATGTTGTTCGGTGAGGGGCGTGCCCCGCGGACACGTCCGCTGACTGCCAAATATTTCGGTCCGGCCAACGACAACGGCCCCAAGGACCCGGTGAAGACCGTGACGGTGCGCAAGACGCTCGAAAAGAGCGGCGTCGCCATCAAGATCAAGGTGCCGGTCGACGAGTTCATCGGCGTTGCCGTCTCGACCTCGATCACCGAAGAAGGTGTGCTGTCGAGCGCCATCGAACTGGTGCACGGCGATCCGGACCTCAACTACCGGGTGTTCGAAGAGCTCGGCAATTCCAGCGTCGTCGCCGAATGGCAGAACTGGGGCAAGAAGCTCCGCCTGCCGCTGTTCATCAAGGCCGGCGACGGCAACCTCCTCCCCTATTCGCAGCAGGTCGATGGTGTGGCCCTCGGTTTGAAGCACGACCGCCGCCGCCTCGCTGCCGACGCCGAGCGCCGTCCGCGCTTCCTCAACCGCCGCAAACCGGGCGAAGCCTCCTGATGCAACCTTTGCGGCGATGAGCCGTTACTCAGAAGACTAGCCGACAGCGATCCCATGCACGTTTGAACTGTCGGAAAAGACTCGTAGCGACCTCCAAACTCAGCTCGAGCCGGGGCCGATCCAGAAATGGATCGGCCCCGCTTCTATTTGGCCATGGCTCAACGTCGGGAACGTGGCGACGGGCGGGCTCGCCGCATCCTGATGCGTCCGTCCTGCATCGCTTCCAGCGTCAGGTACGCTGCCGCCTCCCAGCCGAGTTGCGCCTCATCGGCCAGCACAGGGCAGCACCTTTCGGTGCTGGTGATCATGAGTTTGGGCATTTGCCTCTCCCGGTTCATTTGCCCCACGGCGGAGATACGCCCAACGCAGTTTGTGCAGAAGTAGCCGATACCGGGAGGGATTATGCAGCAATCCGCATAATCACAGGACGAGATCCAGCAGCAGCGCCGCGGTGAACGCCAGCCCGACCCAGTGATTGGCCCGAAACCGCACCAGCGCATTGGCCGGAATACGCGGTTCGAGCGTGCGGACCTGCCAGCCGAGGATGCCGATCACCGAGAGCATGCCCACGAGGAACGGCCAGCCCGCTCCAACCAGCAGGCCCGCCGTCACCCACAGCACCACCGTCGCCGCATAAAACAGCGCCACCAGCAGGCGCGCCCGCCGCCCGAACAGCCGGGCGGTGGATTTCACCCCGACCAGCGCATCGTCCTCAATGTCCTGCAGCGCATAGATCGTGTCATAGCCGATGGTCCACAGGATCCCGCCGACATAGAGCAGCAGCGCGGGCAGGGCGAGCGAGCCGGTCTGCGAGGTCCAGCCGACCAGCGCTCCCCAGTTGAACGCCAGCCCGAGGAACAGCTGCGGCCACCAGGTGACCCGCTTCATGAACGGGTAGATCGCCACCAGCACGAGCGAGGCGACGCCGAGCATCACCGTGGTGGCGTTGAACTGCAGCAGCACCACCAGCCCGACCAGCGCCTGCAGCACCAGGAACAGCGCCGCCTGGCGCTTCGTCACCTGGCCGGAGGGGATTGGCCGCGAACGCGTCCGGGCCACCTTCATATCGATGTCGGTATCGACGATGTCGTTGAAGGTGCAGCCCGCCCCGCGCATCGCCACTGAGCCGATGTAGAAGAGGATTAGCGCCCACCAGTCGAAGCCGCGGGTCGGCTCGGCCAGCGCCGCCAGCGCCAGCGCGAAGCCGCACGGCCAGAACAGCAGCAGCAGCGGCAGCGGCCGGTCCCAGCGCGCCAGTCGTCCATAGGGCTTCAGCCATTCGGGCGCGTAGCGGTCGAGCCAGTTGCCGCGGCTCGCGTCCGCTACCGCACCTGTTGCTTTTTCAGGGGTTTGCATCGTCGGTCTTGTATGCCTTGATGGCCGTCGGCCACTTCCATTGTCACGCGTACCACGATGCCCAGATCGCACAAGACCCTCCCACGCCTCTACATCGAGGCGCCGCTCGCCGCTGGCGCGCTGCTCGAACTCGGTCGCGATCACACCAATTACCTCGTGAGCGTGCTGCGCATGAAAGCCGCCGATGCACTGGTGGTGTTCAACGGCAAGGACGGCGCCTGGCTGGCGAAAATCGCCGACGATCATCGGAAGGGCGCAACCCTCGAGCTGGTGGTGCAGACCCAGCACCAGACTCCGAAATCCGACCTCTGGTTCGGCTTCGCGCCGCTGAAGACCGGCCGGCTCGACTATCTGGTGCAGAAGGCCACCGAGATGGGCGCCGGCGCCATCCAGCCGGTGATCACCCGCTACACCCAGGTGTCGCGTCTCAAGGCCGATAAGCTCTACGCCAATATCATCGAGGCCGCCGAGCAGTGCGAAGTGCTGAGCGTCCCGACGCTGGCCGAGGAAATTGCGCTCGCTGATCTCATTGCGCACTGGCAGCACGATCACGGCCTCCGTCGCCTGATCTTTGCCGATGAGAGCGCCCCGAGCCACGCCCCCAACACCCAGCTGCTGGACCTCGAGGGGCTGCCTGTCGGTATCCTGGTTGGCCCCGAAGGCGGCTTCTCCGACGACGAGCGGGCGCTGCTCCTTGCGCAGCCCTTCGTCATTCCGATCAGCCTCGGCCCCCGCATCCTGCGCGCCGATACCGCAGCCGTGGCCGCTTTGGCGGTGGTTCAATCAACCATCGGCGATTGGCGATAAAGCCCATTGCATTCAGGGCGCGGCTCAGTATTGTCCGCCGCGCCCGGCCAGGAGCCGGCAGTTCTGCCTTACTGGAGTGCCTATGTCCGGCGAAGAAGACGCACCGCTGATTGAATCGCGGGCTGACCTGCTTGAGGTCATGGCCGTCGGCGGCAAGCCGAAATCCGAGTGGCGCGTCGGCACCGAGCACGAAAAGCACGTCTACCGCAAAGCCCCGCTCGCCCCCGTCCCCTATGCCGGCGATGACGGCGTCCACGCCCTGCTCAAGGGCATCGAAGCCCGCACCGGATGGCATCCGTTCTTCGATCGCGGCAACCCGATCGGGCTGCGTAACCTCGGCGCTGTCGGCGGTATCTCGCTCGAGCCGGGTGGCCAGTTCGAGCTGTCAGGCGCCCCGCACCTTACCATCCATGACGCCGCCGCCGAGCTCGACGCGCATCTCGAGGATTGCCGCGTCATCGGTGGCCCGCTGAACATCCATTTCCTCGGCCTCGGCGTCACCCCGCTCTGGTCGGTTGCCGAAATCGCCGCCATGCCGAAGTCGCGCTACGGCATCATGACCAAGTATATGCAGGAGGTCGGCAGCCTCGGCACCTCGATGATGTATCGCTCGGCCACCGTGCAGGCGAACCTCGATTTTTCCGACGAAGCCGACATGGTCAAAAAGCTCCGCGTTTCGGTGGCGCTGCAGCCCATCGTCACGGCGCTGTTTGCCAACTCGCCCTTCGTCGACGGCAAGCCCTCGGGCTACCTGAGCTTCCGCTCGCATATCTGGCTCAACACCGATCGCGCCCGCACCGGCATGCTGCCCTTCGCCTTCGAGAATGGCTTCGGCTTTGACCGCTACGCCGAATACGCGCTCGATGTGCCGATGTACTTCGTCATCCGCAAGGGCGAATACATCAACGTCGCCGGCGAAAGTTTTCGCGCCTTTATGGATGGCAAGCTGCCGCAGCTGCCGGGCGTCCGGCCGACGGTGAAGGATTGGGAGAATCACCTCTCGACCCTGTTCCCTGAGGTTCGCCTCAAGCAGTTCCTCGAGCAGCGCGGCGCCGACATGGGCGACCGCGGCCACGTGCTGGCGCTCGCCGCCATCTGGACCGGCCTGCTCTACGACAGCGAAGCCCTCGACGCTGCCTGGGACCTGGTCAGCGATTGGACCGAAGCCGAGCGCCGGACGCTGCGCAATGAAGTGCCGCGCACCGCCATCCACACCCCGTTCCGCGGCGGCACCGTCGCCGATATCGCCCGCCTCGTCGTCGATCTCGCCGGCGATGGCCTGCGCCGCCGCAAGCACCTTGCCGCCGGCAAGGACGAAACCAGCTTCCTTGATCCGCTCAATGAGACCCTCGATCTCGGCAAAACCCAGGCCGAGCGCTGGCTCGACAAATACCATGGCGAGTGGGCCGGCGACCTGACGCGGATCTTCGACGAAGCCGAGATCTGATCTCGCCTTGATGCTTTCCCCGCGAGGCGGGAGGGCGAACGGGTGCATAGGCGGGACACCTGCCCCGCCCCCCAGACCTACTCCGCCGCCTCGGCTTTCATGTCGAGGAAGCCGCCGGACTGGCGCTCCCAGAGCTGGGCATAGTGCCCGCCGCCGGCGAGCAGCTCGGCATGGGTGCCCTCTTCGACGATCTGCCCCTTTTCCAGCACCACCAGCCGGTCCATCGCGGCGATGGTCGACAGGCGGTGGGCGATGGCAATCACGGTCTTGCCCTGCATCAGCGACACCAGCTGTTCCTGGATCGCCGCCTCGACTTCGCTGTCGAGCGCCGAGGTCGCCTCATCAAGCACCAGGATCGGGGCGTTCTTCAGCAGCACCCGGGCAATGGCGACGCGCTGGCGCTGCCCACCCGAGAGCTTGACGCCCCGTTCGCCGACATGGGCGTCGTAGCCCCGCCGTTCCTTGGGGTCCATCAGCCCGGCAATCACGTCGGCCACCTTGGCGTGCTCGGCAGCGCGGATCATCTCCTCGTCGGTCGCGGTCTGGCGGCCGTACTTGATGTTCTCACGCACCGAACGGTGCAGCAGCGAGGTGTCCTGGCTGACCAGGCCAATCGCGGCGCGCACGCTTTCCTGCGTCACGTCACGAACGTCCTGCCCGTCGATGCGGATCGAACCGGACTCCACGTCGAACAGACGCAGCATCAGGTTGACCAGCGTCGACTTGCCGGCGCCGGAACGACCGACCAGACCCACCTTCTCGCCCGGCTTGATGGTGAGGTTGAACCCCTCCATCACGGTGCCTTCCTTGCCGCGCCAGTAGTTGAAGGTGACGTTGTCGAAGGCGATGCCGCCTTCCTTCACCACCAGGCTCTTGGCCTCAGGCTTGTCGAGCATGGTGATCGGCTGGGCGATGGTGATCATCGAGTCCCGTGTGGTGCCGATCTGCCGGAAGATGTTGGAGCCGACATCGAGGATCCAGCCACTCATGTTCATGATCTGCAGCGCGAACGGGATGGCCGTCGCGACGGCGGCAGCGTTCAGCGTTCCGGCGTTCCAGCTGCTGAGCGCGATCCAGGCGATCGAGATGACGAGGCCGGCGTTGAGCAGGAACAGCGTCGACCACATGTAGGTGAACACCCGCATGAGTTTGCGGAATTCCACCGCGTGCTCGTTCACCGAGTCCGCCACATAGGCATCCTCGTGACCGTCGGTCGAGAACGTCTTCAGCGTGTGGATGTTGGTGTAGCTGTCGACGACCCGGCCGGTCATCACCGACTTGGCTTCCGAGAGATCCTCGGAATGCTTGGCGATCAGCGGCATGACGATGGTGAACAGGATGCCGTAGAGCACCAGCCAGACGGCAATCGGCACCAGCAGCACCCAGTCGAGCCGGGCCAGAACAATCACTGCAACGATGACAAAGATACCGGCG
This sequence comes from Devosia insulae DS-56, assembly GCF_000970465.2. Classification (GTDB taxonomy): domain Bacteria; phylum Pseudomonadota; class Alphaproteobacteria; order Rhizobiales; family Devosiaceae; genus Devosia_A; species Devosia_A insulae. The sequence continues at coordinate 12,232 of NZ_LAJE02000386.1, forward strand.
TACCAGACGGCATCGATGGTCATGTTGACAGAGGTTTCGATCGACTCCCCGGCCTGCATGATCTTGTTGGCGATGCGCCCGGCGAAATCGTTCTGGAAGTAGCTCCAGGTCTGCCGGATGACGTGCCAATGGCTCTGCCAGCGGACGATGTCGACGAGGTTTGGCACGATCGAGTGGTTACGCACCAGCGTATCGAGCAGGAAGGTGATCGGCCGGATCACGGCGATCACCAGGATCATCCAGACGAAGGTCTGCCAGTGCAGCTCGAACATCTGCCCCGGTGGGGTGGTGGCGAGCAGACCGACCACGACGCCGACAAACACCGGCATCATCGCATCGGCGATTGAGCCGATGGCTACCAGCACCATGCGGAGCAGGAACGCGCCGCGGAACTGGTTGACGAAATACATGGTGAACTTGGTAACCCCCATCGGGGGTTGGGTGTCCTTGGCCAGCGCTACTGGAGAGTAGCGGGCATCGAACCAGGCAATGACTCGGTTGAGCATTTTGAACTCATTTTCCGAGCCCGGTAACTGACTATCCGAGTCAGGTCAGGGCTCTAACGGATTGTTTTCGCTTCACTTTGGACCGGCTGGCGTTGGGGCCCGCGCTGAGGTCGATGAATCCGGGTTGATTGCGAGTTTCCATTTGTCCCCTCCTTGGGGTGGTTGAAGTTCTGTGTTGCGAGGCGGCCTACTCGGCCGCCTCCTCCTGTATGTCCATCTCGAGGAACCCACCGGACTGGCGGGCCCAGAGCTTGGCGTAGACGCCGCCGAGCGCGATCAGCTCGGCATGGGTGCCCTGCTCGACGATCTTGCCCTGCTCCAGCACCACGAGGCGGTCCATCATGGCGATGGTCGAGAGGCGGTGGGCGATGGCGATCACCGTCTTGTTCTGCATCAGAAGCTGCAGCTGGCTCTGGATCGCCGCCTCGACCTCGCTGTCGAGGGCCGAGGTGGCTTCGTCGAGCACCAGGATCGGCGCGTTCTTGAGCAGCACCCGGGCGATGGCGATGCGCTGTCGCTGCCCGCCGCTCAGCTTGACGCCGCGCTCGCCGACATGGGCGTCGTAGCCCTTGCGGCCCTTGAAGTCGCTCAGCCCCTCGATGAACACATCGGCCTCGGCCAACCGGGCGGCGGCGAGCATTTCCTCCTCGGTCGCGTCGGGGCGGCCGTAAAGGATGTTCTCGCGCACCGAACGATGCAGCAGCGAGGTATCCTGCGTGACGACGCCAATCTGCTCGCGCAGCGTATCCTGCTGCACGGTGGCGATATCGGTGCCGTCGATGGTGATCTTGCCGCTCTCGCGATCGTAGAAGCGCAGCAGCAAGTTGACGATGGTCGATTTGCCGGCGCCGGAGCGACCGACGAGACCGATCTTCTCGCCCGGCCTGATCGCCAGATCGAGGTGATCGATAACGCCGGACGCCTTGCCGTAATGGAAGCCGACATCGTCGAAGCGCACGTCGCCCTTCACCGAACCGATCGGCTTGGCGCCAGGCTGGTCGGCGACGACGCGCGGCAGCGAGATCGAGTTGATGCCGTCACGGACGATGCCGATATTCTCGAACAGCTGCGACATCTCCCACATGACCCACTGGCTCATGCCCTGGAAGCGCAGCACCAGCGCCGTGGCGACGGCGATCGCGCCCGGGGTCATCGAGCCGTTGAGCCATTGGTTGATGCCGACCGCCATCACCGCGAACAGCAGCAGGTTGTTCATCAGCGGGATGACGATCTGTAAGAGCGCGAACATCCGCATCTGCTTGTGCACGGTGCCCATGAACTGATCCATGGCCTCGTGCGCATAGGCCTCCTCGCGGTGCGAATGCGAGAACAGCTTTACCGTCGCGATATTGGTGTAGCTGTCGACGATGCGTCCGGTCATCAGCGAGCGCGCATCGGCCTGCACCTCGGCAACCTTGCCGAGCCGGGGCACGTAGTAGCAGAGCAGCGACACATAGATGGCGAGCCAGACCAGAAACGGCACCGCCAGCCACAGGTCGCTCATCGCCGCCAGCACCACGGCGCCGGCGAAGTAGACGACCACGAACACCGTGACGTCGAGCAGCTTCATCACCACTTCGCGCACAGCCAGCGAGGTCTGCATCAGCTTGGCGCCGATGCGGCCGGCGAACTCGTCCTGGAAGTAGCTCATCGACTGGCGCAGCAGGTAGCGATGCGCCATCCAGCGGATACGCTGCGGCAGGTTGCCGATCAGCGTCTGGTGGATGATCAGCGTGTCGAAGATCTGCAGCGACGGCAGGATGACGAGCAGCACCACCGCCATCAGGATGAGCTTCCAGCCTTCCGTGGCAAGAAACGTGGCGCGGTCGGCGGTGCCGAGCCAATCGATGATCGAGCCCATGAAGCTGAACAGTAGAATCTCGCCCAGCGCGATGCCGGCGCCCAGCACCGCCATGGCGATCAGCCAGCGCTTGGCGCCTTTGCAGTAGTGCAGGCAGAAAGCAACGAGGCCCTTGGGCGGCTGTTCGGGCTCGCCCAGCGGATAGGGGTTGAGCCGATCCTCGAACCACTTGAACACTCTGTCGATCACGGCCGTCTCCCTCGTCCCATAGTCAGGATGGCGGCACGGCTACGACCTCAACATAGGTTGAGGTCAAGCGGCTCTTGCCATCCGAGGGCTTTGCCCTCTTCTGTATTTTGGATTACGCACACGCCACGCCAATAGCGTGACGGAGGTGCGTGCTGGCGGGCCAGCCAGGCGCCAATCCCAATACCGCCGAAATCGGCAAGGATCGTGTCCAAATTGGCTGGTTGTCAGCCGCACAGAATACACTAACCATGGGATTCGGCTGTTGCGCCTGCGCCACAGTTGGTTAACGAGTTGATGTTGCGGAGAATTTGATGCGCGGCGAGAACGAAGAGACGGTCTTCCTCAAGGATTATGCCGAGACCCCCTACGTCATCGAGAAGGTCGAACTGGACGTCCGGATCGCCCCCGACACCTCGGTGATCCGTGCCCTCCTGACCCTGGTGCCGCGCGCCAATACCGCGCCCGGCACGCCGCTGGTGCTGGATGGCGAAGAGCTGACGCTGCGCACCGTCGCCATCGACGGGCTGCCGCAGGCGCTCACCGCCTACGCGGCGACTGCCACCGGGCTGACCATCCACCAGCCGCCGAACAAGCGCTTCGTGCTCGAGACCGAAGTGGCGGTCGAGCCGGAAAAGAACATCCGGCTGATGGGGTTTTATCGCTCCAGCGGCACCTGGTGCACGCAGTGCGAGCCCGAGGGCTTCCGCCGTATCACCTATTATCTCGACCGCCCCGACGTGCTGGCGCCGTTCAAAGTGCGGATGAGCGCCGACCGGGTGCTGGCGCCGATCCTGCTCTCCAATGGCAACCTCGTCGAACAGGGCGCCCTGCCCGACGGCAAGCATTTCGCCGTGTGGGAGGACCCGTTTCCGAAGCCGGCCTATCTCTTCGCCATGGTGGCGGGCGATCTCGGCTCGATCCACGATGAGTTCACCACCGCCTCGGGGCGCAAGGTGGCGCTCGGCATCTACTGCGCGCACGGCAAGGAGAGCGAGTGCCTTTACGCCATGGATTCGCTGAAGCGCTCCATGGCCTGGGACGAGCGCCGCTTCGGCCGTGAGTATGATCTCGACATTTTCAACATCGTCGCCGTCTCCGATTTCAACTTCGGCGCGATGGAGAACAAGGGCCTCAACATCTTCAACGACAAGCTGGTGTTCGCCAAGCCGGAGAGCGCCACCGATGCCGACTACATCAATATCGAGAGTGTCATCGCGCACGAGTATTTCCACAATTGGACAGGCGACAGAATCACTTGCCGCGACTGGTTCCAGCTCTGTCTCAAGGAAGGCCTGACGGTTTATCGCGACCAGGAGTTCTCGATGGACGAGCGCTCGCGCCCGGTAAACCGCATCGATGACGTGCGGCAGCTGCGCCAGACGCAGTTTCCCGAGGATGGCGGTCCGCTCGCCCATCCGGCACGGCCCGATCGCTACAAGGAGATCAACAACTTCTATACGGCGACGGTCTACGAGAAGGGCGCTGAGATCGTCCGCATGCTGGCAACGCTGCTCGGCGAAGCCGGCTTCCGCAAGGGCATGGATCTCTATTTTGAGCGCCATGACGGCGAGGCCACTACCATCGAGGCCTTCATCAAGGTGTTTGAGGATAGTTCGGGCCAGAACCTGCAGCACTTCCAGCAGTGGTACCTGCAGGCCGGCACGCCCGAGGTCAGCGTTACCGATCGGTTCGACGCGGCAACGCAGACCTATACGCTCGATATCGTGCAGGAGAACAAGCCGACCCCTGGCCAGGACGAAAAGCAACCGATGGTGCTGCCGATCAAGTTCGGCCTCATCGGCCCGAACGGCAGCCCGATGAGCTGGGCCTCGGTGTCGGGCGGCGAAGTGCGCGACGACCTGATCGTCATGGATACCAACAAACTCAGCCTCAGCTTTACCGGCATCCCTAACCGCCCGGTGCCGTCGCTGTTCCGCGGCTTCTCGGCCCCGGTGCAGCTGAGCACCAATGCCAGCGAAGCCGACCAGCTGTTCCTCGCCCGCCACGATGCCGATCCGTTCAACCGCTGGCAGGCGCTGCAGGACGTGTCGATGCGGCTGATGCTCGAAGCGGTCGGCGGCAAGCCATGGAGTGACGCCCAGGTCGCTGCCATTGCCGATGCACTGACCGAGACGCTCAGCTCCAAGGAGCTCGACCCGGCCTACAAGGCGCTGGCGCTGGGTCTGCCCAACGAGCAGACCATCGCCCGCGCGATCGGCAGCAATGTCGACCCGGATCGCATCCACGAAGTGCGCACCGGCCTGGTGACGGCTTTGGTCGCCCGGCTCGCCCCGACGCTGGAGAAGGTCTACCTGACCAATGACAGCCGCCTCGCCTATTCGCCGGATTTCCAGCAGACCGGCCGGCGTTCGATGAAGAACACCGCCCTGGCCCTCCTGGTGCTCGGCAAGGCCGAAGGCGCGGCCAAGCTGGCGCGCGAGCAGTATGAGCGGGCGCTCAACATGACCGACCGGCTGTCGGCGCTTTCGACGGTGGTGCAGTCGTGGACCGCCGACGCCGATGCGCTGCTGTCGGACTTCTACCGGCAATACACCGCCGATCCGCTGGTGCTCGACAAGTGGCTGTCGCTCAATGCGCTCGCCGCCGACGACGCGGCGCTCGAGCGTATCAAGGCGATCCTCGCCTCGCCGGATTTCCCGCGGAACAACCCCAACCGGTTGCGGGCGCTGATGGCGACCTTCGGCATGAACAACCCGACGCAGTTCGCGCGCCAGGACGGCGCCGGCTTCCGCTTCCTCGCCGAGTTCGTGGGGGATGTCGACAAACGCAACCCGCAGGTCGCGGCGCGCGTGCTTACGGCCTTCCGCGTATGGCGCAGCTTCGAATCCGTACGTCGCGGCGAGGCGGAGAAAGCGCTGAAATCGCTGCAGGAATCGGGCGAGCTCAGCCGCAACACTGCCGATATCCTCGAGCGGACGCTGGCTGGTTAACAGAACCTTAGCGCTAGAAGAATTTTTCTTTCGCGCTAAGTGATTCAGCCGACTCACGATTTTGGCTTCGCCGTCGCGTCGTTCAGAAACCCCTCTGGACAGTGACGACGAAGCCGATTCAAAGTCCCCGCCAAGGGGCAAATCACTGGGTCGCTCCAATCACATAGACGGAGAACTTGATGCGGCCGACGGAGCAATCCGGCGACGAGGCGAAGCGATTCCGCGCGCCTGATGGACTGATGCGCGGCAACTGGCTGCGCCGCACCATCATCGGCGCGCTGGAGTGGTTGCTCGTCCGCGCAACCGGCCGCGACACCGCCAGCGGCTACGCCGCTTTGATCGACACGCTGCCGTTCGGGGTCGCCTGCTGGGGCGCCGACGCGCGGCTCCTCGCCAGCAACGACCGCTTCGCCGAGCGGCTGGGCGTGGCGCCCGACGCGCTGGCGGCCGGCGCCGCCTACCATGAGGTGGTGAAGAGCCTGGCGCAGGGCGGTTACATGCAATCGGTGCGCGAGGATTTCGAGAACCGCCTGCTCGAGCTGCATCGGGAGGACGGCTCGACCCTGCTGATCGAGGAGCGCCCGCTGGCCGGCTCCGGCTTCGTCACGCTGCTGATGGATGTCACCGAAAGCCGCCGCACCAACCAGCTGCTGACCACGGTGCGTGAGGAGCAGCGCCTGCTGGCCCGGCGCTACCATGAGGAAAAGCTCCGCGCCGAGGCCGCCAGCCGCTCCAAGACCAGCTTCCTCGCCCATCTCAGCCACGACATCCGCACCCCGCTCAACCACATTATCGGCTTTGCCGACATGATGCGGCAGCAGCCCTATGGGTCGCTCGGCGATCCGCGCTATCTCGGCTATGTCGAAGCGGTGAAAACCTCAGGCGAGCGGCTCCTTGGGTTCTTCGGCTCGATCCTCGAGCTGGCTGAGCTCGAAGGCGGCCGGCGCGAGCTGAAGAGCGACCGCTTCACCGCCGACGAATTGCTGGTCGGGGTGTTCCGCCGCTTTGCCGGCCAGGCGCAGCATGCCGGGGTGATCTTCGGTCTCGGCGGGCCCTGCAAAGCGATGCTCACCGCCGACCGCTTCGCGCTCGAACGGATGGTCTCGAACCTCGTCGAGAACGCGGTGCGCTTCACCCCGCGCGGGGGCAAGGTTACGCTCGCGGCCTATGCCGGCAGCGACGGGGTGGTGCTCGAGATCACCGATACCGGCATCGGCATGACGGCCGAACGCCTCGGCACCCTGTCGCAGCCCTTCGTGTTCGGCGACGCGGCGCTTACCCGCGACCGCGAAGGCGCCGGGTTGGGCATTGCCATCGCTCGTGCCATTGCCGAACTGTCAGGTGGCCACCTCGCCATCGACAGCCGCCAGGGCCTCGGCACCACCGTGGCGGTGAGCCTGCCGGTGCTGGCGGAAGAAGCGGCGAAGGCGGCCTAGAAGACGCGGATCGGGCCGGGATAGCGGGCCAGCAGCTCGTCCACGGTAAGCAGTTCGACCCCCTCGACGATGGCTTGCGCCACCAACAAGCGATCGAACGGGTCCTTGTGAATCCAGGGCAACGTGGCGACCGTGACAGCATGTGGGCCGAGAACTGGAAGCTCGACATACCCGGTATCGAGCAACTTCTGCCTGAGAACACCGGGATCGGCCTGAAAGTCAGCTCGCGCTTGCGAGTGCTTGATAGCGACTTCCCAGACACTGGCCGTGCTGAACACCAGTTCCATCTCCGGTCTCGCCATCACCTCATAGAGGGTCGCCGGCAGTCTCTCAGGCCAGTTCTGCGACCAAAGCAGGACATGCGTGTCCAACAGCACTCGGGTCATTTGCCGTTGAACATTTCGGCGATTTCGTCCTCCATCATGCGATCGAAGTCGTCGGGGATCTTGAACTGCCCCCGCAGGCCTCCGAAGCGCTTGGATGTGTCGACCACTGGTTGCTCCAGCGGCACGAGCTTGGCTATCGGTTTTCCGGCCTTGGCTATGATGACGGTTTCGCCATTGGCAGCACGCTCGACAAGGCGTGAAAAGTGCGTCTTGGCATCATGGATATTGACCGTCGACATCGGGGCCCTCATTGTCTAGTCTAGTCCACCAGACTTAGTTCACTTCGCCCGCACTTGCAAGCCTGACGCCTCCCGCTCCCGCAACTCCGCCAGATACTCCCGCAGCAAGACCACTCGCCTTGGCCGGAAGCTGGTCCCCGCCAGCCGCAGCTCGCTGATCCCGTCCGACCGAAACATCCGGAACGCTTCGCGCAGACAGCACCAGGCGAGGACGGTGAGCGTGCCCTCGGTGTAGACGATGGCCAAGGGCAGGATGGTGCGTTCGGAGACGGCGCCGGCCTTGTCGGTGTAGCGGATGGCGAGGGCCTCCTCGCGCCAGCAGGCCTGGCGCACTAGGTCCATATCGAGACCGATGGCGAAACGTGCGTCCGGTCGGTAGACCTGCGAAACGGCGTGGAACAGGTGCTGCTCGCGGTCGTCCGGCAGCGTCGCCGCGACCTTGGCGAGCACGGAGGTTGCGGCTTTCGCCAAAGCCGGGTCGCCCATCCGCTTCACCTCGGCCAGACCCAGAGCCAGCGCCTCGATCTCATCACGGTCGAAGGTCTGTGGCGGCAGCGCGTAGTCCTCGATCAGCCGGTAGCCGTAGCCGCGCTCGCCCTCGATCCGCGCCCCGGCGGCCCTGAGGCTGTCGATATCGCGATACAGCGAACGCAGCGACACCTCGGTTTCCTCAGCGAGGCGGGCGGCGGTGATCGGCGCGGGCAGCACGCGCATCGCCTGCAGCAGGCGGAAAAGCCGGTCGGGTCGGGCCATCATTCAACTGACAGAAAGTGGCAGTTGGCCCCGGCTATAGCAGGTCGCATCAGGCCAGAAAACAGGAGCCATGCCGTGACCATCAAGACCACCACCCATCTCAACTTCAGCGGCGATGCCCGCGCCGCCCGCGCCTTCTACCAGTCGGTGTTCGGCGGCCAGCAAGCAGTCGTCAGCTACCGGGATGCCGGCGCGGTGCAGAACCCCGATGAAGCCGACCAGGTGATGTGGGGCCAGGTGGAGGCCGAAAGCGGCTTCCGCATCATGGCCTACGACGTGCCGTCGCGGCTGAGCTGGAACCCGGGCGAGATCCCAGTCTTCGTTTCGGTGCGCGGCAGCGACGCCGACGAGGTCACCGGCTACTGGCAGAAGCTCGCCGCCGACTCCACGATCCTGCAGCCGTTGGCGCCTGCCGGCTGGTCCCCGCTCTACGGCATGCTGCGCGACCGCTTTGGCATCACCTGGGTGCTGGATGTGGAAGTCGCCTACGCCCCGGCATAGCCGCCGAGCGGCAGATCGAAAGTCATATGATGACTATTCATCCGTGGTTCAGGTCGATCGAGCGACACTCTGATGGTTGCGAGGACCTGCCTCAGGAGAACCGAATGCCGCTGTTCGTCGAAGCCATCATGCTGCGCCTGGCCATGTTGACCCGGCACGAGGGGGCAGCCCGGCGCCGCCTGCTCGAACCGGTGCCCACCCGCGCCGAGCTGCGCGCCATCTTTGCGACGCGCCAGTTCGCGGTGGAGCCAAACCAGCCGGCGCGCTGAGCCAGCGCTCTGCCCCTCGACGACGCCTGCGTTTTTGTGCCTAGTGCACATGGACAATCGTCGGGGGGCACCACATGGCTGAGGGTCGGGATTTCCCGTTCTACAACGGCCAGCCGGTCGAGATTTCGGGCCGCGGCTGGCTGATCGTGCTGCTTGGCGTGGCGCTCGGCTTCGCCGCGCTGGTGGCAGTGCCGCTCAACAGCTTCCCGCTGAACTTCACTCCCCCGATCCTGTTCGTCGCCATCCCGCTCGGCGCCCTGGCCATGGTTGCCGGACCGCATTGGACGGCGTTGTTCCAGCGCTATGGCATTAAGCAGTTCGGGCAGTCGCTGGGCTTCGGAGTGCTCACCATCGTGGTCTCCGGGGCAGCCGGCTACCTGCTCGGCCTGCTGATGCCAATGGCGGCGAACCCGGCGGTGACCTCGCTTGAAGGCGTTGGTCCTGCCGAACTCGCGCTGTTCCTCGCGCGGACCTTCATCCAGCTCATCGGCGAGGAGCTGACCACTGTGCTGCCGCTGCTTGCCGTGCTCTGGCTCTGTGTCAGCCGGTTCGGGCTGTCGAAGGGCACTGGCCTCATCATCGCCGTGGTCGTTTCAACCCTGTGGTTCTCGGCCCTGCATCTGCCGACCTATGACTGGAATATCCTGCAGTGCCTGGGCATCATCGGCACGGCGCGTGTCGTGTTGACGCTCTCCTACCTCGTCACCCGCAACCTCTGGGTCTCGGCGGGCGCGCATATCATCAACGACTGGACGCTGTTCCTCGGCGCCTATGCCATTGGTCACGCACCGATCGGGACGTGAAAGCTAGAGGCCCCGCGCCTTGGCGTACCACGCAGCGGCCGCGGCGCTGACCTCGGCCTCCATCTCGCGGACATCGGCGGCCAGCCGCTCGAAGTTCGGGGTGTTGGTGCGCTGCGCCAGCAGTTCGCGGAACGCCTCGGTCCATCCTTCCTCCTTGAACGGGTCGGCAAGCGCCGCGCTCATCACCTGCAGCACGGTGGAATAGAGCTCGAGGATTTCGGCCAGCCGCAACCCCTCCGGCGCCAACCCGGTCTCAGCGAGGCGCCGCAGCACCACGCCAGTGGTGGCTTGTGGGGCCGCCACCGTCCCGCCGGCCACCAGTTGCGCCGATTGCGCAATGAACTCGAGGTCGACCAGCCCGCCCGCCTCGAGCTTGAGGTCGAAGGCATGGCGCGGCGGCCGCTCCTTGCTCATCAGCGCCCGCATGGTCAGCACGTCGTCGATGGTCTTTGCCGAATCCCGCGGCCGCGACAGGATCTCGGCCACTGTGGCGTCGACCTTGGCGCCAAGCTCGCCATCGGCGTAGACGACGCGGGCCCGGCTCAGCGCCAGGTGCTCCCAGGTCCAGGCGCTTTCATGGTGATACTGGATGAAGCCCAAAAGGCTGGTGGCCAGCGGGCCGGCATTGCCGGAAGGCCGGAGCCGCATGTCAGCTTCGTAGAGCACCCCCTCGGAGGTCGGGGCGCTCAGCGCCGCCAACAGGCGCTGCGTCAGCCGTGCATAGTATTGGCTCGCCGCCAGCGGTCTTTCGCCATCGGATTCATCGGCGCCGGCGGTGTCGTAGAGCATGATGAAATCGAGGTCGGAGCGCGCCGTCATTTCGCGGCTCGCCATCTTGCCGAAGGCCAGCAGCGCCACCCGCGCGCCGGGCACCACGCCATGGCGCTTTTCGAACTCGCGCCGCACCGCGTCGAACAGCCGGGTCAGCAACGCCTCGGCCAAAGTGGTGAACTGCTCCCCTGCCCGGGCTGCATCCATCGAGCCGGCGAGCAAACCTGCAGCGATCAGGAACATCTGCTCCTGGCCGATGATGCGGGCCCGGTCGATCACATCCTGGTAGTCGCGCGCATCGGCGAAGAACGCTTCGATCTTGCCGAGCAGGATCTCGCGCCGGCGCACGTCGTCGGCGAAGGCCGGGTCGATCAGCCCATCCATCACATGAGCGCGGTGGATCACCGCGTCGGCCATGCGTGGCGCCGAAGCCATCAGCGCGACGAGCAGGCTGCGGAGGTTCTCGTGGTTGCGCAGCAGCGCAAAGAGCTGCACCCCGGAGGGCAACCGCGACAGGAAATGGTCGAAGCGCGCCAGCGCCTCGTCGGGGTTACCGGCGCCCGAGATGGTCGAGAGCAACGCCGGCAGCAGCTCGGTCAGGTGGGCCCGCGCCGCGGCAGCGCGGGTCGCGGCGTAACCGCCATAGTGCCACTTCTTCACCGTCGCGATGGCTTTGGACGGGTCCTTGAAACCCATGCCGCTCAGCGTCTCGATGGTCTCGGGGTCATCATCCGAGCCGGTGAACACCAGGTTGCCGCCACCCGCCGCGAGGCTCTCGCCCTCGGCGAAGAGATCGGAATAATACCCGACAACCTGATTCAACGCCGTGCGGTAAGCCGTTTCAAACGCTTGCAGATCCCGCTGACCCATGAGCGTGCCGATCACCGCGATATCGGCCTCGGCCTCGGGCATCACGTGGGTCTGCTCGTCACGCAGCATCTGCAGCCGGTTCTCCACCGCCCGCAGGAACCAGTAGATGCGCGTGAGATCTTCGGCGGCTCGTCTCGAAATCCAGTTGGCAGCCGCCAGGGCCTTCAGCGCCATTGCCGTCGGGCGGACGCGCAGCGCCTGGTCGCGGCCGCCGGCGATCAGCTGCTGGGTCTGGGTGAAGAACTCGATCTCGCGGATGCCGCCCAGACCAAGCTTGACGTTGTGCCCGGCGACCCGCGCATCGCCGACATTCTTGGTGATGTTGATCTGGCGCTTCATCGCCTGGATGTCGGCAATGGTGGCGAAGTCGAGATGCTTGCGCCAGACATAGGGGGCGAGGTCCTTGAGGAACCGCTCCGCCACCTGTTTGTCGCCGGCGCAGGGCCGCGCCTTGATCCAGGCGGCCCGCTCCCAGTTCTGCCCGCGGCTCTCGTAATAGGCGAGCGCCGCCTCGGTCGGCAGCGCCACCGGCGTGGCGCCGGGGTCGGGGCGGAGCCTCAGATCGGTGCGGAAGACGTAACCGTGCTCGGTGCGGTCCTGCATCAGGCTCGCCAGCCGCTGCACGATGCGCGTGAAGAACTTCGTCTCCTCGCCCCGCTCCTTCACCGCCCCCTTGTCGGGATCGAAGAAGGCGACGATGTCGATGTCGCTCGAATAGTTGAGTTCGCGCCCGCCATGCTTGCCGAGCGCGAACAGCGCCAGCCCGGAATTCATGGCCGTAGCCTCGGTCAGCCCGCGCGCCGCCGCCAGCCGCAGCAGCACCTCGAGTCCGGCCTCGAGCGCCGCATCGGCGAGGTCGGAGAGGGCTGCGGTCGATTGTGCCGTGGTCCAGCGCCCCTCGACTTCGGAAACCGCCGCCAGCAGCGCCGCCCGCCCCTTGGCGATGCGCAGCTCGCGCCCGATCTCGTCCTCGGTGGCGGCGGCCTGCCCGGCTTTCGCCACCTGATCGAGCACCGCCGCCAGCGCGGTGTCGGGCGATAGCTTTCGCGCCGCGGCGAACCAGTCGGCGTGGCGACCGGCGAGACCTTTGAGGTAAGGGGCTGAAGCGAGAAGGGTTTCGAGCGCGACTTTCATGTCCCCTCGATACCCTGCCCAACCCGGGATGTCATTCCGGCGCAGGTACGAATCCATCTGGGCTGCCCCGCAACACCTCCATGGGGCCCGCCATTTCACCGGCGTCATCCCCGCGAAGGTGTACTGTTCCGGCGGATTGGCGTGATGGACTCGGTGTAGAACGAGGCGTTGCCTTTGTCAGGGAGCGCTTGGGATGGATCTGAAGTTGCACGCCAATGCGACAACGACGCCGAAGACGCGGGCCTACATTCAGGCCAGCACGGCGAGCGTCGCGGACCTGGCTGTCGAGCTGGGCGTCAATGAGAGCACGGTGCGGCGCTGGAAGGGCCGGACCTCAGTGGCCGATCGGT
>NZ_LAJE02000387.1 GCF_000970465.2 Devosia insulae DS-56
CTCCCTGATCCTCCCCCGCCGCGCGGGGGAGGATCAGGGAGAGGCCGGTGTTCGGGGCTAGGTGGTCAGCATTTCGATGGCCTTCTGGACCCGGCGGAGGCGGGTTTCGGGGGCTTTGGCGCCTTCGATGGCGGTGACGTGGGCCTTCTTGTGGCTGGGGGCGAGTTTGTTCCAGGCCGCCAGCGCCACGGGGTCGGCATCGAGGGCGGCCTGCAGGTCGCCTGGGGCCTCGACGACGCGAGGCTGATCGTCGAGGGTGAGTTCGACCTCGTGCGTCTCGTTACCTTTGACGCCGGTGATGCCCCGGATCTCGGCGCTGACGCCGACCAGCAGGTACTCGCCCATGGTGGCCACTTTGCTGCGCCAGGTGTGACCGGCGAGGGTGACGACGACCAGCGGGTTCTTGCCGCCATTCAGCGCGTCGCGCACCGCAGGCGGCACGATGATGCCGGTATTGTTGCCGGACAGGAGAATGGTGGTGGTGAACTTCATCTCGTTGCTCCAGTCGCAAGGTGGGCGGCGAGCTTGTCGAAGCTCTCCAGCACACCCTCGCGGAAGCCGCGACGGACAATGGCGTCCTTGTTGGCGGCGGTGTCGAAATAGGCATCCAGCGTCAGCCGGGTGCGACCGTTGCCGAGGTCAATGAGGGTGATGACCCGCAGAAAGCTCGGCGGCGGATTGTTACCGAAGGCTTCTGCCTCGAGCTGGCGGTTGCGATAGACGATGCGCTCCGGCGGAGTCACCTCGATGAACTCGCTGTCGGCCGGGTAGTCCTTGCCATCGGGGCCGCGCATCACGTGATACCAGCGGCCGCCGGGGCGAAGGTCGAGCTCCACCACTGGGTTGGTGAAGCCCTTCGGACCCCACCACTGGCTCAGGTGGTACGGATCGGCGAACATCATCCAGACCAGGTCGCGCGGGGCATCGAACTCGCGTTCGATCTCGAGCCGGCGGTCGGAGGGGATGGTGGTGAGGTCGGAGAGCATGGTTCAGGCTTCTTGAGTGAGTTCGGCGAGCAGCTGGTCCATGATGGCGAAGCCGTGGCGCATGCCCTTCTCCATCCCGGAGGCGACCATGCCGTCGCGATCGCCGACATTGTCGTAGTTCGAGACTGACTTGTAGTGCGTGACGGCCCCGTCTTCCGCGAAGGTGTGGGTCTCGACCACCACCTTGCCGACGAACATGTTCTCCATGCCGAAGGTCCAGACGAATTTCTCGGGCTCGTTCACCTCGCGGTATTCGCCGATGAAGATATAGACATTGCCGTCCTTGCCATGGGACTCGATACGCCACTTGCCGCCGGGGCGGACATCGAGCGCAGTGATGACGGCCGTCTGGCCATCGGTGCCCCACCAGCGGGCGACGTGTTCGGGCTGGGTCATCACCTTCCACACCAGGGCGCGCGGGGCGGCGAAGGTACGGGTGGCGATGACGATGGGTTCGTTCGCCGGGGCTTCGATCTTCAGGTCATCGAGTGCCATTTTCAGCTCCTTGAGTTGCTTCAGGTAGGCGTCGAGGCGATCGAGGCTTTCGGCCCAATACCGCCAGTAAAGTACGAACCAGTGTTCCGTTCCGGCGCCCTGCCCCAGCTTCTGGCGCAAGGCTTCGCCGTCGCGCTGCCGGCGGTAGTCCGAGAGCGCTATGACCTTGGGTCGCTGCATCCTTGTTTCGGCTCCGCGAGCCCCGGGGGTTAGTTCCGGGAGCCGCCGGGGTCGCCCTTCTGTAGTTCGGCCAGGTAATCGCCGAGGCGATCGAGGCTCTCATCCCAGAAGCGGCGGTAGTTCTCGACCCAGTCGGCGACCTCGGCCATCGGAGCGGCCTCGAGCCGGCAGGGACGCCACTGGGCCTCCTTGCCGCGGGAGATCAGCCCGGCCTTTTCCAGCACCTTGAGGTGCTTGGAAACGGCGGCCATCGACATGTCGTAGGGCTCGGCCAGTTCGCTGACCGTCGCCTCACCCAGGGAGAGCCGGGCGAGGATGCCGCGACGGGTGGGGTCGGCGAGGGCAGAAAGCGTCGTGGACAGGTGGTCGGTCATTTCGGTCTCTTGGCTCAGGCAGCGGCGCGCACGGTAGCGGCGCCGGAGAAGAAGTCGATCAGCACGGGGGCGACGAGCTCGGCCGCCGCGTCATGGCTCTGGCCAGGCAGCGAGGCGAAGCGAGCGCCGGGGACGGTCTCGCGGGCGAGGCGCACGGGTTCCTTGAGCTGCTTGAAGGTCTTGTCACCCGATATCACGATGGTCGGGACACGGATCGAGCGGGCGGCCTCGGTGGGAAAGCCATAGCCTTCCATCACCGCGGTATCGTGCGGCAGGCTCGGAGCGTTATGCAGCATCGCCTTCCAGTGCGGGTTGAACCACATCATCGGCATCATGAAGGCGGGCATGCCGATCATTTTGACCATGAAGAACTTGGCGAGCTCGGGCCGGCGATCCTCGCGCACCAGGCGCTCGATTTCGGCCTGGTAACCCTTGGGCATCGGCTTGCCGCCGGGCACATCGGTGAAGGGCGCCTCGAAGATGGCGAGGCGATCGACCGGCAGGCCGCGGGCGGCAGCGAACAGGGCGAGCGCACCACCGGACGAGGTGCCGTAGAGGCTGGCGGAACCACCGGCGATATCGATCAGCGCCGCGAGATCCTCATATTCGCGATCGGGCGAATAGTCGGTCGACATGTCGCTGTCACCGCGGCTGCGCCGATCATAATTGTAGACGGTGAAGTGCTGCGCAAGCAGCGGCGCCAGCTTGGGCATCGGGCCCATATTGCGACCGCACCAGGCGCCGTCGATTAGGATGACGGCCGGGCCGGAGCCACGCACGTCGTAGGCGATTTTCGTGCCGTCGCGAGAGGTGAAGGTGTTCATGGCGGTTACTCCTGCTGGAACGCCGCGGTGGCGCTGAGGGTGAAGAGGTAGAGGTCGAGCTTGTCGCTGCCCTCGGAAACGGTGGAGGCAAAGCCCCGCTTGACCGCCTGGTCACGGGCGACGAGCGAGGTGAAGCGGACGGTGATATGGACGCTGGTGAGACGGCCAGCCTGGATGAGGGTCATCTCGGTGACCATCTCGGCCGGCGGCAGTTCGTCGCCGAAGCGATAGCCCTCGGGGGCATCGCGCCAGACCAGCCGCTCGACCGGCGAGATCTCGAGATAGGCGCTGGTGTAGCCATATTCGTTGCCCGAGGCGAAGCGCATCACCTGGCGCCAGGCGCCGCCGACCCGCAGGTCCACTTCGCTCACCGGGTTGGTGGCGCCCTTGGGGCCCCAGAAATGCGTGAGGTGGCGCGGCTCGGTGTAGCAGCGCCAGACCAGGCTGCGCGGTGCCTCGAAGCTGCGGGCGATCAGAATGACGGGATCGTTGGCCGGCGTGGTGACGACGGAGGTCTTGGTCGGCGCGGTGCCGGTGAGTTCGATGCAGTCCATTGTTCAACCCTCAAGTTGATAACTTATTGGTTGAATACTCCTCGCAACGATGGTTGTCAACCGATCGGTTAAGGAAAGTTTCAGGCGGGGAGAAGCGCGGCGGAGAGCAGCTTGATCGAGCGCAGGCGGTTGTCCGGATCGGTCGGGCCCATCTGCACTGCGTCGGGGAAGCGCAGCTCGAGTTCGAGCTTATCGTCGGCAGGCGCCCGAAGCGGCAGCGAGACCTGCTGTGGAGTGGGGGCGTTGAGCGAGATGGTATCGAGCAGCGTGCCATTGGCGACGATCTCGACGCGCTGCGGCACGGTCGCCCCACCCTTCTGGATCGCGACCATCGCCAGCTGCAGCGTCAGCGCCGTGGCGGGTTCGGCATAGGTGAAACGCAGGCGCGCACTGGTGCCGACGGCATGGTTGCCGTCGCCGGTCGGGCCTTCGAGGCCGCAGACCCGGATCAGCTTGGCGGCGTCCCTGTCCTCGGGGGTGAAGCGGACAATGGTGCCAAGCGTGTACCTGCCACTGACCGGCTGGTTAAGGCAGGTGGTGGTCTTGTCGATGTAGTAAGCGCGGTAATCGGGCGGCACATTGGGATGCAGCATCAGCCAGACCACGCCAAGTTCGAACAGCGCAACGAGGCCGCAGAGGATGTAGGCGCCGAGGCGGAGCGGGTTAGACAAGGCTCAGATACCCCGTCAGCCAGCCGATGGTGGTGAAATAGCCGCCGGCAAGCAGGCCCAGCAGCGCCACGGCGAACAGCCAGCGGCGGCTGGCCAGCAGTTCGGTGAGCATCAGCGGCATCGGCGCCAGCGCCGCGGTGAAGCGGAGCACCGAAGCCATGCCGGCGAACAGCGGCAGGGTCAGGCAGATCAGCGCATAGACCGCCATGCCGTAGCGCTTCTTTGCCAGCAGCACGATCGACAGGGCGTAGCCGACGAGCACGGCGACGGCGAGCTGCTGTGACGGCGTCGGCGCCCAGCCCTGTTTCGGGAAGCTGGTGAGGGCGTTCCAGACAAACACCACCGGGTTGCCCGTCGGACGGGACCAGGCGCGTTGCACATGGCTGAAGGCCAGGGCGTCGCCGACGTGGAAATGCAGGTACGTCATATAGGCGAAGAGGCCGAGTGGGGCGATGAACAGGGCCAGCAGTTGCTCGGGCCGCTTCAGCACAGCGGGGACGAAATCGCGCCAGCTGCCGCCATTGGCGCGGTGGGCCTGCCAAATCTCGATCAGGATGGCGAAGACGATGAACACCCCGACGATGCGGGTGGCCGAGAGCAGCGCGGCGAACAGGCCGGCGAGCAGGAACTGCTTGCTCCGCAGCGCGGCAAAGACGCAGAGGGTGAGGAAGAGGAACAGCACCTCGGTATAAAAGGTGGTGAGCCAGATGGAGAACGGTCCGGCCACGAGGAAAGCCGAGAACAGGCTATAGGCGCGAAGGTCCTTGCCGAGCAGTGGCCAGGCGACGCGAGCCGAGGCGATACACAAAAGGATCGAGAGGCCAGTGGCGGCGACGATGGTTTGCAGGCCCGTCAGCGTGCGGACGATGGCGACGAGGATCGGGTAAAGCGGAAAGAAGGCCCAGTTGCCGGCATTGATCATTGTCGGCACCGGGAACGGATCATACCCGGTCTGCGACAGCTTCACATACCAGGAGCAATCCCACCGGCACATGCCCTGGGCGAAATTGGCGATCGAGGCATCGGGAACAGTGGCGGCGAAGGCCAGGTAGCGGATGGCGAGCCCGGCAATGGCCAGAGCCAGCGGGATCAGGATCAGGACGACGCCAAGCGGCAGGGTTCGTGGGGGACGCAGTGCGACAGCGTCGCTCATTGATGCATTCCGGGTGCGGAAACGGCCAGAACTCGTAACGCATTGCGGCGAAATCATATCCATTCCGCCGGTGCATAGCTCCTATGCGACAACTTTCGGCGCTCAACGGCGTTGCGGAATTCGTGTTTGGTGTCCCGATCCCTCCATAGCGATAGTGCATGTCTTCTGTTTCTCACCATCGGCTCGATCGGCGAGCCTTTCTCCGAGCCGCTGCCGTAACGGCGGCGCTGCTTTCCACCACCTCCCTCACCCGCGTCGCCTTCGCTCAGGAGAGTGAAGCAGAGCCGTTTGACTACGATGTGCTGACCGAGCGCATGCGCGCGAGGGCGGCGGAGCCGTTCAACGCGGCGGTGCCGGAATTGCCGAAACTGTTCGCGGCCCTCGACTATGACGGCTACCGCAAGATCCAGTTCGACGCGCAGCACGCGCGCTGGCTCGACAACAATTCGGGCTTCCAGGTGCACGCCTTCCCGATGGGCTGGCTGTTCAAGGAGCCGGTGGGCGTGTTCGAGGTGGTCGACGGCGAGGCATCGCCCTTCGGCTTCTCCAATGCCGATTTCATGTTCTACGACCAGGCGATGGGCGAAGAAGCGGCG
Organism: Devosia insulae DS-56; assembly: GCF_000970465.2. GTDB lineage: Bacteria > Pseudomonadota > Alphaproteobacteria > Rhizobiales > Devosiaceae > Devosia_A > Devosia_A insulae. The sequence goes on from NZ_LAJE02000387.1 coordinate 5,834, forward strand.
GCCGAGGCCTTCCCCGGCATTGCCGGCGTGCGCATCAACTACCCGGTGAATGTTGCCGACAAGATGGACGAGCTGGTGTCGTTCCTCGGCTCGAGCTACTTCCGGGCGCTGGGACGCGGCAACATTTACGGGCTCAGCGCCCGCGGCCTCGCGATCAACTCCTGGCAATCGGGGCCGGAAGAGTTCCCGCGCTTTTCGGCGTTCTGGCTGGAGCGCCCAAGTGAGGGCAAGCCGCTCGTCGCATATGCGAGCCTCGAGGGACCGAGCGTTACCGGCGCCTATCGCTTCGAGATCACCCCGGCCAGCGACACGGCGCAGGAAACGGCGATCGACGTCACAGCGCGGCTGTTCTTCCGCGCCGATATCGGCGAGATCGGCATCGCGCCGCTCACCTCGATGTTCCTGTTCGCCGAGACCAACCGCTCGAGCTTCGACGACTACCGGCCGCAGGTGCATGACAGCAACGGGCTGATTGTCGAGCGCGACGGCGGCGAAGTGTTCTGGCGGCCGCTCAACAATACGCCGCAGCTGGGCAACTCGTACCTGTGGGAGAACAACCCGCGGGCCTTCGGGCTGTACCAGCGCGACCGGAGCTTTGAGACCTACCAGGATGCCGGCGCGCATTACGAGCGCCGCCCGTCGGCCCGGGTCGAGCCGGTCGGCGACTGGGGCCAGGGCAATGTGCGGCTGATCGAGGCGCCGTCACGGCTCGAAGCCGAGGACAATATCGTGGCGTTCTGGGTGCCGTCCGACCCGATCAAGGCCGGCGATGCCCGCGAGTTCCACTATCGGCTGATCTGGGGCGACCTGTTGCCCAGGGACGATGCGCCGCTGGCGCATGTGGTCGAGACCCGGGCGGGCCAGGGCGGCGTCTCGGGCGTAGCCAACGACGTGAAGCTCAGGAAGTTCGTCATCGACTTTGCCGGCGGCGAACTGACGGCCATGCCGACCGAGGCCAAGCTCGATGTGGTCGCGACCGCCAGCTCGGGTGAGATCGCCTCGACGGCGCTGTCGAAGGTCGACGCCAATGGTGTGTGGCGGCTGGCGCTCGACGTGCTGATCGAGGGCAGCGAGCCGGTCGAGCTCAAGGCCAACATCGTCAGCACCGGCCGGACGATCAGCGAAACCTGGCTCTATCAGTGGAGGGCACTGGCATGAAGCACGACCGTTCCGACGTTTTCTCGGGCGCGCTTCCCGATGCTCCGCTGGCCATGCCCAAGCAGGTGCTGGAGCGGCGGCGCAGCTCGCTGTTCCTGACGCTGCGCGCCGCCTTCGCTGCGGCGTTGCCGCGGTTCTGACGGTTTTGACTTGTCGCGCGCTCGAACCGGAAGCCTCACACCTTTCCTGATCGCGCTCCAGGAGCCTCACCCATGCAGTCCGCAAGGCCTCGATAGATGGCAAGAGCTCACCTGACCCGAGCCATGGCTTTGGGCGCAGCAGCGCTGTTGAGCCTTGGTGGCGGCTGGCTGTACATGCGCTTTATCGGCAATGACGGCACCAGCCCGCTCGACGTGCTGCGCACCGCGCTGTTCACGCTGGTCGGGTTCTGGCTGGTGTGGGGCGGCGTTGCCGGCGTGCTGGGGATCCTCGCACCGCCCAAGCGGGTTGCGCGCAGCGCCGGACAGCCGCTCGGTATGACGGCGATCCTGATGCCGGTCTACAACGAGGACGCGGCGGCAAGCTTTTCGCGAGTCGCGGCGATGAACCGCAGCATCGTCAACCTGGGGCTGGCTGACCGCTTCCATTTCGCCATCCTGTCGGACACCAACCGAGAGGAAGTGGCCGCAGAGGAGATCGTCTGGTTCGAGCAGTTGCTGAGTGAACCGATGGCCGAGGGGCGGGTGTTCTATCGCCGGCGCGAGCGCAACATCGGCAAGAAAGCCGGCAATATCGAAGACTTCATCTCGCGCTCGGGCGGTGCCTACGATTATGCGCTGATCCTCGACGCCGACAGCCTGATGGACGGCGCGACGATCGCCGCGATGGCCAGGCGCATGGATGACGATCCACGGCTCGGATTGCTGCAGACGGTGCCCGAGGTGATCCACGCGCATAGCCTGTTCGGCCGGGTGATGCAGTTCTCGGCGGCCTATCTCTCTCCCTATTTCGCCCGCGGCACCGCGCTGATGCAGGGCGAGGAAGGGCCGTACTGGGGGCACAACGCCATCGTGCGGGTGCCGGCTTTCGCCGCGAGCTGCGGGCTGCCGGTGCTGTCAGGCAAGCCGCCACATGGCGGGCATATCCTCAGCCACGACTATGTCGAGGCGGCGCTCCTGTCGCGCGCCGGCTGGAAGGTCGAGGTCGACCCGTATCTCGGCGGTTCCTACGAGGAAGGCCCGGAAAACCTGATCGAATATGCCAAGCGCGACCGGCGCTGGTGCCAGGGCAATCTGCAGCACCGCCGGGTGCTGGGCGCACCGGACCTGAAAGTCTGGAGCCGCTTCACCTTCATCCAGGGCATCATGGCCTATGCCGCCTCGCCGCTGTGGCTGGCGCTCATGGCGGCAAGCATTCTCGCCGCGGCGCTGCCGAGTAAATACTGGTGGCGCGACAACGAGACCGGCATCTGGGTGCTGGCTGTGGCGGTGGCGATCGCGCTGCTGCTGCCGAAATTCCTGATCCTCGTGCGCTCGACGCTCGGGCGTCGTAACAAGGGGTTCGGCGGAACGCTCCGGGCGGCGCTGTCGGTGATATCAGAGATCGTCATCTCGACGCTCCTGGCGCCGATCATGCTGTGCTTCCAGAGCAAAGCGGTGATCGAGATTCTTTTCGGGCTCGATGGCGGCTGGCCGGCCACCAATCGCGACGAAGGCCGGGTGAGCCTTTCTACGGCGTTCGCGGCCAGTTGGTGGGTGACGGTGGCGGGCGCCGCGGTGCTGGCGATCTCGACGGCGTTCGCCAGCGACCTGGTGCCCTGGCTGCTGCCGGTGGCGCTGCCGGCGATCGGTGCGCCGCTGTTGATCGCGGCCACCTCGCGCGGCATTGCCAGCGGCCGGCAGCCGATCCTCTTCACCACCACCAGCGAGACCGCACCGGCGCCGATCATTGTCGAGCAGCAGCGTATCTTCCTGAGCTGGACGCAGCAGGGCTCTGCCCCCGCCGAGCCTGCCATTGCCGGAACGGCCGCGGTCCATGTCTGAGACCTCCGCCACGCTGAAGCGCGCTCCGCTGCTGGAGCGCCTCAGGGCCTTTGCCGGCTTCGCCGCGATGGATGCGAGTGTGACCGCACCGCGCCCCGGGCGCGATGCGCGGCTCGATATGTTCCGCGGGCTGGCGCTGGTGATGATCTTCATCAACCACGTGCCGGGGACCTTCTACGAGAACCTGACCAGCCGGAATTTCGGCTTCTCGGATGCCGCCGAGGCGTTCGTGTTCATGTCGGGGCTCGCCGCCGGGCTCGCCTATTCCGGGCGCTTTGTCAGCGGGCCGCTGTGGCCTGCGATCGCCAAAGTATGGGCGCGGGCCCGGCAGCTCTATTTCGTGCACCTCTCGATCACCATGATCGCGCTCGCCATCTTTGCCGGGGCGGCGTGGTGGTTCGGGCTCGACGAGGTGCTGGAAAAGAACAACATCGCGCCGATCTTCGGCTTCCCGTTGCAGGCGATGATCGGGCTGCCACTGCTGACGCATCAGCTGGGTTATCTCAACATCCTGCCGCTCTACATGACGCTGCTGCTGGCGACGCCATTGGTGATCGCCTCGGGCTTGCGCTGGCCGGTGCAGACGATGCTCGGCTCGATCCTCGTCTGGGCGCTTGCCGGGCAGTTCCGCCTCAACCTGCCGAACTTCCCTACCCAGGGTGGCTGGTTCTTCAATCCGTTCTCCTGGCAGATCCTGTTCGTCATGGGCCTGCTGTCGGGCATGGCGATGAAGCAGGGGCGGCGATTCGTGCCGAAAAGCCCGGTGCTGTTCGGGCTCGCCGCGGCGTTCCTGCTGCTGGTGCTGCTGTGGGTGAAGATCCCGCCGCTCGGCGATATCGGCCGGCAGGGCCTGGGTCTGCTCAGCAAGCTTGGGCTGCCGTTTTATGTCACCTGGTTCGACAAGACCTTCCTCGCCCTGCCCCGGTTGCTGCATGCGCTGGCGCTGTTCTATGTCGTCGCCTCGCTCGGCGTGATGCATGGGATCGCCGAATCGCGGCTGATGACGCCGCTGCGGCTGATGGGGCGGCAGGGGCTGGCGGTGTTCGCGGTGGGGACGGTGTTGAGCCTCTTGCTGCAGGCCGTGAAAACTGGCGTTGAGGGCGGTCTGCTGCTCGATACGCTGCTGCTCGGCGGCGGATTGCTGCTCTTGACCGGGCTCGCCTATGTGCTGACGCGCACTCAGGAAATGACCCGCGCCGCGAGCCGCCCGGCGGGTTGACACAACTCTCACATTTCAGAGAGCGACCACAGCTGATGCAACCTTGCGCCTTGCTGCATGGTTACCGCTGGGACTAGCCTGCTGATCGAGGGGAGGGGACGACCTGTACTCGAGCGCGGGAGCGTTTTAGTGACCCGACGGCGACCACTCTATAGCCGTTCACAAAGGCCGCGGAACACGGCCGGTTCCGCTTGGGTGGGGCGCGACGGTGTCAGCCCAGTCTACCTCGACAGTGCCGACGACCATACCCAACCGACATGGCAGTTACGTGTCAGTCAGTGGTGGAGCAAACTCTACCAGCGGCACCAGGGCCCGGTGCTGGTTGGCGCCGGAGCGCTGGTGACGCTGCTGCTGATCGGCGCCTATGACCTCGTCACCCCCGACCCGCAGCGGATCAGCGACTGGCAGTTCATGACCGCGGTCAACAAGGTGGTGGACGAGCGGCCGCGCGGGCCATCGATCGAGTCGGTGGCGTATGCGACGGTGATCAAGTCGGTGGTGCGGGTCGACGGCTACGAAGACAGTACCGACGATCCCTCAGCGACCAAGCCCGAGGGCCAGGCCGAGCTTCCCGCCGAAGGTAAGGTGGAAGAGGATTTCCACGAGCGCTTCACTGCGGTTGGCACCGGCGTCGTGATCGACGACCAAGGCACCATCCTCACCAATCTACATGTGGCGGGCGCCGCCAAGAAGCTGCGGGTGCAGTTCTGGGACGGCAGCGAATCCGAGGCGATGATCATCGGCGCCCGGCCGGAGAGCGACCTCGCCATCATCCGGCCGCTGAACCTGCCCGATGAACTCGAACCGGCGACGCTGGCGACCAGCGCCGGGCTCAACCCGGGCGACGAGGTGGTGGCGGTCGGCTTCCCGTTCGGCATCGGGCCGTCTGCTTCGGCCGGCGTGGTCTCCGGGCTCGGGCGGGTGCTGGCCGAGGACGGCGAGCCCAAGCTGCAGAACCTCATTCAGTTCGACGCGGCGGCCAACCCCGGCAATTCGGGCGGACCGCTGGTCAATGGCGACGGCGAGGTGGTGGGGATCGTCACCGCCATCCTCAACCCGTCCGGCCTCAGGACCTTTGCCGGCATCGGCTTTGCCGTGCCGATCGAAAACGCCGCCGCGGCGGCTGGAGAGAACCCGCTGTAGTAGTTGTACTCGAACCCCGACGGAGAAAATGGTCGACACATCGAAAGACTCCGGCACCGCCGCCGCTTCGTTGATGGAGCAGGTGCTGTACGAGGTGAAGAAAGTCGTGGTCGGACAAGACCATTTCCTCGAACGGGTGCTGGTGGCGCTGCTTGCCAAAGGGCACCTCCTGGTCGAAGGCGTGCCGGGGCTGGCCAAAACGCTCACCGTCAACACGCTGGCCGACGTGATCCAGGGCAAGTTCAAGCGGGTGCAGTTCACCCCCGACCTGGTGCCGTCGGACCTCGTCGGGACCCGCATCTACAACCAGAAGACCGGCGACTTCTCGACGACACTCGGGCCGGTGTTCTGCAATCTGTTGCTGGCCGACGAAATCAACCGCGCGCCGGCCAAGGTGCAGAGCGCCCTGCTCGAGGTGATGCAGGAGCGGCAGGTCACCATCGCCGGCGAGACGCACAAGGTGCCCAACCCGTTCGTGGTCATGGCGACGCAGAACCCGATCGAAACCGAGGGCACCTATCCGCTGCCCGAGGCGCAGGTCGACCGCTTCATGATGAAGGTCCTCGTCGGCTATCCGAGCGAAGAGGAGGAATTCGTCATCGTCTCGCGCGTCACCGGCCTCATGCAGGCGGTGACGCGAGTGGCGACCACCGAGCAACTGGTGGCCCTGCAGGCCAAGTGCCATAGCCTGTTTGTCGACCCCTCGCTGATTCAGTTCGCGGTCAAGGTGGTGAGCGCGACGCGCAACCCGGCGGCGGCCGGGCTTGGCGACATGCAGCGCTTCCTTACCTATGGCGCGAGCCCGCGCGCCTCGATCAACATGATCGAGGCCGGACGGGCGCTGGCGTTCCTGCGTGGCCGTGAATACGTGCTGCCCGAGGATGTGCTCGACGTCACCCCCGACGTGCTGCGGCACAGGATCGTGCTGTCCTATGAGGCGATCTCGGAATCGATCACGCCGGACCAGATCATCGGCCAGGTACTCAAGGCCATCCCCGCCCCCGAAAAACCCCTGGAGGCGCATGTCCGCATCGCCGCAGCAGGCTGAAAAGCTCCTCGGTCGCCTCGAGTGGACAGTGATCCGCAAGCTCGACGGGTTGCTGCAGGGGGATTATCGCACGCTGTTCCGCGGCTTCGGACTCGATTTCGCCGACCTGCGTGAATACCAGACCTATGACGACGTCCGGCATATCGACTGGAACGTCACGGCGCGCACCCAGGTGCCGCATGTCCGGATCTATAACGAGGACCGTGACGTCACCGCCTGGTTCCTGCTCGACCTCAGCCCGTCGGTGGATTTCGGCTCCGACCAGGTAACCAAGCGGCAGATGCTGACCGAGTTCGCGGCGGTGCTGACCCGGCTGTTGACCCGGCAGGGCAACAAGGTCGGGGCGATCCTGTTCAACGGCCAGTCGGACTATGTGATCCCGCCGCATACCGGACGGCGGCACGTGCTGCACCTGATCGACAAGGTGCTGGCCAACCCGCGGCTGCTGCGCTCGCCGGAGACCGATCTCAACGCCTTTATCGGCCGGTCGATGTCGGTGATGCGGCGGCGCTCGATCGTCTTCGTGGTCTCCGACTTCATCTCGCAGCCGGGCTGGGAGCGCGGGCTGTTCCGCCTGAGCCAGCGGCACGAAGCGGTGGCGGTGCGGTTGCTCGATCCCCTCGACATGGCGCTGCCCGATGTCGGCATGCTGCTGTTCCAGGATGCGGAAACCGGCGAACAGCTGTTCGTCGACACGGTGGACAAGGGTTTCCGGCGGCGCTTCGTCGCCGCGGCGGCAGCCAACGAGGAAGCACAGATGGAGGCCTTCGCGGCGGCGGGGCTCGACGTGCTGGAACTTTCGACTTCGGACGACCTCGTCGAGGCAGTGCTGCGCTTTTCGCATATGCGCAAGGTGCAGTCGCGGCTCGGCGGTGGCGGCAATCTGCCCGCGATGGCGGGCGCCTAGGCCTCGCCCCCGTGGCGGGGGTGGGACGGTTTTGACGGTGGTGACGCGATGACCTTCATCTGGATGGACATGCTCTGGCTGCTGCTCCTGGTGCCGCTGCTGATCGGCGCCTACATCTGGCTGCTGCGGCGTCGGAAGAAGGCAGCGTTGCGCTATGCCAACCTTGCCATCGTCAAGCAGGCGATGGGCAAGGGCATCGGCTGGCGCCGGCACGTGCCCCCTCTGCTGCTGCTGGCGGCGCTCACCGTGCTGATCGTCGCCGTGGCCCGGCCGGCTGCGGTGGTGGAACTGGCTTCATCACGGGCGACGGTGATCCTGTCGATGGATGTGTCGGGCTCGATGCGGGCTCGCGACGTCGAACCCTCGCGTATCGTCGCGGCGCAGGAGGCGGCCAAGGAATTCATCAGGAAGCAACCGGCCGATGTGCAGGTGGGCATCGTCGCCTTCGCCTCGGCGGCGGTGCTGGTGCAGGCGCCGACCATCGATCGCGAGGCACTGTACCAGGCGATCAACAGCTTCGATCTGAGGCGCGGCACGGCGGTGGGCTCCGGCGTGCTGGTGGCGCTGGCGACCATCTTCCCTGAGCAGAACTTTGACCTCGATGGCAGCGGCAACCAGCGCGATCAGCTGGGGCTGCCGAGCTTCGGCGGTGAACGCCTTGGCGTGAGCGGCGGCGCCGACGGACTGTTGAGCGGAACGCCTGCCGAACCAATGGCCAAGCACCTGCCGGTCGAACCCGGCTCCTATGAGAGCGCCGTCGTGATCCTCCTCACCGATGGCGCCACCACGACAGGTCCCGATCCCGTCGCCGCCGGCCGGCTGGCGGGCGACTATGGGGTCAAGGTGTTCACCGTCGGGTTCGGCTCGGCCTCAGGCGACGTGGTGGATTTCGGTGGCCGCTCGATGCGGGCGCAGCTCGACGCCACGACGCTGCAGGCGATCGCCGACGCCACCGAGGGCGAGTATTACGAGGCGACCAGCGCCTCTGACCTCGCCGGGGTCTACGACTCGCTCTCCACCCGGCTGATCAGCGAAAAGAAGCTGACTGAAATCGCCTTCATCTTCGCCGGCGTGGGAGCCTTGCTGGCCATGGCCGCGGCGGCGCTGTCGATGCTGTGGTTCGGGCGGATCGCGTAGGGCACGGCAGCACTGCCAAAGGCCCAGCCGATTGGGTGTCATCGCAGCGAAGGCAGCTGGGCCGGCTACAGTGGCGGCCTCATCGGCCTGCCGGCCTATGTGGCCGCTTCTGCAAACCCGACAACCTCCTGCAGCAGCGTTGACGCCAGCCTCAGGCTGGCGCCGGTGCTGACGAGCAGGGCCGGCAGGGTCAGCCACTCCACTGTCCAGGCGGCACCAGACCGTTCGCTCTCGTGCAGCATGGCGTGGTTGAGCGTGCCGGAGAGGCCGGCGGTGTGGTGCGCCAGCGCCACCAGCAATTCGGCCTTCACCGGATTGTGCTTGTGCGACATCGACGACGACGTCCCGCCGGCGGCGAGAGTCACCGCGCCGACCTCGCTCTGCGCCATCAGGGCGATGTCGGCGCCGATCTTTCCCAGCGTTCCGGCGAGCATCGCCAGCCGCGCGCCGAGGCCGATCAGCCGATCTCGCGCCGTGTGCCAGCAAGGTGCGTCACGCAGCTCGAGGCGACTCGCCAGCGCTTCGGCAACGCGGTCGCCCTGCCCCTCAAAGCTGGATCGATTACCGATCGGACCACCGAGCTGGACGACCAGCAGATCCGGGGATAGCGCGGTCAGTGCGGCCCGGTGCCGCGCCAACGCCTCGTCCCAACTGCGGAGCTTGTCGGTTACGGTGAACGGCAACGCCGCCTGCATCCGCGTGTGCGCCATCAGGGCGGTGGCACCGTGTTGCTCGACCAGACTCGCGAGTTGCGTCCTGATCGTGTCGATGCGGCTTTGCAGCAGCGGCAGGATGGCGACGAGTTGCAAGACGAGGGCGGTGTCGATCGCGTCCTGGCTGGTCGCACCCCAATGCAACGCTGGCCGGGCTGACGCCGTGAGGGTGGCGCCAAGCTGTGCCAGCAGCGCCGGCACCACCACGCCATCCCGCGCCATGCCCGCGAGCAACGCGGGCCAGTCCGGGATGAACTGTTCCACAGCCAGCGCAATCTCCCGGGCCACAACCTCGTCGATCAGGCCGACCGCCGCCTCAGACTGCGCCAAGGCAACCTCGAAGCGCAGGATTGCCGTGAGCTGCGCTTCGTCCGACAGCAGCGCCTCAAGCTCCGGATCGCCCGCCAATGCCCCGAGCAGCCGCGACATCAGACTGCCTCAAGGGCGACGGCAATGCCCTGTCCGACACCGATGCACATGGTGGCGAGGGCCAGCTTGCCGCCGCTCAGCGACAGCTCGAGCGCGGCCGTACCGGTGAGACGGGCGCCGGACATTCCGAGCGGGTGTCCCAGGGCGATGGCGCCGCCGTTCGGATTGACGTGCGGGGCGTCCTCGGCAATCCCCAGTTCACGCAGCACGGCGAGGGCCTGGCTGGCAAACGCCTCGTTGAGTTCGATGACGTCGAAATCCTGTGGCGTGAGGCCGAGCCGAGCGCAAAGTCGCCTGGTCGCCGGCGCGGGACCGATACCCATGATGCGCGGCGGTACGCCGGCGGCGCAGCCGCCGAGCACCCTGGCAATCGGGGTGAGGCCGAACCTCGCCGCAGCCGCCTCTGACGCGACGATCAGCGCAGCGGCGCCATCATTCAGCCCCGACGCGTTGCCGGCGGTGACGGTGCCTCCGTCGCGGAACGGCGTCGGTAGTCGAGCCAGTGCCTCGAGCGTGGTATCGGCGCGTGGGTGCTCGTCGGTGTCGACGACAATCGGCTCGCCTTTGCGCCTGATAACGCTGACCGGCACGATTTCCCTCGCCAGCCGTCCGTTGGCCTGGGCCGCAACCGCCCGCTGCTGGCTGCGCAGCGCGAAGGCGTCCTGGTCGGCGCGGCTGACGCCGAAAGCTTCGGCGACGTTCTCGGCGGTTTCGGGCATCGAGTCGACGCCGTACTGCGCCTCGAGCACCGGGTTGATGAAGCGCCAGCCCAGAGTGGTGTCGTAAATCTCGGCATGGCGCGAAAACGCGCTCTCGGCCTTGGGCATGACGAACGGCGCGCGGCTCATCGACTCAACACCACCGGCGATGATGAGTTCGGCCTCGCCGGCCTTGATGGCTCGGGCGGCGGTGATGACCGCGTCCATGCCCGAACCGCAGAGCCGGTTGACGGTGGTACCGGGGATGCCGGCAGGCCGGCCGGCGAGCAGCAGGCTCATCCGCGCCACATTGCGATTATCCTCGCCGGCCTGGTTGGCGCAGCCGAAGATCACGTCGTCCACGGTATCCCAGTCGACGCCGGCATGTTCCGCCAGCAATGCCTTGAGCGGCACGGCGCCCAGGTCGTCGGGGCGGACGGAGGCGAGGGCGCCGCCAAAGCGGCCGATCGGGGTGCGGCGGTAGGCGCAGATGAAGGCTTCGGCCATCTCACAGCTCCGGAACGACGAGGTCGCCAACGCTGGCGGGAATAACGAGCTCGGCGCCGGTCACCGCCTGCAACTCGTCGATGCTCATCCCGGCCAGCTTCTCGCGCAATACGAAACGCCCAGCTTCGATGTCGATGACGGCAAGGCTGCTATAGACCCGCGTAACGCAGGCGACGCCGGTCAACGGCAGGCTGCAGCGCTTCACCAGCTTGGGTCGGCCATCCTTGGTGACATGGTCGGTGATCACCGCCACGCGCCTGGCTCCATGCACCAGGTCCATGGCACCGCCGACCGCGGGCACCCCCTTCGGGCCGGTCGACCAGTTGGCGAGATCGCCGTTCTCGGCCACCTCGTAGGTGCCGAGGATCGCCACGTCGAGATGGCCGCCGCGCACCATGGCAAAGCTATCGGCGTGGTGGAAGAACGCGGCGCCCGGCCGCGCCGTCACGGCCTTCTTGCCGGCATTGATCAGGTCCCAGTCTTCCTCGCCCTCGGCCGGGCTCTCGCCGAAATTGAGGATGCCGTTCTCGGTGTGGAAGATCGCCTGCCGTCCCGGCGGCTGGAACTTCGCCACCATTTCGGGAAAACCGATGCCGAGATTGACATAGGCGCCATCCTCGATGTCCTGCGCAGCCCGCCAGGCGATCTGGGCGTTGGAAAGCTTGCTCATAGGTAGGCTGCTCCGACGCGGATCAGCGCCTCTTCCTGTTGCGGGTGGGGAACGGCGATCACCCGCGTGACGAAGATGCCGGGGGTGATCACCTGCTCGGGGTCGATCTGGCCGGGCGCCACCACCTGGCTAGCCTGGACGATGGTGAGCTTCGCCGCTGCGGCCATCAGGGGAGAGAAGTTCCGCGCTGCTTTGCGGTAGGTGAGGTTGCCCATGGTGTCGGCAAGCTCGGCCTTGAGCAGCGCCGCATCGGCCTTCAGCCAGCGCTCCTCGACATACATCCGGCCATCGAACTCTTTGGTCGGCTTGCCTGCCGCGAGGTCGGTGCCAAAACTGGTCGGTGTGTAGAACGCCGGGATGCCGGCGCCACCGGCCCGGATGCGCTCGGCCAGCGTGCCCTGCGGCACTAGCTCCAGCGCGATCTCGCCGGCCAGATATTTTTCGGTGAAGGCGCGCGGGTCGGACGAGCGCGGAAACGAGCAGACCATCTTGCTGACCATCCCGGCATCGATCATGGCGGCGATGCCGATCCGGCCATTGCCGGCATTGTTGTTGATCACGGTGAGATTGCCGGGGCTGCCGGTCGCCCCGTAGCGGTCGATCAGTGCGTGGATCAGTTCGATCGGTGCGCCGGCGCCGCCGAACCCGCCGATCATCAGCGTCATGCCGTCATCAATGCCGGCAATGGCCGCGGCGAGATCGGGAACCGTCTTGTCCATGGCAAAGGTCCTAGAAGTCGAAAAACACCGTCTCACCCTCGCCCTGCAGGCGAATGGCGAGATCATAGCGGGGTCGGCCGTCGACCTCCGATCGTATTGCGATCAGCGTCTGGCGCCGGCGCGGGTCCATGATGCGGCCGAGCACCGGGTCATCCGCATTGGCGGCTGGCTCATCATCGAAATAGAGCCGTGTCTGCAGCCCCATATTGATGCCGCGCGCCACGATCCACAACGAGACGTGCGGGGCCATTGGCCGGCCGTCGGGACCGATGACCCGACCGGGCTTCACCGTATCAAACGCGAACGCCCCTGCCCCGTCGCAGGCCGCGCGCCCCCAGCCCTGCCGATGCACGCCGTCGCTGTCGGCTTGCCAGAGTTCAACGACCGCATCGCCGAGCGGCGCACCGGAGCCGTCGTGAATGGTCGCAGCAATGGTGATGCGCGGGCCATCGCCGGCGACGATCGGTCCCGACCCGAGGTCGGGCTGGTTCGGCCCGCCTATCCCCTCGAGGCTGGGCGTCATCCCGATGTGCACATAGGGGCCGGCCGTCTGCGACGGGCTCTCCTTGAGCGGCGGCAGCCGGTTGAGCATCAGTTGCCCTCCATCCGGTTCTCGAACAGGGTCGAGCGGCGCCCTCGCAGTACGATGTCGAAGCGATAGGCCAGGGCGTCCATCGGCGTGGTGTTGTACCGGTCCAACCGGGCGATCAACTGCTCCACCGCAGCGCGATCCGGGATCGCCAGCGCAATCGGATCCTGCCAGATCATCGGGTCGCCCTCGAAATACATCTGGGTGATCAGCCGTTGCGCGAAGGCGTGGCCGAACACCGAGAAATGGATATGCGCCGGCCGCCAGTCATTGCCGCCATTCGGCCATGGGTAGGCGCCCGGCTTGATGGTACGGAAATGGTAATAGCCGTTGTCGTCGGTGATGGCGCGGCCGCAGCCGCCGAAATTGGGGTCGAGCGCCGCGACATAGCCCTCGCGCTTATGCCGGTAGCGGCCGCCGGCATTGGCCTGCCAGAATTCCACCAGCGTACCGCGCACCGGCCGGGCATTCTCGTCAAGCACCTGGCCGTAGACGATCATGCGCTGCCCGATCGCCTCACTCCCGTCCTGGCTGAAATTGCGGATCAGATCATTGTCGAGCGGCTGGATGATGCCGTGCCCGAAGGTCGGACCGGTGAGTTCGGATTTCGTTTGCCCCAGCGCCAGCAGCGCCTGTCTGGGCGCCCGCAGCGCCGTGCTCTTGTAGCCTGGGGTGTCAGCCGGTGGATGCCAGGCGCGGTCGCGCTGGTAGAGCTGGCCTTCGTCGCCATAGGGCGGGATGGTGCTCATGGCCGCGCCTCCAGTTCTTGCTTGGCGATGCGAAACGCCCGGTTCGCAGCCGGCACCCCGGCATAAACCGCCACGTGGAGGAGCGCCTCCTTGATGTCGTCGGGCGTCGCGCCGGTATTGGCGGTGGCCCGCACGTGCATCGCCACCTCGTCGTCGTGGCCGAGCGCGGCGAGCAGCGCAATGGTGACCAGCGAGCGCTCGCGCTTCGTCAGCCCCGGGCGCGACCACACCGAGCCCCAGGCGCCTTCGGTGATGAAGGCCTGGAAATCGGCGTCGAACGGCGTCTTCGCCGCTTCGGCACGGTCCACATGGGCATCGCCGAGCACGGCGCGGCGGGTCTGCATACCGATGTCGAACGGGTCAGGCATGGCCGACCTCCAGGAGATAATCACGAATGAGACCGGCCATGCGCTGCGGCTGGTCGATACACGGCAGGTGGCCGGCATCTTCAATCGCCTCAAAGTGCACGGCGCGCAGACGCTCCGCCATGGCGCGCACCAGTTCGACCGGGGTCGACTGATCGGCAGCGCCGGCGAGCACCAGTGTCGGCTGCCTGAGATGGCCGATCTCGGCGGTGAAATCGGCATCGCGCAGCGCGGCGCAGGTGCCGAGGTAACCCGCTTTGGGCGAGCGGAGCAGCAGGTTGCGCCAGCCTTCGATTTCGGCCGCGCGGCCGGCGCGCAGCGCGTCGGGAAACCAGCGCTGCATCACGCTGTCGGCAATGGCGTCGAGCCCGTCGGCCTCGACCGCCGCCATCCGATCCGACCACAGGGCCGGATCGCCGATCTTGGTCGCCGTATCGCAGAGGACAAGACCGGCGATCCGCCGGGGATGATCGAGGGCGAAACGCTGGGCGATCAGCCCGCCGACGGAAATGCCGACCAGCGCGAAGCGGTCGATCTCCAGTGTGTCGACCAGCTCACGCAGATCGTCGGCGAGTTCGGCGATGCTGTAGGGACCGTGCGGCACGCTCGACAGGCCGTGCCCCCGCTTGTCGTAGGTGATCAGCCGGTAGTCCGGCGCCAGCTCGTCGACCACCGCATCCCAGATGCGGATGTCGGTGCCGAGCGAGTTGCAGAAGACGATCGGCAGGCCGCGCGGTTGGCCGCTGAGCTGATAGTGGACGGTGCCGAAGCTGGCGGCGGCGAAGGCCATCTCAGGCCGCCAGCCGCGCCAGCAGGGCCTTCACCGCAATGGGGTATCCGGCTGCCCCGAACCCGGCCATTACCGAGGTCGCGACCATCGACACATAGGAGCGGTGATAGATCGGCTCGCGCCGGTGGATGTTGGAGATGTGGAGTTCGATGATCGGGCCATCGAACTGCTTCAGCGCATCGAGCAGCGCCAGCGAGGTGAAGGTGAAGGCCGCCGGGTTGATGATGATCCCTGCGCCTTCGTCGATCGCCTCATGCACCAGCTCGATCAGCGTCTCCTCGCTGTTGGTCTGGTGGAAGGCGACCGGTGTCGCCCCTGCCGCCTCGCGGCACATCGCCTCCACCTCCGCCAGCGTGGTCGTGCCGTAGATGTCCGGCTCGCGTTTTCCCAGCCGGTTGAGGTTGGGACCATTGAGGACATAGATCGGCTTCATGGCGTGATACTCGGACTGACGTAACCGAACAGCTTGGGCAGCCACAGCACCGTGTCGGGCACGAAGGTGAAAACAAGGAGCGCGATGATCAGGCCGACGAGGAACGGCCCCACATCGGCCACCAGCGCCCGCATCGACGTATTGGCGATACGCGTCATGATGAACAGCAGCAGCCCATAGGGAGGTGTGATCAGCCCGAGCATGATGTTGACCACCACGACGACGCCGAAATGCACCATGTCGATGCCGAGCGCCTGCGCCGTGGGGATCAACACCGGCACGATGACGAGGAGTATCGTGGTGCCCTCGAGCACGCAGCCGAGCAGCAGCAGCAGGATGTTGACGGCGATGAGGAACATCGTCGGGTCGAGATCCCAGGCCAGCAGCGTGGCGCTGATGGTGCGCGGGATGTTCTCGATAGTGACCACGTAGTTGAAGACCAGCGCGCCGGCGATCAGCATGCCGATCGAGGCTGTGGTCTTGGCGCTGGTCAGCACCGAGCTGTAGAGGTCCGGCAGTTTGACCGCCCGATAGATGAACACCGACACAATCAGGGCATAGAAGGCGGCAACGGCTGCCGCCTCGGTCGGCGTGGTGACGCCGCCGTAAATCCCAAACATCAGCACCGCCGGCATCAGCAGCACCGGCAGCGCCTGCCAGGTCATGCGCGGCAACTGCCGCAACGGCACGGGCTGCTCGACCGGGAAATTCCTGATCCGCGCGGTGATGGCGACCTGCAGCATCATGAGGCCGGCCATCAGCAAACCGGGCACCACACCGCCGAGGAACAGGTAGCCGATCGAGGTGTCGGCAACGAGCGCGTAGAGCACCATGGGAATTGAGGGCGGGATGATCGGCCCGATGACCGCGGTGGCGGCGGTGAGCGCCGCGGCGTAGCTCGGCGTGTACTTGCCGTCCTTGGTCATCATGTACTGCATCATCTTGCCGGAACCGGCAGCGTCGGCGATGGCCGAACCGCTCATCCCTGCAAAGACGATCGACTGCAGGATGTTCACCTGCGCGAGGCCACCGCGAAACCGGCCGACGACGGCGTTGCACCAGTTCAGCAGCCGCTCGCTGAGCGAGCCCGAGTTCATGATCTCGGCAGCGAGGATGAACAGCGGGACCGCGAGCATGATGTAGTTGGTGTACATGCCGTTGAGCAGCTGCTCGGCGGCGATACCCATGTCCTGCCCGCGCATCAGCAGGTAGAGGATCGAGCCGGTGATCATCGAGGCGCCCATGGGCAGCCCCATGAAGGCCAGCACGGTGATGAGGCCGAGCGACAGGGCGAAGGCGAGCGACATCGGCTCAGATCCCCGACTTGATTTTGGTGACGTCGATCGGGTCGCCGGGCCGGCCCCAGATCGCCTGGTAGCCAAGCCAGAGCTGGCGCACGATCATGGCGACCGCGAACAGGCCGTAGATCGAATAGAGCCAGTCGAAACGGATCTTCAGGTAGGCGGTTTTTTCCACCTTCATGAAGCCGATATAGTCGAGCACCGCCGGCAGCGAGATGGCAAAGAAGAACACCACCGTCACCGCGCAGATCACCACCATGGCGCGACGGGTGCGCTCGCTGACCGTCGAATAGAGCAGATCGAAGCGGATCTCCTCATGGTCTCGCACCACGAAGGCGGTGCCGAACAGCACCAGCCAAACCCACATGATGACGCTGATCTCGTGGGTCCAGCCTATGGGGAAATTCAGCAGGTAGCGGAAGACGATCTGCACGATGAAGACGACGAACATCGTCGCCAGCATTGCCGCGAGCAGGTTCTCCGCGCGGGCATGCAGCCAGGCGCCGATCCGCGTGAGTGATGCCATCTGCCGCTCCGGACAAAGGGATGGGCAGCGCCGCGAGGCGCCACCCATGTAAAGCACTAGAGCGCGTTGATCTTGTCGAGCGCCCCCTCGGGCCAGCTCTTGGCGAGCTCGGACTCGAGGTAGAGCTTCTGTGTGTTGGCGCGGAAGGCGTCGACATCGGGCGCATAGATCTTGAGTCCGTCGGTCTCGAATTTCTTCAAGAGCTCGGCCTCGCGCTCGACGTGCTTGGCCTGGCTGAAATCGATCGCCGCGGTGGCCGCCGCCTGCAACGCTTCCTGGTCGGCCGGCGCGAGCTTGTCCCAGGCCGCCTTCGAGATGACCAGCAGGTCGTAGCCGACGAGGTGGGAGGTGAGGACGATCTGCTTCATCACTTCGTAGAACTTCATGTTCTCGACATTGGGCAATGGATTGTCCTGCCCGTCGATAGCCCCGGTCTGCAGGCCCGTGTAGACCTCGGCATAGGCCATCGGCGTCGGATTGGCGCCGAGCGCCGTGCCGAGGAACTGCCAGGCATCGCCACCTGGCATGCGCAGCTTCACGCCGGCCATGTCTGCCGGGGTCTTGATTTCCTTGTCGATGCGCAGGCCCACCTGCCGGATGCCGAAATAGGTCGGCCCGAGGATGCGAATCCCGAGCTGGTCTTCCGCCATCTTCTTGAACTCGGCGCCCACTTCGCTGTCGAAGAACTTGCGCAGGTGCTCGGCGTCGCGGAACAGGTAGCCCGAAGTCAGCAGCGACCAGGCCGGGATCTGGTTGGAGACGTCCTGCGGCGCGATATTGCCCATTTCGAGGTTGCCGCGCTGCAGCGCTACCAGTTCGGTACCCTGCTTGAACAGGTTGCCGCCATAGTAGGGCTCGAGCGTCGAGAAGCCGGCGACGCCCTCGCCGAACTGCTTCATCATCTCGGCGCGGATATCCTGCTCCGAGAACACTGCCGAAAAGCGCAGCACCGGCTTGTCCTGCGCCAGCGCCGGGGTCATCACCGTAGCTGCCAGAAGCGCGACGGCGCCGAACAGGGTCGCTCGCCGCTGAATACGGAAAGTCATGTCCATCCTCCACTTGGGAACCTGTCGGCCCCGCTGCCCGCGTCGCGGGCAATCCCTTGATCATCCCGCCTGAACGGGCACTCCCTCGCCTTCCGGATCTTGTTGTCCATCCGGCTTCAGTCACTTTGTACGAAATGGTTCGTACATGTCAATCGAGGGCATTGCCTGTCGACCGCTCGGCATCCGACTGGACACTGGACCCGCATCTTGCCATTCGTCAATATCCATTTTATCGGATAATCCTGATATCATCCGATATCGCGAGGTGGATATGGACGACGCGGTTGCGGTGGACAGCATTGGCGAGGTGACCTTCCGGACCATTCGGAGCGACATCATCCACGGCGTGCTCCGCCCGGGCGACAAGCTGACGCTCGACCGGCTGAGACAGCACTACGAAGTCAGCGTCGGCACGCTGCGCGAAGTGCTGACGCGGCTTGCCAGCGAAGCCTTCGTCGTTGCCGAGGGCCAGAAAGGCTTTGCCGTCGCCCCGGCCTCGGAAGCCGACCTGCGTGAACTGGGCGCCCTGCGCCTGCTGCTCGAGGACCACGCCCTGGCGCTCTCACTCGCCACTGGCGATCTCGAATGGGAGGGCCGTGTCGTTGCGGCGCACCACAAGCTGGCGGCCATCGAAAAGCGGCTGCTCGCCGGCGAGAGCAACCGCATCCCTGAGTGGATCCGCTACGATCGCAGCTTCCACGAACAGCTGATCTCGGCCTGCGGCTCCCGCTCGCTGATGGCGATGCACACCTCGGTGTTCGATCGCTTCGTGCGTTACCACATGCTGGCCGGCAGCTTCCGCGGCAAGCCGGTTGCCGACGATCATCTCGCTTTGCTCGAAGCCGCCCTCGCCCGCGACGGCAAGACCGCGCAGAGGCTGCTCGACGCACACGTCAACAAAGGCATCGAGCATGTGGTCAGGAGCGGTGCGATCGGCCGGTAGGCCACCTCGACGATCAGGCCGGGGCGCGGAAATGCGCCATCATCGCTGCGCGGTCGGGCGCCACCCCCGTGAACAGCTCGAAGGCTTTCACCGCCTGGTAGAACGCCATGCCGGTGCCTTCAAGGG
>NZ_LAJE02000388.1 GCF_000970465.2 Devosia insulae DS-56
ACTTGGTGCGGGGATCGTCTATGGGCTCGGCAACTGGCTGCCGCTGCCGAACCCGCGCCCGGTGATCGCCGATCCCGCGGCGCGCCTCGATGCGACCGACAGCAGCCTCAGTGAGATCGAGACCCGGCTTGCCGCCGTCGAAGAGCAGTCGCAGCGGCTCGCGGCGGTCGAGGAACAGGGCAAGCGCACCCAGGTCAGCCTCGATGCGACCATCGCGCAGCTCGATGCCGGATTGAACGAGGTCCGACAGGCGGTTGCGGCCGTGCCAACCGCGGCGGCGGTCGACCTGACGCCACTCGAAACCCAGCTCAAGGGTCTCGAGGACCGAGTGACGGCGATCGGCGCCGGCGCCTCCTCGGCCGATGCGACGGCGCTGGCAGCGACGATCAGCAGCATCGAAGCCGGGATCGCCGAGCTCCGCACCCAACTGACGGCGCTCGACCAGCGGGTTGCCGCCACCGACAGCGCGATCGGCAGCCTCAAAGGCGATATGTCGGCCACCCAGACCGCGATCTCGACGCAGAACCAGACGCTCGGCGGCGCCGATATCGGCCCGGCGGTGCGCCTGCCGCTGATGGTATCGGGGCTCGAAACCGCCATCGCCAATGGCCGACCGTTCGCCGCCGAGCTCGCCGGCCTCAAGGCGCTGCTGCCCGACCTCGTCGTGCCGGGGCCGGTCGAGGCGTCGGCCATCGAAGGCCTGCCGCGGCCCGATGCGGTGGTGGCGCAGTTCACTGCCGCGGTGCCGAACGTGCTGGCCGGTCGTGCCGCCGTCAGCTCCGGCGATATGGGCGAAGACGCGCTCGAATGGATGAAGGGGCTGCTGGCCCTGAGGCCGGTCGGCGAAGTGGCGGGCGACACGCCCGAAGCCATCGTCTCGCGGCTCGAAGCGGCGGTTGGCCGGCATGATTTCAAGGCGGCGGCGGAGCTCTTGGCGCAGTTGCCGCCGGCGATGCAGGCCGGCGCCGGCACCTCCGGGGCCGATATCACCAGGCTCGCGGCAGCCGAGGATTTCGTCAGCGAACTGCGTAGCCGGGCGCTGGCGCCGACGGCGGAGGCCACGCCGTGATCCGACTTGCCTATTGGCTCATTTTCAGCCTGCTGGTTACGGCCGGCATTGCCTGGCTGATCGGGTTGCCCGGGACGCTCACCATCGAGTTCCTTGATTTCCGCATGCAACCGCGGCTGGGCGTTGCCGCCTTCCTCGCGGTGGCCGGCGTCGTGCTGATCATCCTCGTCTGGGGCATCGTCAAGCGCATCATCGCGGCGCCCTACTACATCGCCCGGCAATCGCGCGAACGGCGCAAGGATGCCGGCTACATGGCGCTGTCGGATGGCTTCATTGCGCTGCAAGCGGGTGATGCCAACCGGGCCCGGCAGCTGGCGCGCGAAGCGCGCGGCAACCTGCCGCGCAACGCCGCGGCGCAATTGCTCGAGGCCCGCGCCGACCTGGCGCTGGGCGACATGCATTCGGCCCGCGAGCATTATCGGGCGCTGATCACCAACCGCAAGACCGCACTGGCGGCGCTCTCCGGCCTCTACGACCAGGCGCGCCAGCAGGGCCGACCCGATGCCGCACTGACCTTTGCGCAGAAGGCCATCGATATCTCGCCGCAGGCGCCATGGGCGCGCGAGGCAGTGTTCGACGATTTGACCCGCAATGGCCGCTGGGACGATGCCTA
The DNA here is from genome assembly GCF_000970465.2 of Devosia insulae DS-56. Taxonomy (GTDB): domain Bacteria; phylum Pseudomonadota; class Alphaproteobacteria; order Rhizobiales; family Devosiaceae; genus Devosia_A; species Devosia_A insulae. Next base: position 1,683 of record NZ_LAJE02000388.1, read on the forward strand.
CCGGATGATCGCCGACGAGCAGGCTGTGACACGCGAGGAAAAGACCCGCAAGCGGCGCCGCCAGGCCGTGGTCGAAGCCGCGCGGGCACAACTCGCCGAAGGCACCGACCCGCATGCTTCGCTCGAACATGCGCTCGCGGCGCTGAAGCTGGTGCCGGATTTCGTGCCGGCGGCGCTGATCGCGGCGCGCATCTATTCCAACCGCAACGAAGCGCGGCGGGCGATGAGCCTGCTCCGCCGGGTGTGGCGTGCCACCTCGCACCCCGATATCGCGACGCTGTTCGCCAACTCGGTGCCGGGCGTTTCCGCCGTCGAGCGGCTGAAGCGCATCACGGAATTGATCGATACGCCGCCGCCCAACAAGGCGAGCGCGCTGGTGTTGGCGCGCGCCTCGATCGATGCCTTCGACTGGGTCGGGGCGCGACAGGCATTGGCCGGCTACTCCAACGCCAACCCGTCACAGGCGGTGTGCCTGTTGATGGCGGAGATCGAAGAGGGCCAGTCGGGCGACAAGGGCAAGGCGCGCGACTGGCTGAACCGCGCGGTGCGGGCGCCGCGTGATCCGGTCTGGACCGCCGACGGCATCACCGCCGAGGAATGGGAACCGCTGTCGCCGGTGACCGGCAAGCTCGATGCGTTCGAATGGCGGGTGCCAACCAGCGCGGTGGCGACGCGCACCAGTGCAAGCACTCCGACGCTGTCCGACGGTGTGCCGCCAGCGGCGCCGGCTGAGCCGGAAAAGCCACTGGGCGGGCCGCTGGCGCTGCCGGAAGCCTGATGCTTCGAAACGCCGCGTCAGCGCACTTGCGCGTGACAGGCGTCGCTTGTATTAGACCCCGCACCGGCGCATCACTCGCGCCGGTCAGGCCGCATTAGCTCAGTCGGTAGAGCATCTCATTCGTAATGAGGGGGTCGGCGGTTCGAATCCGTCATGCGGCACCACCCTTTCCAACCTCAGAACAACAATCCCTTGATGTCCGCCAGCAGCTGATCCAGCGGGATGGTCAGCAGCAGCACCGGCAGCAATGGCGACAGCGCCGCGGCAGCGAGGGCGACTAGACTCAGTACGTCCACCGGCACGACGCGCATGGCGTAGACATTGGCGACGACGGCGTTGAGGTCGGCGGTGGTCGAGGGGTCAGGCGGCGGATGCTCTTCACCGTGCTTGCCGATCCAGGCGCGCTCGAACTTGCGGCCGAGCTCGGCGGCGGTGGCGCCGTATCTCAGGACGCCGCGGTGCCAGGTGCCCAGCAACCGGCGGCTGAAGGCCAAGAGTGGCGCGGTGAACAGCAGCAGGATGGCCGTGAGGGAGGCAGCGATCAGCCCGCCGTGCGCGAAGGGCGAGCCGCCGCGTTGCACCGCGTTGGCGATGGCGCCGGCGACGATGGTGCCCATGGCGAAGGCGGGGACGGCGAAGGCGCGCAGCGAGTGGCCGACAAAGCCGAGGCCGGCCACCCGGTCGGGGTGCGTCGGCGCCAGCTTCAGTTCGATCTGGGCGACGCGCATCAGGAAGCGGCCCCATAGCCAGGCGCGCCAGACCCAGCCCAGCAGCAATGCCAGCAGCAGCGGCGCGCTGACCTGCAGGTGCCACCAGCCGGCCAGCGACGGTGTCCCGCTGAAGGTGCTGAGCCAGGTCCTGGGCAGCCCCACGGCGGCGAAGATGGCGATGGTCGAGGCATAGGCGATGAGCAGGATAGCGATCACGGCCCGACGGGAGCGCAGCGCTTCGCGGGTTGCCGCGACGGCACGGGTAAAGGCCGGCCGGTCGCCGCCACCGATGAAACCGGCAGTGACGAACTGGCTGGCGATGGCGGTGAGCCATGGGGCACAGGTCGCCTCGCCCAGCACCAGCAGCGTCGCCGCGACGAGGCTGCGGGCCTGCACGGCATGGTCGTTGAGAAAGCCGCCGCCATCGGCGTGCCAGGCATTGCCCTCGAGCGTTGCAAGCAGCAGCAGCGGCAGCCAGCCAATGGCGATGACCGTCGCCACCCGGCGCAGCAAACGCAACTGCCCCGGCCCGATCGGGCGCAGCCAGGCGTTGAGGGTCAGCGGGGGGCCGTAGTCGAAGAAGCCAAACGTACCGGCGGCGATGGCGTCGGCATGGGCTCTGGCGTTCTGCAGCGGAGCGGCAGGGCGCTCCTCAGGCTGTGCGAGCGGCAACGGCACCTCCAGGGCGCGGCCAGCGGCGACGGATCGACAACGATCCGGCCCGTGGTTGGCCCTGAAGCAGCACGACCGTAGTGGCCGCCGGTCCGGTTCGGAACGGCATCCGACGCGCGTGCCTAACGCCGGCTTACAGCCGGATCGAGCATTGCAGCTTGCTTAATGCCCGCCCGGCGGGCGACAAGGCCCGGTCATGGAGAGCGCCGATGCTAGCGACGAGCGAGATTGCCAAACTGAAGCGCGAGATCGCCACCTTGCGCGACATTGTCGGGCAGAGCCGGCCGGGCACCAAGAACCCGATGAGCTCGGCGGAACGGCTGTCGCTGAAGTCGGAGATCGACCGCTGCATCCTCGAGCTCGATGAGCTCAGGGGCAAGCTGTCGCAATAGCGCTGGAGCGACCGGTCAGTCGTCCTTGACCTCGGTATCGGGACGGTCGGTGCCTTCGGCCACTTCCTGATGCCAGACACCGCGGGCGTCTTCGTACTCGATACCATCGGTGGCGCCGGCAACACGCTGGCGCCGAGCGGCAGCTTCCGCCGCCTCATGCGCCGCGGCATGGCTGCGAAAGGTTTCCGACAGCACGTCGCCCACCTTATAGGCCCAGCCCCCGTCATGCTGGACGACTTCATACTTCACTGTGGTCATGGCGGCTCTCCTTGAGATGCACTGGCAATGTAGGGTGCGCCGCCTCTTGTTGCGAGCACGGCCGGTCGTTCCGGTTTGCCGCCTCAAATCTCTCGTATTCGCGCGGGATTCATGACGAACGCGGCGAAGCAGCCTATCGTTGCAGTCGATGGCGCGAGCCGCGCCGCAATCCCCCGAGATGAAAGGGCCAGCCAGTGACCGCCTATCTCTTCCTGTTGCATGTCGCGGGGGCCGTGACGCTGATGCTGTGGGCGGTGCATATGGTGCATACCGGCGCCGAACGCGGCTGGCGCCCGGAGATCACCGGGTTGCTCAGGGCGACGGACGGGCCGCTGCGCAGCGCCGCCGTCGGCGCCGGGCTCGGGCTGGTGCTGCAGAGTTCGACTGCCGCGGGGATGCTTGCCGCCGCCTTCGCCTCACGCGGCATGTTCGCGCTGGCGACCGGCCTCGCCATTGTGCTCGGGGCCAATTTCGGCTCGGCGCTGGTGGTGCTGATCCTCAGCCTCGATCTCAGCCTGCTGCCGCCGGTGCTGCTGGTCACCGGTGGGCTGCTGTTCTTCAAGGGCAAGTCACGGCGGGTGAAGCAGAGCGGTCGGGCGCTGGTCGGGCTCGGGCTGATCTTTGTGTCGCTGCAGCTGCTCAGCGAGGCCACGGCGCCGCTCGGCGACAGCGCAGTGCTGCCGGCGGTGGTCCAGTATCTCGGCAAGGAGCCGCTGACGGCGCTGCTCGCCGGGGCGGCGATCGCCTGGCTGTTCCATTCCTCGGTGGCGACGATCCTCCTGCTGGTGGTGCTGTCGCAGCACGGGGTGCTGCCGTTCGAGGCGGCCGCGCCCTTGCTGCTTGGCGCCAATATCGGCACGGCGATCGGGCCGTTCGTCCTGACGCGGAACAGCAGTATCGAAGCCAGGCGCCTGATGGCGGGGAACCTGATGACCCGCGTCCTCGGCGCTGTGCTGGCGCTCGCCGTGCTGCTCGTGGGCGACTCGGCGCTGGCCGCCGGCTTCAGTCCGGTGCAGCAGCTGGTTGGGCTGCACCTCATCTTCAACGTGGCGCTGCTGCTCGTTGGCCTGCCGCTCACCGGGGTGATGGCGCGGCTGATGCAGCGGCTGATCCGTGCCCCCGCGACCAGCGATCCGGCCGCCGCGATCGGGGTGCCGCCCAGCTGCCTCGACGAGGCAGCGGTGGGCGATCCGGGCATGGCGCTGGCCTCAACCACCCGCGAGCTGCTGCGCATGGCCGAGATCGTCGGCCGGATGTTCGAGCCGGTGATGGAGATCTACAAGGCCGGCGACGAGGAGAAGATCCGCCAGGCCCGGCTGATGGAAGCGGCCATCGACCAGGCGCAGAGCGATATCAAGCTCTATCTGGCGCGGGTGTCATTCGAGGGCGACAGCAACAGCGCGCGGCGCGGACAGGATCTCGCCGCCATCGCGGTCAACCTCGAATATGTCGGAGATGCCATCACCAAGACGCTGCTGCGGCTCGCCGAAGTGCGGCGCGAACAGCGGCTCGCCTTCTCGCCCACCGGCTGGCGCGAACTGGCGGAACTGCATAGCCAGGTGGTCGAGAACATGCAGCTGGCGCGCAACGTGCTCGTCACCCGTGACCTCGTGCAAGCGCGAAAGCTGGTGGTCGAGAAGACCCGGATGCGCGAGGCGGTGGCGGCGAGCCAGCGCCAGCACCTGCAGCGGCTGAAGGACGGGACCGAGGCGAGCCTTGCCACCTCCAACCTCCATCTCGAGACGCTGCGCGCCATGAAGACCATCAACTCGCTGATGGCCTCGATCGGTTATCTGGTGCTCGAGGAAGCCGGCGAGGTGCTGGATCACCGGCTGAAGCCGGCGCGCTGACACTCAGCCGGCCGGCTGCGGGCCCGGGCCGCGGCGATAGACGCGGAGCTCGATAACGTCGGGCACGTGCCACTCGAGCGACAGCATCACCGGGCGGCCCGCCGTATCGTGGTCGACCTGCCGCAGGTGCTGCAGGGGAGCGCCAACCTCAACCTTCAGAAGTTCGGCCAGTTCGGCGTCGGCGTTGACCGGGGCCAGCACGGCGCGGGCGTGATCGACGGTGTGACCGCGATCGGCGAGCAGTTTGTAGAGCGAGCCACCGAAGGCCGCGAGATCGGTGCGTTCGTCGGCGATGTCGGTGGCGAGGCTGTCGATCGAGAATACCGCCGGTCGGCCGTCGGCGCTGCGCACCCGGCGGATCACCACCACGTCTGAACCGGGCGCAAGGTTCAGCGCCGCCACCACCGCGTCATCGGCGCGGACACGCGTGGCGCCGAGCACCTGCTTTGTGACGCTGAGACCGGTGCTTTCGAGGTATTCGGTGTAGCTGAAATTGGTGTCGAGCGAATTGCGCAGCCGTGGTCCCTCGGTGACATAGGTGCCTGAGCCTTGGCGGCGGACGACATAGCCGTCCTCGATCAGGCCGCGCACCGCCTCACGCAGGGTGATGCGGCTCACCGAGAAACGGGCACAGAGCGCATCTTCGTTGGGCAGTTTCGAGCCGGGCGGGAACTCGCCTTCGATGATGGCGCGCCTGAGCTCGGAGCGGACGACATCAGGCAGCAGCGGGCGCGTTCTGGCTTGCAGCATGGGGATCTCGAAACAGGCGGGCTGGCGACGGTAATTGATTAGTCGTCTCATGTTCGGATTGGCCGGGCAACCCGGTTGCTGGAGGGCGGGCTGAACTGTCGCGGATGGTTGCGAGGAGACGGGCAAATCCGGCATGGTGCTGGCCGGAACGAACAGCCCGGGTGTGAGCCACGATGAGTTACGATGCGCTGGTGTGGCTGCTGGTGGGGCTGGGGATCGGAGTGGCAGCCAGCCTGCTGCTGCTGCTCGGCACCTCGATGCTGGAATATGGGCGGCTGAGCCGGCGTTTCCGCAAGGCGCGCATTGCCGCAGCCGCCGCCGCTGAGCCGGCGGAAAAAGCTGCTCCGGTCGCGCCGAAGACGTCGCTGCTGGCGCGGCCGGCAGCGCGGCCCGAGGTTGCGGCAAAGCCAGCGGCGGCGGTGACTGAGACGAAGCCGGCGGTAGAGACGAAGCCCATGGCGGGCGACAAATCGCCCCGGCCGGCGCTGGTGGCAGTCGCGGCGTCGGAAGCCAAGCCGGCCGCCGTCACGAAACCCGCGGCCGCGGCGCCGGTGGTCACGGCCAAGCCCGTCGTTGCGGCTTCGCCCGAGCCCGTACCTGAGGCGCCCAAACGCCCCAAGAGCGTCGAGGCGATGTTCGCCGAAGCGTTTGCCAACGACCGGTTGCCGGTATCACCGGAGCCCGACGAGGCCGTCGGCGCCACTAAGCCCGGTGCCGAAAAACCGCCAGGGTGAGCGCTCCGACCGCCAGCAGCAGGCCGCCGAGCAGGCGGCTGTCCTCGGTGGTGATGCGGATATGCGGCAGCCACTGCCGATAGAACGGAAACAGAAGAAACAGGACGGCGAGCAGAAGTGCTGCCAGGCCTACGGACCGCATGTTGCCCCTCCGCGGTTGGCGGAAACACAGTGAGACAGCCGGTGACGCGTTATATTCCGGTTCCGACAGTATCCGCCGAAACCGTTAACGGAACTACTGCCTGGCATGGGCCGCCGGCTGATCACCAGAATCTGAAGAGCCGAGAGGGCAACTCCACGGCCGCTGCGACGTTTCTTTCTGCAAATGGCGTGGGGTCAACCCCGCGCGGCCAAGGAGACGTCATCATGCACAAGGCAGAACTCGACCGCCTGCTGGAAAAGACCGTCGCCGATGCGCTCGGCGTTCGCATGCCAACTCACCGGCGCGCAGCGCCGGACAAGGCGAAGCACCATGCCAAGGCACCGCGCCGCCACAAGCCAATGGTGCGGGAACTGCATCCGGCCTGATCGGATTTTCGCTGCTGATTGGACTTTCTCTCGGCCTCGTCTAGATTCTCGCCCGCTTGATGGGGAGTCGTGATGATGGAGGGGGTGCCGGCAACGGAAATTGCGCGATTGCGCGCGCTGGTCATCGGCACCCTGCCGCAGTTCGCGGGGGGCAGTTTCGTCCCCCTCACCGAGGGCTGGGACAGCGTCGCGCTCGAGTGCGACGGATGGATCTTCAAGTTCGCCCGCCATCCCGATGCGGAAGCCCGGCTGCGGCGCGAAGTGGCGCTGCTGGCGTTCCTCAAGCCGCGGGTCACCATGCCGCTGCCGCAGATGGTGCTGCATGAAGGTCCGGTGCCGTTCTCGCAGCACCTGAAGCTCCCCGGCTCGTCACTGGAAAAGCCACAATACCTTGAGCTCGACGAGGGTCGACGCAACGCGCTCGCCACCCGCATGGCGCAGCTCTATGCGGAGCTGCACGCGCTGCCGCTCAACCGCATGCAGACGGTGGGCGCCGTCGGGGTCGATCCGTGGATGAGCCCGGACGAGATCATGGCGCGGACCGAGGCCAAGCTGCCACGCGGCTACAAGGGTTTCGTCAAGCGCACCATGGCGGCCTATCGCAAGCTCACAATCACGGGCGACGAACTGGTCTACGGCTATTTCGATGGCCATGGCTGGAACATGGCGTTCGACCACGAAACCGGCATGCTCAACGGGGTGTTCGACTTCGCCGATTCCGGCTTCGGCTCGCGCCACCGCGATCTCAGCTACTCCAACTGGGTCTCGGCCGACCTGACGCTCAGGATCATCGAGCGTTACGAGGAGCTGACCCGGTTCAAGGTCAACCGCGAGCTGGTGATGCTCTATTCATCGGCGCTGCGGCTCGCCGAACTGGCCGAGGAGTTCCTCGCCGATGAGCACGCCGTGGCCAACGTCGTCGACTGGGTGGCGGAGCTGAAACAGCTGGGGTTCAGCGCCTGACGCGGGCAGGAGGCTGCCGGTCTCGGCGGCTACCCTGACTGCTAACCCTCGCGCGTCGAGAAAAGCTTTTCCTTCGCTCTTGTGCGTAACGGGAAAACATGCGACGAAGCATCCAAGAAAAGCTTTTCCCACATTCGTGAGCCGGCCACCACGTGCCTGCCGCCAAACATCTCGGAAAAGCTTTTCCTCGCCATTCCCCCGGGAGGAACCCTGCGTGTCGCGGGGCCGGAGGGCGGCACGGCAAATCGAGGGAGGAAGCCGATGAACCTGAAGAAACTAGCGATGGGCGCGGTGGCCATGGCCACGCTGCTCGCGGCGATGCCGATGTCGGCATGGGCCGAAGACCTGCAGATGTGGGAGCGTTCGGGCGGCAATGCCGGCATGGTGGACGCGCTGGTCGCTGCCTGGAACGAGAAGAACCCCGATCGCAAGATCGTGCTGACCTACATTCCGCACACCGAAATGGTGCCCAAGCTGGCGCAGTCGATCGCCTCGGGGGAAGTGCCGGACCTGATGGGTCTGGACCTGATCTACGGGCCGCAGTTCGAAGCGGCCGGCCAGCTCGAGGACATCACCAGCTATTTCGCCGACGATGCGTCGGTCAAAACCGCCAGCCCCGGCCACATGAAGGTCTCGACCTATGATGGCAAGCTCTATGGCGTGCCGCTCTATGCCGATGTCTCGGCGCTGTTCTGGAACAAGGACCTGTTTGCAAAAGCCGGGCTCGACCCGGAAGTGCCGCCCAAGAGCCTCCAGGAGATCCATGACTTCGCCAAGAAGATCACCGGCGTCGAAGAGGGGGCCTATGGCTATTATCTCGCGGGCAACTGCGCCGGCTGCAACATCTTCACCTTTGGCCCCTTGATCTGGGCCTCGGGTGGCACGATCGAACCCGCCGACGCGGCGGCCGAGCCGCTGACCGGCGACGCGGTGCCCAAGGTGCTCGAATGGGCCCGCATGATGCACAAGGAAGGGCTGATCAACCCGGCCAACCAGGCCGAGAACGGCGAGACCTTCCACCTGCAGTTCGGCTCGGGCAAGGTCGGCATGATGGGCACCGGCAATTTCAACATCACGCTGGCCCGTGAACAGAACCCCGGCATGAATTTTGGCATCACCCTGCTGCCCGGCCTCGAAGCAGGCCAGACGGCGTCGTTTGCCGGTGGCGATATCGTCACCGTGCCGAAGGGGTCGAAGCGCGTCGCCGACGCGGTCGACTTCATGAAATTCATCCTGTCGGACGAGGTGCAGGTCGAGGTCTATGCCAAGATGCTGAACATGACGACCCGCGGCGACATGGTGGACAACAAGTACTATGCCGAGGAGCCGCTGATCAAAGACGTGGCCAAGGCCATCGACATCGGCGTCACGCCCTATACGCTGAAATTCTTCGAACTGATCAACTCGCCGCAGGGCCCCTGGCTGCAGATGCTGCAGCGCGTCTACTACACCGATGATCCGATCGAGACGATCATCGCCGACGCCAAGCAGCAGATGAAGGATATCGCGGCCGAGTAAGCACGGCTCCGCATCCTGGTGGCGCTTCGCCGTGGCGGAGCGCCGCTCACTTCCCTCTCGCCGAGGACAGCAAGCGCCCCATGAGCATCTACTCGACCAGATCCAATCGGCTCACGGGCCTCTACTACCTCGCGCCGGCGCTGGCCTTTGTTGCCGCCTTCACCGCCTGGCCGCTGGGGCAGATGCTGTGGGTGTCGCTCAACTCGTGGTCGCTGATTACGCCGCCGAAATTCATCGGGCTCAACAATTTCACCAAGGCCTTCAACGACAAGCAGTTCTGGGTGTCGCTGGGCTTCACCCTCAAATACACGCTGCTGATCACCCCGATCCTGATGCTCGGCGGCTACGCGATTGCGCTGCTGACGGTGAAGAACACGCCGCTCCGCCGCTTCACCCGCGCCGTGGTGTTCGTGCCGGTGGTGATCGGGCTCGGGGCTTCGAGCCTGCTCTGGTATTGGCTGTTCTCCACCGACTACGGTTTCGTCAACCGGCTGCTGCTGGATTTCGGGCTGATCGACAAGGCGGTGATCTGGCTCGGCGTCGATGCCGACCGTTCCAACTGGGCCATCATCGTTTCGGTGGTGTGGAAGGTGCTCGGCTTCGGCATGATCCTGTTCGTCGCCGCCATCCAGGCGATCCCGCCCGAGGTATCGGAAGCGGCGATGGTGGATGGCGCGAGCCCATGGCAGCGGCTGACCCAGGTGACGCTGCCGCTGACGCTGCGCACCGTGCTGCTGGTGACGCTGATCTCGGTGATCGGCTCGCTGCTGGCGTTCGATCAGTTCTACATCATGACCGCCGGGCAGCCGCAGAACCTCACCGCCACCTCGGTGTTCTATGTCTATCTCAACTCGTTCCCTTACCTGAAGCTCGGCTATGGCGCGGCGTTGTCGCTGATCCTTGCCGTCATCATCCTGGTCTTCACCATCATCCAGATGCTGCTGACCCGCCGGAGCCATGCCTGATGAGTGCGGATCTCGCCCAGAGCATAGACGAGACGGCCGCCGGCAACGGCGTGCTGGCGCGCTTGTGGCGCAGCCGCACCAAATACCTGGTCGGCGCGGCGTGCCTGTTCATCTGCGTCGTCATGCTGGCGCCGCTGCTGGCCTCGGTGCTGGCCTCGGTGAAATCGACCGCCGAAGCCGCCGCGGTGCCGCCGACCTATGTGCCGCAGAGCTGGAGCCTCGACAGCTACCTGAAACTCTGGGTCTACCAGGCGGGGCTGCCGGTCTACCTGCTCAACTCGTTCGGCACCGCCTTCATGGCGATCGCCTTTTCGCTGCTGCTCACCGTGCCGGCCGGCTACGCACTGGCGCGCTTCCCGATCCCCGGCAAGGAGCTGCTGTTCGTCTTCCTGCTGCTGGCGCTGATCATCCCGTACCAGGCACTGCTGACGCCGATCTTTCTGATGTTCGCGCAGCTGAAGCTCACCAATTCACTGGTCGGCCTCGCCATCATCCACACCGCGATCCAGCTGCCGTTCTCGCTCTACATCATGCGCAACGCCTTCGAAGCGGTGCCGATCGAACTCGAGGAAGCGGCAGTGATCGATGGCTGCAACTCGTTCCAGGTGCTGGTCCGCATCTGCCTGCCCTCGGTGGTGCCGGCGATGATCACGGTGGCACTGTTCGCCTTCATCACCTCATGGAACGAATTCCTCGGCGCGCTGGTGATGATGAACCGGCAGGATAGCTTCACCCTGCCGCTGATCCTCGCGGCGGCACGCACCGAGACCAGCCTCGGCGGCACCGACTGGGGCATGCTGCAGGCCGGGGTGACGATCTCGGTTATCCCCTGCGTCGGCATCTACCTGATGTTGCAGAAGTATTATGTTTCGGGCCTCCTCGCGGGAGCCGTGAAGTAGGACCCGCGATGACCGACGAGCCAGACCCTTTGTCAGCCCCACCGCCAAACGAACGCACCGGCCGCCATGGCCCGACCATCCGCGACGTGGCGCGGATCGCCGGAGTGTCGATCGGCACGGCGTCGAAGGCGCTGAATTCCAACGGGCGGCTGAGGCAGGAGACGCGCGACAAGGTCACCACGGTGGCGCGCGAGATCGGCTATCGCCCCAACGACATGGCGCAGAGCCTGCACCGCACCCGGTCGATGACCGTCGGGGTGCTCTCCACCGACTCGTTCGGCCGCTTCACCCTGCCGATCTTCCAGGCTCTGGAGGAGCAGTTCGCCGATCGAGGCATCGCCATTTTCATGTGCAACGCCACCGACGATCCGGAGCGCGAGCGGCAGCATCTCGACCAGTTGCTCGGCAAGCGCATCGACGGGCTGGTGGTTACCGCGCGCCGCGCCGACAAGCGCCCGCCGGTCGGACCGCTGCCTGCCGGACTGCCGGTAATCTATGTGTTTTCGCAAGCCGACGATCGCGATGCGCTGTGCCTGTTGCCCGACGACGAGGGGGGAGCGCGGCTGGCGGTCCGGCACCTGGGCGAGGTGGGCAAGCGGCGCATTGCGCATATCACCGGGCCTGAACACTTCGAGGCAGTGCAGCTCAGGCGGCGCGGCTACCTCTCGGCGCTGGCCGAGCTAGGGCTCGCCGCGCACCCCGAATTCTATCTCTCGGGCAAATGGACCGAGGCCTGGGGACGTGACGCTGTCGCGGCGCTGTTCGACGGCAAGACCGATCGGCCCGATGCGATCTTTTGTGGCAACGACCTGATTGCCCGCGGCGTCGTCGATGCCCTGCGGGAACGCGGCATAGCCGTGCCGGGCGAAGTGGCGGTGGCCGGCTTCGACAACTGGGACGTGATGACCGCGGCGGCGCGGCCGCCACTCACCAGCGTCGACATGAACCTTTCGGCGCTCGGCCACGAGGCTGGGCGGCTGCTGATCGAGATGATCGGCGGCGAGACGGTGCGCGGCATCCGCCGGCTGCCGTGCACGCTGGTGGTGCGCGAGTCCACCAGCACAAGCACTTGAATCCAGACACCCGGCCGCTTGCTCGGCGGCTGGGCCAAGAGGAGTTGCAATGAGCCAGTATCATCCGGTGCGTTTCGTCGATGTCCGCCTCGAAGGCGAGTTCTGGAAAGAGCGGCTCGACACCGTGCTCGCCCGCACCATTCCCAGCCAGCACAAGAAGCTCACCGAGTACGGCTATCTCAACTCGCTGAAACTGCCCAACCCGCCGCCGCCGCTGCGCTTCCCGCGCCATGCCAACGGCTTCACCGTGCAGGTGTTCTGGGATTCCGATATCGGCAAGTGGATCGAGGCCGCCGCCTATGCGCTGAGCCACAAGCGCGATGCCGATATCGAGGCAAAGATCGAGGCGATCGTCGACGATTTCGAGAAGGCGCAGGCGCCGGATGGCTACCTCAACTGCTGGTACCTCGGGCGTGAGCCGGAAAAGCGCTGGTCGAACATGCGCGACAACCACGAGCTCTACAATGCCGGCCACATGCTGGAAGGCGCCATCGCCTATTACGAGACCACCGGGCGGCGCCGCTGGCTCGAGGTGATGGAGCGCTATGTCGAGCATATCCGGCAGAACTTCGGCACCGCGCCGGGGCAGAAGCGCGGCTACTGCGGACACCAGGAGATCGAGCTGGCGCTGATCAAGCTCTACCACCTGACCAAGGAAAAAAAGCACCTCGAGCTCGCCGCCTATTTCATCAACGAGCGCGGCAACCCCAATCCACATTATTTCGATGTCGAGCGCGAGGAGCGCGAGAAGAAGGGCTGGGAGTGGCAGCGCTACGTGCAGGGCACCTACGAGTACAGCCAGTCGCACAAGCCGGTACGTGAGCAGGACAAGGTGGTCGGGCACGCGGTGCGCGCCATGTACATGTACACGGCGATGGCGGACCTCGCGGTCGAACTCAACGATGCCGGGCTCAAGGCGGCGTGCGAGACGCTGTGGAAGGACGTGATGGAGACCAAGATGTATGTGACGGCGGGCCTCGGGCCGTCGGCGCATAACGAGGGTTTTACCTTCGATTTCGACCTGCCCAACCAGACGGCCTATGCCGAGACCTGCGCCTCGGTGGCGCTGATCTTCTGGGCGCAGCGGATGCTGCATCTCGATCTCGACGGCAAATATGCCGATGTGCTGGAGACGGCGCTGTTCAACGGCGCGCTGTCCGGCCTCAGCCGCGATGGCGAGCACTATTTCTACATGAACCCGCTGGAGAGCAACGGCACCCCGACACGCTGGGACTGGCATACCTGCCCGTGCTGCACGATGAACGTTTCCCGTCTCGTCGCCTCGGTCGGCGGCTATTTCGTCTCGACCGCGCCCGACGGCATCGCCTTCCACCTCTATGGCGGGATTTCGAGCAAGCTTGATGTCGGCGGCACCGAGGTGGCGGTGCGCGAGGTCTCGAACTATCCGTGGTCAGGCGACATCGCCATCGAGATCGACCCGGCAGTGGAAAAAGCGTTCGAGGTCAAACTCCGCATCCCCGGCTGGTGCAAGGGCGCGACGGCCAAGGTCAATGGCGAGGCAGTGCGGCTCACCCCGGTCAACGGTTACGCCAGCATCAGCCGCAGCTGGAAGCGGGGCGACAAGATCAGCCTCGAGCTGCCGATGCCGGTCGAGCGCGTCTATGCCAACCCGCATGTGGTGATGGATGTCGGTCGCGTGGCGCTGACCCGCGGCCCCCTGGTCTACTGCCTCGAGGAGGCCGACAATCCGGGCGGCACGGTGCAGCGCTTCAAGCTGCCGCGGCAGAGCGAGATCGCGGTCAAGCAGTCGAACCTGTTCGACGGCATTATTCAGCTGACGGCCGGCGGCCAGGCGGTGGACGAGGCCGAGTTTAAGCCGCTTTACCGCAACGCCCCGCCGCGCGAGGCCCCGGCAACGCTGACGGCGCTGCCCTATTACTTGTGGGCCAATCGCGGGCAGGGCTCGATGGTGGTGTGGATTCCGGAGGCCTGAGGCCTTCGGGGGCGGGGGCGACTGAAGCAGACGGCCCCCTCCCATCCTCCCCCGCAAGGGGGGAGGTGCCCCGCCGGTTCATTGGGCACGACCGAAGACAGTGCCTCTACTCTTCACCTCCCCCTTCATGGGGGACTTCGAGCCGTCCCGCAGGGCAAATCGCTCCAGTGGAGCGATTTGAGGCGAGAAGGCCATGAGAGCTACGCTCGAATGGCGAGGGAGGGGGCCGTCTCTCTCAGTCAGGAAATAGCGGATTACTCCGCCGCCTGGCCGCCGAACTGCGATTCCAGCAAGGCCCGCTCATAGGCAAGCCGCGAGCTGGCGCGTTGCGGGGCTTCGAAGTGTTCATCCATGGCGCGGGCGAAGAGTTTTTCACGCTCTTCCTCGGTCGACATGAAGAACGGATAGCGCCGGAGCGTCGCCGGCAGCTTGGTGTTCACATAGGCGCCATAGAGCGCCACCGGGAAGGCGAGGCCGGGATAGATCCGCACGTCCGACATTTCTTCCGAGCCGAAGACGCGGCGGTAGAACGCCGTGTGCTCGGGGCGGACCAGCGCCAGGCAGGCGTCGGCCTTGAAGAACAGCGACGCCATCACGGCGATCCTGAGCGTCAGGAACGGCAGGGCCGGGTAGGCGAGCGAGGCTTCGTAGTCGGCGGTGAAGCGCGAAGGATCGATGAAGGTTTCGCCGCGCGCCAGCAGCGGCTCCAGCACATCGGGACAGCTTTTCATCGATGGGCCAAAAGGATGTTTGGCGCTGACGTGATGCAGCCGAATAGAACTGACCAGCTCACCGTCGATGTGAACACCAAAACTCATGCCGTTCGGTGCCGTGTCCAAGTCATCGACCACTATGCCGGCATCGTTGAACGGCACGGATTCTTCGCGACGATAAGCTTCGTAACGCAGACGATAGATCGGATTGTCGGTGACATCCATGCGGACGCGCGAATACTCTACGCGGTCCAGTATCTCCATGAGCGTGCCGGCGAAGCGAGACACCGGAGCAGCCGACGTCGCTGCCGAACCTTCCACGTCCGAACGCATAGGGAACTCCGCAACTTTCGGACGCAGTTTAACCTTTCGTTAGGCATAATAAAATTGCCAAATGCGCACGGCCGACGCGCTGCCTACGCATAAGCACGGACGGCACCACCCCCGGCGCCGAATCACTCAAATGTCAGAAGACGTTAGGTGTCTTAACCACGTTTGCGGTTTGTCGTGCCAACGGTCAGCACGCGCTCCAGCGTGGCGCGGGCGGCCATGCGGTCGATGAGCTCGGCCACCTCACGGCGCGGCAACGGCACGCCGAACAGGTAGCCCTGGATCTGGTCGACCTTGGAATGGGTGGCGATCAGGTTGAGCTGCTCTTCGGTCTCGACGCCTTCGGCGGTGACGGTGAGGTTGATGTCCTTGCCGAGCTGGGCAACGTTGCTGAGCAGCTTCAGCGAGCGCGGGTTCTCGGCAATGTCCATGACGAAGCTGCGGTCGATCTTCAGCTTGGTGAAGGGCAGGGCCTGCAGGTAGCTCAGCGACGAGTAGCCGGTGCCGAAATCGTCGAGCGCGATACCGATGCCTTGCTTGGCCAGCTTGGCGAGGATCTTGGTGGCGGCGGCACGCTCCTCGATCACCGCGGTCTCGGTAACTTCGATCTCGAGCCGGTGCGGCGCGAGGCCGGAGCTGGCGAGCGCCGCCTTCACCATCCCGGCGACGTCGGCATTGCGGAAGTCGCGGGCCGAGATGTTGACCGACACCGAGACTTCCTCGGGCCAGTTGCGGCACTCGGCGGTGGCGGTCGCCAGCACCCAGCGGCTGATCTCGGAGATGAGGCCGGTTTCCTCGGCGATCGGGATGAACAGCGAGGGCGGGATCGAGCCCAGCTCCGGGTGGTGCCAGCGCGCCAGCGCCTCGCAGCTCACCACGCGCCTCGACTTCAGATCGACGATCGGCTGGAACACCAGCGACAGCGTGCCATCGGCCACTGCCTGCTTCAGCTCGGCCTTCAGCCGCTGGCGGTAGCGATAGTCGGTGTCCATCTCGTCGTGGAACACCTGGCTGCGGCCTTTGCCCAGCGCCTTGGCCTTGTAGAGCGCCAGGTCCGCCTTGGTCATCAGCGCATCGAGATCGTCGCTGCCGTCGGTAAGGGTGACGACGCCGACCGAGACGTTGACCGAGAAGACTTCGCCCTCGACCTCGAACGGGCCGCGGAAGCCGCCGAGGATGGCCTCGGGGTCGGTGACGGTGTCGGAAAGCTGCACGCCGCCCGAGCGATAGACCACATACTCGTCGCCACCGAGGCGGGCGACCAGGCTGTCGCGGCCCAGCACGCGGCTCAGCCGTTCGGAGGTCTCGATCAGCACGCGGTCGCCGATCAGGTGGCCCAGGGTGTCGTTGACATGCTTGAAATCGTCGATGTCGACGATCATCAGCATGGCCATGTCGTTGGGGCGCTTGTCGCCATGGTGGCGCCGGCGCTCGAGGTCGGCCTCGACCTGCTCGGTGAAATAGGCGCGGTTCGGCAGCCCGGTCAGAGTGTCGTAATGCGCCATGTAGTTGATGCGCTCTTCGGCCTTGACGCGTTCGGTGATGTCTTCGAACAGCAGCACGGTCTTGTCGAGCCGCGACGACACGGTGACTTCGCAGAACTGCCCGTCGGAGAGGCGCAGCACCACCTTGCCGCCATCGCCGGCATCGACCGTATCCATCAGCTGACTGGCGGAACGCTGCGGAATGGTGCCGCGCGCCGCGGCCGCCGAGATCATCGCGGCGAATGGCCGGCCGGCCCAGTTACCGGGCATGAAACTGCCGAACACCAGCTCGGCGCGATCGTTGGCGACGGCGATCAGGCCGTTCTCGTCGAGCATGCACAGGCCATGCTGCATGGTTTCGAGCGCGGTATCGAGCTCGGAGGCGAGGCGGGTCGCTTCGATACGGCCATGCACGGCGCGCAAGAGGATAGCGCGGATATTGGCCGAGACCTTGCGCAGCGAGACGACGAAGGCAATCAGCACCAGGCTCAGCATGGCGGTGTGCAGCGCGCCGTCAAACAGCATGCCGATGGCCATGCCGGCGCCGATCAGGATCACCTGGCTGGTTACCAGCCGGTCGATGGCGAAGTTTCGGCCGGCGACGCCGACCAGCACCGCCACGGTGACCGAAAGCGAGCTCAGCTCGGCGAACGCGGTGTTCACCACGAGGAAGCTGTAACTCATCCAGAAGGCGTAAAGCGCGGCAATGGCGGCGGCGCCAACGGTGGCGCGCAGCTCCCAGTGGGTGGCGGTGGTGACGTCGTCGTCGGCGAGGTCGGCGCGCTCGAAGGCGCGCATGTCGATGTCGCGGGCGACGCCGACAATGGCGAAACCGATGGCGACGGCGAGCAGCACCCACGAGTTGCCTTCGACACCGGCGACCGCCGCGACCAGTGCCGATGACAGGGCGCCAAGCATCATGACGCGCCGGTCCGCGTAGAGCGACCGGATCATCGATACGTAATCGACAGGCGGCAGTGACTTATGCGCTGGCTCGAACATAGACCTCACCAAGGTGTGATGATTGTGCCCGGCGAGGCGTTAATGCCTGCTTTCAGGGCAGCGAGCGGCTGCCCTTATGGGTCGCCAAGGAGCCCTGTTCCAGCGCGGCAATTGCTCGAATGGTTTATGCTTTGTTGGGCGGATCGGTGGAAATCGCGGCATCGGGATGCGCCAGGGGCGTCATTGCGCCAGCCTGGCCAGCGCCGCCTCGAGCGCCGCGAACGCCTCGGGCCCCAGCTTGTCGCGATATTGCTGTTCGATCAGTCGCTTCACCTTGTTGCGCTCGGCAAAGTCGGCGAGACCCAGTTCGGTCAGGACGATCCGCTTGGCGCGGCCATCATGGGGGTCGGGCGCGCGGCCGACCACCCCTAGCACCTCGAGCTGATCGACCAGTTGCTGCACCGCCTGTTTGCTCAGCCCCATGCGCTCGGTCAGCAGCGCCTGCGAGATGCCGGAAGGCCCCAGATGCGCCAGCACTTCACCAGCTGCGCTCTCGTGCCAGGGATAGCCGCGAGCCGCCAGTTCGGCGCGCATCCGATGGCGCCAGTCATGCGCCGCCCGCCATAGGGCGAGCCCGATATGATCGATGCTGGCGAGATCATTATCGTCAAGTCGCTTGACCAAATTTCATCCTGCAGCTAAATCGTCAAGTCGCTTGACTAGCACGGCGTGACGCCGGTCGCCAGCAGGCCGCGAAAGGATGCACAGATGATCATCAAGGACCAAAACACCCTCACCGCGCTGCTGGTGGGCAGTACGCATTATGTCGAGATGGCGCCAGGCAAGGAGGCGGCGATCTACTACCGCACCGCCGACGAGGCGTTCATGGCGCTGCCGGACGGCACGCGGCGCACCGGCCAATGGCGGCTGACCGACACCGGCTACCATGTCGACTGGATCGATGGCCCGAGCGCCGGCTGGCAGATCGATATCGAGCCCGGCCGTATCGGCTACCTCGACGCCGGCGGGATCGAGCGCGGCCACGTCTCGCGTATCGTGCCGGGCGATGCAGCGCTGCTTGCCGGGTAGGAAGATCCGGCGTCCCCGAGGGGGCGCCGGAGCTTTGCCACGGATCGGGCGTTATGCGGCCGCAGTCTGCCGACTCATTGCAGACAAGGAACAGATAATGGCCGAAAAGCTCGAACCTGCCGCCCGTGAAGCCGCCCTTCTGAAGCTCAACGGCTGGATCTACGATCCGCAGGCCGATGCGATCAGCCATGATTTCAAGTTCAAGACGTTTTCCGAAGCCTTCTCGTTCATGACCCGGGTGGCGCTCGCCGCCGAGAAGATGGACCACCATCCCGAATGGTCGAACGTTTACAACAAGGTGCGCATCACGCTCACCACCCACTCGGCCGGCGGGCTTACCGAAAAGGACACCAAGCTCGCCGAGCGGATCGACCGGTTGATGATCTGATGATGCACTGATCGTTCCCCCAAACTCGGGGTCATCCCCGCGAAAGCGGGGAACTCCGTTTGCGATCGTGCAAAGGCCAAGAAAAACAGAGGTTCCCGCTTTCGCGGGAATGACCCGGTGGGTGGGGCATAACCTAGCACGAATGGGCCGGCGCCGGGTTGACCGGTGGAGTGGAGACATTGCGTCGGGCCTGTTCCACGATGGCATCGTCGGGAGGACATCAAGATGCGGGCAGTGCGGCTGCGTGCGCCGGAGCGGTTGAGCGTCGAGGAGGTGCCGCGGCCGGTCCCGGGGCCGCATGACCTCCTGGTGCGGGTCGAAGCCTGTGGTATCTGCGGTTCGGACCGGCACATGTTCCGGGGTGAGTTTCCGACCAGCAAGCCGGTAACCCTCGGGCACGAGTTCTCCGGCCTCGTCGAAGAAGCCGGCGCGGCGGTCGAGGGATTCCGCATCGGCACCAGGGTGACGGGCGATCCCAACATTTCCTGCGGCCACTGCGCCGATTGCCTCGCCGGCCGGCCGAACCTCTGCGCCGGCCTCAGCGCCATCGGTGTGCATCGCGACGGCGGTTTTGCCGAATACGTGCTGGTGCCCGCCGGGCAGGCGGTGGCGCTGCCGGCGGGGCTCGATCCGCTGCACGGGGCGTTTTGCGAGCCAGTCTCGTGTTGCCTCCATGCCATCGACGTGGCGCGCATCGCGCCCGGCGCCTCGGTGGTGATCCTCGGCGGCGGGGTGATCGGGCTGTTGATGGTTGAACTGGCGCTCTTAGCCGGAGCTGGCATGGTGGTGCTGTCGACCCGGCAAGCGCCGCGGCGCGCGCTGGCGCTGCAGCTCGGCGCGCATCATGCGGTCGACGCCGGCGCCGATCCGGTGGCGACCATCGCCGCTCTGCTGCCGCGCGGCGCCGACGTGGTATTCGAGTGCGCCGGAGTGGGTGAAACGGTCCGCCAGTCGATTGCGGTGGCGCGGCGCGGCGGCACCGTGGTGCTGTTTGGCGTGGTGCCCGAGGGCGAGGAGGTGGCGCTGGCGCCGTTCGAGCTGCTCACCAAGGAATTGAGGCTCGAAAGCGCCTGGCTCAACCCGCTGACGCATGAGCGCGCCGCCGAACTGATAGCGGCGGGAGCCCTGTCGCTCGACCAGCTGATTACCCGCACCATCCGCCTTGATGAGGTGCCGGCGGCGATCGCCGGTGCGCCGCAGTTCGGCGAGATCAAGCTGGTGATGGCCGGCTAGGCGCACGATCGGTCGGCCGAAACCGCGCTTTCGACGAAAGTCGCGTCGATTGTCCCGCACCCACATGATTTTGCCGCAGTTTTCCCGGTCTCATTGGGTTGCAGCGGGGCGGCCAATGCCCCATCTTCGAGGCTCTCAGCCGCTTTCAACCAGCTTTGGGGTAATTCCCGCCGGAGGTCTTGCCGATGCCGCACAGCACACCCCTGATCTCGACGATCGTTGCGGGTCTGGTGCTGGCATTCATCCTCGGCGCCTTCGCCAACCGCCTCCGCATGCCGCCGCTCGTCGGCTACCTCGTGGCCGGCGTGCTGGTCGGGCCGTTCACCCCCGGTTTCGTCGCCGATGCCGAGCTCGCCAACGAGCTCAGCGAGATCGGCGTGATCCTCCTAATGTTCGGCGTGGGCCTGCATTTCTCGCTCAAGGACCTGCTGAGCGTGCGGGCTGTCGCCATACCCGGCGCCATCGTGCAGATCGGCGGCGCCACCATTATGGGGCTGGGCCTTGCGACCCTGCTCGGCTGGGGCCTCGGCGCCGGCCTGCTGTTCGGCCTGGCGCTGTCGGTCGCCTCCACCGTGGTGCTGCTCAAGGCGCTGCAGGACCGGCATATGGTCGACAGCGAAAAGGGCCGCATCGCCGTCGGCTGGCTCATCGTCGAGGATCTGGCGATGGTCCTCGCCCTGGTGCTGATCCCGGCCATTGCCTCGATCAACGGGGTCGAAGGGGCGGCGCTGCACGATCCGTTCGTCGACTTCGTCGAGAACATTTCTGGCATCCATCTCGATATTTTCGGCATCCTGGCGGTGACGTTGGTGAAGCTCGCCGCGTTCGTCGGCTTCATGCTGGTGGTGGGGCGCCGGGTGATCCCGTTCATTCTCCACTACACTGCCCATACCGGCAGCCGCGAACTGTTCCGCCTCGCGGTGCTGGCGATCGCGCTGGGCGTCGCCGCCGGCGCGGCATACCTCTTCGGCGTGTCGCTGGCGCTCGGCGCGTTCTTTGCCGGCATGATCCTCTCCGAAAGCGAGCTCAGCCACCGCGCGGCACAGGAAAGCCTGCCGCTGCGCGACGCTTTCGCGGTGCTGTTCTTCGTCGCCGTCGGCATGCTGTTCGATCCGATGATCCTCGTCACCGATCCGCTGCCGGTGCTGGCGACTGTGTTCATCATCATTTTCGGCAAATCGATCCTCGCCTTCCTGATCGTGGTGGCGTTCAGGCGCCCGGTGGGCACGGCGCTGACCATTTCGGCGAGCCTGGCGCAGATCGGCGAGTTCTCGTTCATCCTCGCGGCGCTCGGCGTCGGGCTCGGCATCCTGCCGGTCGAGGGGCGCGACCTGATCCTCGCCGGGTCGATCATCTCGATCATCCTCAACCCGCTGATCTTCTTCGTGCTCGACCTGCTGCGTCCGGCGCTGGAGAGCCGTTTTGGCCGGCCGGAGGTGGTTGCCGCCGCGGCGGAACGCACTGAGCCGGACCTGGTGGCCAGCGTGCCGCGCGCCGCCGCCCCCGACGTGCCGCAGGAGACCGAAGCGACGCAGGTGCCCACCGGGCAGTCGGGCCACGTCATCATTGTAGGGTTTGGGCGGGTCGGTTCGGTGGTGGGTGAAGCGCTGCTCGAGGCGAAGACGCCGTTCCTTGTGGTCGAAGACGCCGAGGGACGCGTCAACGCCGCGCGGGCGCTGGGCATCGAGGTGGTGGTCGGCAACGCCGCGGCTTCAAAAGTGCTGAGCCTCGCCAATGTCGCTGGGGCGAGCACGGTGGTGATCGCCATCCCCAATGCCTTCGAAGCGGGGCAGGCGGTCGAACAGGCGCGGAAGCAGAACGCCAAGGTGCTGATCGTGGCGCGCGCCCATTCCGATGAGGAAGAGACGCACCTGAAGACGCTCGGCGCCGACGTGGTGATCCTGGGCGAGCGCGAGATCGGCCTCGGCATGGTCGATGTGATCAACCGCGACAGCAGGGCAGTGGCCGAGATCACCGCCTCCGATGCGGTCGAGTCGGTGCTGGCGCCGCTGGTCGCCGCGGCCGCTGCGACGACGCCGAAACTGCCGTCCGACCCGAACCTGCTCGCCGAGGCGATCGAGGCGGCGCAGGCCGAAGTGCAGCACGCCGACGGCGGCCCGGCCGCGCCGCCGGCCCTGGTCTCGGCCTATGGCGAGGAGCCCGACGAGGCTTTCGAGGTGCCCGAGGAGACTTTTGAGGCGCCGGCCGAACCCGACCCCGAGGCGGTGGAAGCCGAGGATATCGCCGAGCTTGAAGCGCTCGATGCACCGGCCGAGAATGTCGTGGCAGAGGCGCCGATGCCGCCCGAGTCTGTGCTGCCACGTCCCGACAAGCCGGCTACTACGCCCGGCACCCCGTTCAACCCGGAAGTTCCTCCGCCGGTCACTGAAGAAGAGAAGGCATAGCCCCACGTCGCAGGATGCAATGGTTTGTTCACGCCGGGAGCGCTATAGCCAAGACTAACGGCCGAGTTGGCGGTCGTTCCGGATTCCGCCCGCGATGATTTCGCAGAAGGCAAAATACGCGCTGAGGGCGCTGGTGGCCCTGACCAAGATCCCGGCCGGTGAGTCGCTGATGATCTCGGAGATTTCGCGTGGCCAGTCGATCCCCAAAAAATTCCTCGAGCAGATCCTGCTTGAGTTGAAGCGGGCCGGCATCGTGATGAGCCGCCGCGGCCGGCTCGGTGGCTATGTGCTGCTGCGCGCCCCCGAGCAGGTGACGTTCGGCGAAGTGCTGCGGCTGATCGACGGACCGATCGCGCCGCTGCCATGCCTTTCGAAGATCGCCTACCGCCGCTGCGTCGACTGCGCCGAAGAGTCGAGCTGCGAAATCCGCCACGTCTTCGCCCGTGTCACCATTGCCACCCGCGAAGTGCTCGATCGCACCACGCTGGCCGATGCCGTGGTGGCCAACGACGTGCTGGTGTAAAGCGCTCCCGCAGGCTGATACGCCGGTGGCTGTGGACCCCCACCCTTGATCCCTCCCCCTAAACATGGGTAGGGAGACGATAGCCTCGATAGCAGTGTTTTGGTCTCCCTCCCCATGTTTAGG